>JBDNAW010000135.1:0-3060 GCA_039768255.1 Akkermansiaceae bacterium | reverse complement strand
GGGTGACGCGGGGTGACGTATTAGCCACCCAACCAACGAAATTTCAAATCACCGGATCGTTCAAAAGTTAGGCCGTGTCTCATGAAATTGCCGCATCTTGGTGACAAGAAAGTCACCGCGTAGATCGAGAGATTTGGCATCTCACATGCTGAAATTTACTCGTCTAATAAAAATCCCCTCCTCAAAAAATGTGCGAATATATTGAAGAAAAGCCACCTGAATCGGCTTACTGGGATCGTGATGCTTTAGTTCATCTTCAGAGTGATCTCCACCGTACGCGTTCAGAATTTACGCACTTAATCGATGAGGAAGCGGCTCATCCCGCCTTCGACCCCATGCAAGTTCGCGCCCTCATCCGCGCGGCTCGTTCTTCGAATCAGCAACCGACCGGCATCGTCCTCGGGAAAATGGAGCTCGCCTCCTTCCGTCACTTTCTCAGCCGAGGCTTTGGTGAAGAATGCGGGAGTCCCGAACGTGTCCATTTCTTCATGGGCCTCAACATCTATGAAGATGTTGCGCCCACTCGTCTTGAACTCGTTGAAGATAATGACGATGGTCTCGCCGCTTAAGCCCAGCAGCAAAAGCGTCCCGCCTGTTCCCTCGCAAGCAAGTCATTGTAAAGTTGGAAGCCTGCCCTCCATCGCACTCTACAAGTTCCCTGCCTTTGGTGTCTTCCGAGGTTTAAAAATCTACGCTATGCAAAATGCTAGCCGCGTTTACGCCGGATCGAAATATGATGATCTTTATCGCTGAGGAAACTAGCAGGCCCAATCGGTAAGCTTTCTGTGCCCAAAAAAGCCCGACTCCTCACTAGGGGCCGGGCTTTGGGAAAATTCAGTCCGCTTACTTGTCGCTGAGAGCTGCAACACCAGGAAGGATTTTTCCTTCGAGAAGCTCAAGAGAAGCACCACCTCCGGTAGAGATGAAGGAGACCTTGTCGGCCACGCCGAACTTCACTGCAGCAGTGACGGAATCTCCACCACCAACGATGCTCAGCGCGTCACTGTCAGCGATCGCTCTCGCAATTGCATCAGTGCCTTTTGCGAAGCAGTCCTTCTCGAAGACTCCCATCGGGCCGTTCCAGAGAATGGTCTTGGCACGAGCGATGACTTCTTTGAATTCATCGATCGCGACATCACCGATATCGATCCCTTCTTTATCAGCGGGGATCGTTCCACCTTGGCCGTAGACCTCGGTGTTCCAAGTCTCTGCACCTTCTTTAAATTCTTTCGTGATGCGGGTGTCAGCTGGAAGAAGGAATTTCACCCCCTTTTCCTCAGCGGTCTTGAGGATTTCAAGCGCAAGCTCCTGCTTGTCATCTTCGACCAAGCTCATCCCAATTTCGTAACCTTGCGCCTTGCGGAAGGTGTAAGCCATGGCACCACCGATGAGGATGGTATCGGCCTTATCGAGAAGAGAGGAAATGACCTCGATCTTATCGCTCACCTTCGCGCCACCCATGATGACGACGAACGGATGCTCGGCTTGCTCAAGCTTTACCTGGAGATATTCCAGTTCGCGCTCGATGAGGAGACCCATTGCAGATTGAGAAACGTGGTGCGTCACACCCTCGGTGGAAGCGTGCGCTCGGTGCGCAGTGCCGAAGGCGTCATTGACAAAGAGCTCGGCATTCCCAGCGAGTGCTTGCGCGAAGTCGCCGTCGTTTTTCTTTTCCTCATCGTAGTAGCGGGTGTTCTCGAGAAGGAGAATGTCGCCATTGGTAAGTGCAGCGCGAGCAGAAGCAGTGTCATCACCGATGCAGTCAGCCGCGAACCCCACTTCACATCCGAGGAGGGAACCAAGATGATTCGCCGCTGGAGCGAGTGAATACTTTACTTCCTTCTCAGCCGTTGGGCGGCCCAGATGTGAGCAGAGAACGATCTTCGCTCCCGCACTCTTGAGAAGCTCAATGGTAGGAAGGGCAGCGCGGATGCGGGTGTCATCGGTGATTTCGAGGGCATCGTTTTTCGGGACATTAAAGTCGACGCGGACGAGGACTTCTTTACCGGCAACATCAAGATCACGGACGGTGAGTTTGCTATTCATGACTGCCTTTGGAAGTGCCGCAAGCCCGCTGTGCTGTCAAGGATGGAGGCGTGGAGGGGATCACGGATGAGGGCCATGGGACTTCGACCAAAAATCCGCTCCATGCTGGAGTAAACGAGCCGCGAAGCAGAGGCAAAAGGCATCTACCAAGTCTCAGCTCAGTACCATCGGGAGACCCTCTCTTCATTTTGTGTCCCAATAATTCATGAGGCATCCAAGTCCGCCCTCCAACCCAGCCGGTTTGCCCTAAATCATTTACGGAATTCTTGAAATTTATGGATGCAAAATGAAAATATCAGAAAGAAGGGTTTGAGAGATTATCACAAATTCTTAAAATTTAATTTATTCGATAATGTTTGATAATATTTTATCGATTAATGAATTGAGCGATCTTGATAAAATTGGCCCTTGAAGGGCGATTACGATAAAGGTATCGACTCTTACCTAATAAAACTGTTCTCCAGAAAAATGCACGTGCTCAAAAGGCTGCTTGTGACTTCGTTACTCTGTGGCCTTGCGGCTACGATAACTGCCAGTCTCCTCGTGATCTGCCCTTTCGCAGTGAACGAGTTTTTTGGGCCGGAGACTGGAGGCCGCAGCACAACCTTGATCGTCCTGCTGACTGCCGTCGGAGCATCACCTCTAATACTTACTCTTTGTTTTGTTTATTCCACTCCACTCGTCTTAGGACTTCACTTTTTCGGAGCAGAGAAGCTAATCAAGCGCATTGACCATGTGTATCTGGTGGGTCTTCTTGGTTTCTTTATTGGGATCGCATATTGGACCTTAATTGATCTTTTAGTGCCATTGTATCCAGCGAATCGTGATCAAAGCGCGATTGAAGTAGCTGCATACTTATCTGCAGGCATTACGGCAACTGTAGCGACGCTCCGGCTCAACCAGCAAAAAAAATCGGAGAACAAGATGCTGCGATGAAAAATCAACGCAAAAGTGAGTAATTTTTCCTTTGAGTTTCTAGGCTTTGGCGGGGTTAATGAATCCTCGTTTTTCTGG
>JBDNAW010000134.1:0-4848 GCA_039768255.1 Akkermansiaceae bacterium | reverse complement strand
TGATGAAGTCATCAAGGTGACCGAGTGCAAGGAGGTAAGCTTCGAGGTTTTCTGCACGCTCTTCTGCTTTTCTAAGGAGGTAGCGAGTGCGGCGGATAATGACTTCACGACGGTGCTCGATGAAGGCATCGAGCGCATCGAGAAGACCGAGCTGTTTCGGGCGACGCTCGTGAATCGCGAGCATGTTCACCCCGAAGGAAGTCTCCATCGCGGTGAGCTTAAAGAGCTGGTTCACGACGACCTGCGGGCGAGCGTCACGCTTGAGCGTGATCTCGATGCAGGTCTTTTCATCGGAAAGGTCCCGCATTCCAGAGATATCGACGAGAACTTTTTCACGGACGAGTTCAGCGATTCGAACCTGAAGCGTCGCACGGTTTACACCATGGGGAACCTGGCGGATCATAATCTGGTTCGCACCAGTTTTACTTTCGGTCACCTCCATGACACCGCGCATTTTGATGCTGCCGCGTCCGGTATTGAAGTAGCTATCGATTCCCTTGTAACCACGGATTTCGCACTCAACCGCAAAGTCCGGCCCCTTGATGTGCTCCTTCATTTCCTCGATCGTGATCGAAGGATTATCGATCCGCGCGCAAACGCCATCGATGACCTCACCCATGTTATGGGAAGGAATGTTAGTCGCCATACCCACCGCAATCCCAGTTCCTCCATTAACGAGGAGGTTTGGAATAGCAGCTGGGAGCACAACCGGCTCCGTGCTATTTTCATCGTAAGTGGTCTGATGATCGACGGTCTCTTTTTCAAGATCGGTCATCATTGCAGACCCCATATGCGTGAGGCGGGCCTCGGTATATCGCATCGCAGCCGGAGCATCACCTTCCACGGAACCGAAGTTTCCTTGGCCATTGACGAGCGTTTCACGAAGCGTCCATGGCTGAGCCATATTTACGAGGGTTGGATAAATGGCGCCATCACCGTGCGGGTGATACTTACCCATCGTCTCACCCACGATACGGGCACACTTAAGGTGCGCCTTGGAGGCTGAGAGCGAAAGGTCATGGTGCATCGCATAAAGCAAGCGGCGCTGAGAAGGCTTCAAGCCATCACGGGCATCGGGCAGAGCGCGAGAAATGATGACGGACATCGAGTAGTCGAGGAACGACTTCGACATTTCGTCGGCCACATTAATGACCTCGATCGAATCGCGTGGAGCGTCTGGTTCTGGTGCTGAATTGTCGTCGGACATGGTGTCTTAGAATTTAGGCGAGAAAGTTGTGAAGACGGTTTAGACGTCGAGGTTTTGCACGTTTAGGGCGTTGTCTTCGATGAAGCGTTTGCGAGGTTCGACAACATCTCCCATGAGAACGTCGAACATGTTCTCGGCTTCGATCTTGTTTTCCTCATCGAACTGCACGCGCAGGAGTTGGCGGGTGTTTGGGTCCATGGTGGTGGAGAAGAGCTCTTTCGCATTCATCTCACCCAGCCCCTTGAATCGTTGGATTCGCATTCCCTTTTTACCAATTTCAAGAACACGCCCGAGGATTTCGAAGAGACTGAAAATCGGGGTGCTAATTTGGGTATCTCCTTCTCCTTCGACGAGTTCGTAGATCGGCTCGTCTTCTGAAAAGAACGGCTCGGTCTGGACTCCGAATTCGCTGAGGCGCTCGAGGAGTTTGGAAATTCCAATCGCTTCACCAAGCTCACGGCGGACCGCGCGGCGCTGTCTTCCTTCGAACTTTTCTTTAAACTCAGCAACTTCTTCTTCGGTGAGTTCTTCATTAAAGAGGCGGAGATCGCGATTCTCAGTGGAAAAAGCGCGAACTTCCTCTTCGCTCTTAAAGTAGTGAACGGCTTCTTCGTTCCCGGTGCGAACTCGGATCATGTATGTCGGAAGCTTGTCACCATCGCGCGCAGCGAGGAGATTTGCGAAACTTCCGCCGTGACCTTCAAGAGTGCGGACGAAATTTTGAAGTTTTGCGAGGGTCTGAAGAACGCTTTGGAGAAGGTCTGGATCGACTGTGCTCTTTTCATCGTTCGGTTTACGAAGGCGCACATCATCAGAGCCAAGCTCGATGAGAATTTTATTCATCGCCGGATCATCTGCGATGTATTCCTCACGCTTCTTCCGCGTGATTTTATAAAGCGGTGGTTGCGCAATGTAGAGATAACCGGACTTCACCAACTCGGGCATATGTCGGCAGAAGAAGGTTAGAAGAAGAGTTCGAATGTGAGCTCCATCAACGTCCGCATCCGTCATGATGATGACTTTGTGGTAGCGGACTTTTTCAATATCGAAGGCTCCTTCTTGGTCCCCTTCTCCGATCCCCGCACCAATTGCGGTGATCATCGCCTGAATTTCCTTATTCTGTAGCGCGCGGTGAAGGCGAGCTTTCTCAACGTTGATGACCTTTCCACGAAGGGGAAGGATCGCTTGGGTCGTCCGATCGCGGCCCGACTTCGCGGAACCACCAGCGGAGTCACCCTCAACGATGTAGATTTCAGATTTTGAGGGATCACGCTCCGAGCAATCAGCGAGCTTCCCAGGAAGACCACCTCCGGAAAGGACGGACTTACGAACGGTTTCACGAGCCTTACGCGCCGCTTCACGTGCGCGAGCGGCGTTAACCGCTTTATCAATCACCGTTTTGGCGAGGTTCGGATTTTCCTCGAAGTAATTTTGAAGACCTTCGTAAACGACGGAAGAAACAACGCCTTCGATCTCGGTATTCACCAATTTATCCTTGGTCTGAGATGAGAAACGCGGGTTGGGCATCTTCACGCTAATCACGCAAACGATTCCCTCTCGGACATCATCACCGCTGAGCGCAGGATCCTTATCTTTAAGAATCTTATTGGCCTTGGCATATTGGTTGATGGATCGCGTCAGCGCACCACGAAAACCAGTGAGGTGAGTTCCACCATCGGCATTTGGAATAGAGTTTGCGAAGCAGAGAATCTGATCGTTGTAGGAATCGTTATACTGGAAAACGCAATCAACGAAGACGTCATCCTCCATAACTTTTCCATCGTAGTCGATTTCGACCTTACGCTTACCTTTGAGGATCACTGGGTCCTCGTGAACGAGCGTTTTGTTTTCGCCGAGCTGGGTCACGAATTCCTCAATCCCCTTAGCATAAAAGAAGGTTTCTTTCGCCGCGCTCTCTGCACGCTCGTCTTCGAGATGAATCGTGAGCCCTGGGTTCAGAAAGGCGAGCTCACGGAGTCGCTTGGAAAGACGATCAAATTGAAACGAAATCGTATCCGTAAAAATAGTAGCGTCTGGGAAGAAGGTGACTTTGGTTCCCGACTCGTCAGCGGGAGCATCTCCCACGACTGCCAGTTCTTCAGTCGTCTTTCCACGTTCAAACTTAATACGGTGAATTTTCCCATCACGAGTAATGTCGGCAATGAACCAATCAGAAAGTGCGTTCACACACTTCGCCCCCACCCCATGGAGACCGCCGGAGTATTTATAAGCGCCTTGCCCGAATTTACCACCAGCGTGAAGGCTGGTTAGAACAAGCTCGACGGCCGGAATGCCGAATTTGGGATGGATATCGACTGGGATGCCTCGCCCATCGTCAATGATGCAAATTGAGCCATCCTCTTTGATGTTGATTAAAATATTATCGCAGTAACCCGCTAAGTGCTCGTCAATCGAGTTATCGAGAACCTCAAAAACGCAGTGGTGGAGACCTCGCTCATCAGGGTCACCAATATACATTCCGGGACGCTTCCGGACCGCTTCGAGGCCTTCTAATTTGTCGATCTGCTCGGCACCATATTCCTGGTCACCAGAAACACTTACTTCATCAACTTCAGGCTCTTCATTTTCCTCCGACATATGCTGCCGAATTCTCTGAAATACGGGCCACAGAAACAAGAAACATTCAGCATTTTTAACAACTTTTTCCCTTTAAAAAAAAAAGACTGATACGCTGAAAAAAAGTCTAATTTTTGAAGAATCCTCAACCAAAATTAATAAATTTCAGACTTCAAATAGTATGCCACCACCATCACGAGCCCCATCACGACCAAAGCTGCGATTAGCATCTGAATAATCGCCACCATTTCTGACTTTTCTTCATAAGCTTCAGAAAGCCCCGTCCTAGGACTGACCGCTCGTCCCCCACCGCGGCTACGGTGGAGCTCTTCAGAAGGAGCCTCTTGCAGAGTTGGGGATAAAGCTGTTTCCTCAACAGTCGTTTTACGTTTCTTGAGCTCTCTCGGGCTTACCACCACGGCCTCTGGAGTGCTTCCTTTAGGTGCAATTATAGCAGCGCCGCAAGACGGGCACGGGCCGTCAACACCAGCTAAAGAAATATCCACGATCAATGAGGTCTCACAGTGCTGACACGTGAAATGGATGTCGTTATCATTCACGCCCACTTTATCTGTGACCCTGTCGATTAATCAATTTTTGATCACCAAGACAACTAAAGACTTAATAAAGCCTGCTGCCATTTAAGCAGGATATCACTTGGTTCAGCCCTATCTCCAACGATTTGCTCCAGCACGGGTCTCGACGCAATGATCGAAGGGTCGATTTTCAGACCCGCTGCTACTGCATTTCTATGCTCTAACACGGTCTTTAAGCGCGCTTCAAAACTGGGATCTTTACGCCTTCGTTCACGCAATGGACGTTGGGGACATTCATCTTCAGAGAGTTGCGCGGCCTCAGCAACCGCAGCATATAAACGCTGTTTCCGATCAGCTCTTAACTTCGGCGGCAAAAAAAGTTCTTTATTAGCAGATAAAGCCTCAGACCATTCGATGAGCTGCTTATTACTTGAAACCATAAAAGACGGCCGATTCCAAGATGCAGCTTCCCGATCCCTCCACCCCCAAAGAGCCCTAAGGAAAGCAAGCCCCCGCGGCTTTAGCTTT
>JBDNAW010000133.1:0-21210 GCA_039768255.1 Akkermansiaceae bacterium | reverse complement strand
GGTAGATGGTTTCCCCGTAGGGCGAATACTCGAAGCGGTCGGTGATGCTTGAACCATCATCCTTGGTGAGGGCTATGGTGTTTCCTCTGGGGTCGAAGTGATAGGTTCGATACGTTCCGTTTTCTTCATGCCCGATGAGTCCAAGGCCGTAGATGTAGTATCGTGTCACCCCTCCCGCTGTTTCCATGAGGGTGGTGGCGAGATTGCCCAGGGGATTGGTGACAAAGGTGGTGGTGACGCCTCCCACAGCTTTGCTGAGGCGGTTGCCCTCTACTCCATAAGCGTAGCTTGCCCCGGCGCCGGAAACAGTAGCGAGCTGGTTACGGGCATTGAAAGTGAGTGTTGCCTGGAGCGAGGGCGAAAGCGGTGCCCGGGTCATGTTCCCGTCCGCATCGTGGGTGATGGCTCCGGCAGTGTGGGTGGCTATTTCATCGTCATCGTTGTAGCTGGCTGTCCACCCGTTCACGTCCAGCCCACGGGATTTGGGAATGCGGAACTCGCTGGTAATTTTTCCGACAAGATCCAGCCTTAGATCGCTACGGTAGATGATGTATCCGTTAGAGTCCTCCTCGACAACCCGTGTAAGGCGCCCCTCGGCATCGTATGTGTGTTTCCGTTTGGTTCCGTTAGGGCGGGTGGTGGTCAGGAGCCGTCCGTCCGTATCATACGAATAACTCGTTTGACGATTGTTCCAGTCCGTGACGGTGCTCATGCGGTTGAGCACATCATAGGTGTATTGGACTGTCTTCCCGCCGGGATATGTCAAGTGAGTGAGGTTCCCGTTTTTATCAAACTGGTAAGCGATGGTCTGGTTGTTTTCATCCGTGTAGGAGGTGATGCGGTTGAGGTCGTCAAAGACGTAGGACACGGATCGGGCGCCGTCGGTGATGCCTGTGATGTTGCCATTGTTGTCCCGGGAGTAGGTGAGAGTGCCGACATCGTCCGTTCTGGTTTTTACCCGTCCTAACAAATCATAGGTCATCGTTGTCACCTGCCCCGAGGGTTCCGTCAGCGTGTGAATCTGGCCTCTGTCTGTGTAGGTGCTGCTTGTCTGGCGACCTTCCGGGGTGGTGGCGGAGGTTACCCGGTCGAGGGAATCATAAACAAATGTCGTCGTCTTTCCCCTCCCGTTGGTAATGCCAGTAAGGTTCCCGTTAGAATCGTAAGAGCGGATTACGGTTTCGTTGCGTGAATTTGTTATGGAAGTCGCTTGCCCTAGGGCATCAAAGGAATTACTCACTGCCTCATTGAGGGCGTTGGTTGTCGAGGTAGGCAAACCACGCGCATCGAAACCCGATGTGCTGGAGCTGATGGGGGCAGTCGTGCCAACACTCCGTCCAGCAGCATCATAGCTTGTGGAAACGGTAATACCTCCCGGACTGGTCGCTGAGGATGCAAGGTCCCGGCCATTATAGGCGATGCTGGATGTCTGGCTCAGGGCATTGGTTGTGCCTGTGAGCTTGTTGAGAGCATTGTAGGTTTGTGTGGTGGAGTTATTGCGGTAGTCCGTGGAGCTGACGAGGTTTTCTGAACCGTCGAAAGACTGCGTCTGGGTGTCGCCATCGGCATTTGTCACGCTGGTCTGCATTCTCCGGTTGTTGTAGGCGAAGGTGGTGGCTTTTCCACGGGCATCCGTTATGGAAGTGGCATCTCCACGTGCGTTGAAAACCGATGTTGAAAACGTGCCGTCGGGAAAGTCCGTGCGGCTGACGTTATGCCACGCATCATAACTGAAGTCTGTCTGGTTGTTAGCCTGGTCACGTGTGTAGGCAAGCGTGCCGTTTGGGTTGTATCCAAATTCTGTGTCCCCTGATTCGTTTTGCCGCTGAACACTGGTCACCTGATGGGCTGCATTGTAGGTGTAAGTCGAGGTGTATCCCCTTGGGTTTGTCGCAATATGGAGACGTTTCTGCGCATCGTAGGAAAATCCATAGATTCTCAGCAGTGTGTCGGCGGGATCATAATGGTTTTTAGCCGTAAGGTTCAAGTCGTTATTATAGGCGAATGTGATGTAGTGCCCGGCAGGATCGGTGACCCGGGTGATCTGCCGTTCCGCATCAAATTCGCGGGCGGTCCGGTTTCCCAGCGCGTCTTCAAAGGCTGTGTGGTTAAGGCGCGAGTCAAAGAAGTAGTGTTTCTGGTTTCCTTCTGGGTCTTGCTCGATGTTTTCAAAACCAGTGAAGTAAAAATGCCATTCGTGGGCGGCGTTACCCTCGCTGTGCTGTCGCTCGACCTTGCCAATGGAATTGTAAAAATTCCGGGCGATGGTTTCGCTCTTTTCATTCACCCAGGTTGTGATGCGATTTTCAGCATCATATCCAAAGGTAAAGGTATCAGCATCCGCATTGGTGTAGGATGTCTGGTTGCCGTTGGCGTCGATTCCGAACGAGACCGAACGCCCCGTGCTATCCGATACGGAAGTGAGGTTGTCTCCCGAGTAATTGAATGTCAGGCTCCTTCCGAAACAATCGCTGACACTCGAAACCCGATGGTCTCCGTCATAGGAAACTGAGGCGGAATTTCCATGCTGGTCGGTGATGCTGGCAACCTTCTGAATCCCTCCCTGGTCGTCAAACGCAAGTGTATTGGAATGCCGCTGAGCCAGAGAGAAGTCGTCACCCATCTTGGTCAGGACACCTGAATTTCCCGGGGGTGGAGTGTAGCTGCCGTCCGGCTGGCGGGAATACAGGTGGGGCGCATGGGCGGATTTCAGAAAAGCCACATTGCCTACCTGCTCGTCTGTTCCCCAGTGGGCTGTGAGCATGAGTCCCATCACTTCCCGGGCGTCATCAAACCCTGCCGAGGCCAGATTGGTTGCGACGTATGCGGCGACAATCTGGGCGGCTGTATCGACGGGCAACCGGCCTCCGAACTGAACCGGAAAATGGCTGACCTCCCTGATTGTCATGTCCCAGTTATGAGACCATCCGTTCCCAAGTTCATGTCTCTCGGTATTGAGCAGGGAATTGTAGCTTCTCGCAAACGAGAGGCCTTTGGGGGCTTCTCCCGCTCCCAGAGACAAATCCTTCCCGTTCCATAGATAGGCTCCGGTCGCCAGATCGACGGGTTCGGCACTGATCGGGTTTCCAAAACCAAAGAACTGGGAAATTGCTCCAGTCAATGTTCCTGTGGAAATTCCTAGAAAATTCAGCCCTCCGTTGAAAATGGTTTTTATGGAAGACCAAACTGTGTTGAGAAGCCCCGTCCCCCCTCTCAAGCCATCAATGATAAAGGCTCCTCCGGGATTTGCTTGCGGCAGATACCAATAGACCGCCCCGCTCCAGTCATGGCTTGCATTACCTGAGGTCAAAGGGGCGTTTCTGTGGATGAGAAGAACCGTTCCCGATCCAAGATTAAACTGGCTGTCGAGGCGGTTGAGATCCGCACTTGTCCAGCCTCCTGACGCAAGACGGGAACGAACGGTGGAGTAATTCGCATCCGTTGCAAAAAGAATGTCCTGTCCTTGTGCATTGGCAAAACTAAATCCCCTGACCGTTGACGCGCCCCCCGGATCACCCTGCATCTGGTCGATCACACCATGCTCCAAGGCACTACTGAAAAAGCTCCACGCCCCCTGGATCTTCCGTAATTCAGCGGTCTGGTTTGTCCAGTATTCATCACCATAACTCGCACCTGCCGAGAGAACCCAGTCCAGCCCGTAGGACGTCCTCTGGAAACAAAGCCCAAGGTCATGAATGAGGTAGGACTGCCCACCGTCCGAAAGCGAATGGCAGAGATTGAGGTATCCCACCCTCTGGGCTATGAACGAGGAGCCATACATCTCCAATGAACGGGAAAGAATCCTGGGATCATTGTCTGCGACACCCTGAGCCTGGAGTCCGGAAATTTCCTCTCTCAAATGAGTGAACCACCTGTCATGGAATGTCGGTGCGAATGCCTTGGGGATTTCCGTCACAATGGCATCCCTCTGGTTGGCGACAGCCTCCTGGTCGGAAAAATCAAAAACATCCACGGTAGCATGGTAAGGGTGATCAACCGATAGGCTGATTCTAGCAGAAGAGGATCCGACGGTAGCTTCTTCCGCTATTTCAATGTCATCCAGAAACAGCTCAGCCCGTCCGTTGCCCTGGAAAGCAAAATAGAGCCGTTTCGCCGCCACGTCTGCGGTTGCGAAAACCTTGTCAATCACTCCAAACTGAACACGCATGTAATGTTTACGATGTGCCGGCACGTTTGCCGTTGCCGCTCCATTCTGGGTAAAGCTGTAACTGGGCTGTTGAGGTAAAGACGTGGCCTCGCTCACTTGCCGCCGATAGCCACCGATAAGTTCCTCCAGATATTTTCCCCGATGATTCGACTGGATCTCGCTGACCAGATTTGTGGAATGGTTTTTCAGCAGATTGCGTAGTGAGCTTTCATTAAAATTCTTGTAGCCCCCCGTCACGGCTGTGCCTCCGAGAGTAGAGATGAGTGTGGATTGATTGTATCCTGTAATGGTTGCCAGATCAGAAGCATTCCAAGTTGGCGACACCCTGCCATATTCCTTGAAAGCAGGATCGAGAATGTGGACAGTTCCTCCGATATCGACCTTGAGCAAGGTGCGGTAAATCCGCATGGCAATCTTCGAGCCGCTGTAAAAAACATTGGTGTCATAGTAAATCCCCCCTGAAGTCAGAGGAGCAAAGACGGCTGTCACTGCGTTTGACCAGCCGGGATCCCCTGTATTGTTGAATGGTAGATCATCCCGTATCTTGAGCCATTTGGCCGCGTCCTCCACAGGAATGCTCATCCACCCTTCCACAAATTCGGGGGAATGACCTGCCTCTTCCAACAGAACCTTGAGCAAAGAACATAAGTCGGTATCATTGCCAGCCTGGTCATAGTAAGCTCTCTCGTATCCTTTTAAGCTCCCCCAGTAAGGCTGGTAATCGAAATTCGTAAGGACATAATTGTAGATCCGGAGCGGATCATTTTCCAGCCCCTTCGCGAGTTCTTTAATTTCATCAGGAGCAGAAGTCGTAACTACCTGGGCATTCGTATAGTTCAGGGAGATATTCCAATTGTTAGGATCACCATAAGTGGTGGCCCGGGCAAAGTTACAGCCAACACAAAGGGCTAATGCAGATATAATATTCAGAAGTTTCATTGGCTTTTAACTGTGCTGAGGATGTTAAGGTTATCATCGTAAGTGAAAGAAAGGGTCTCCCCTGTAGTGCTGGTAACTCCCGAAAAAACATCTCCATCATAGGAGAATGTCAGCTTGCCCCCGGATGCAGCCGGGTCATTGGAATTGGCATCCAGATTATAGCGGAGTTCATCAAAATTCTTGATCCCGTCATTGTCGCTATCGTCATCCCCGTCCTCATCCAGATCTCCAAACTGGGCCATCTCCCATGAATCGGGGAGCGAGTCCATATCGGTGTCAACAAAAGTGAATGGATCTGTACCCGCCTGAAGCTCCGCCAAATTCGATACTCCATCATTGTCGAAATCAGAATTCTGGGCGTCGTCCAGATCCGCCACCGGGATGTCACTCATTCTCAAACGCGTAAAGAACTTGGGAATGAGTTGTCCTGACCCATCTGACGGGGTGAATACGAACGGATCGTGGGTCACTCCCCAAGTTAGCTCCGGCACATACGACCACGATACCAGATCGGTAGAGGTCTGTATGAAATACGTCCATCCGGCCTCTCCTGTCCAGTCCAGGCGAAATTGTGTTGCGCTGGTCTGTTCAAATTCCTGCTGCGGATCCGGCTCGTTTGCAATAGCTACAGATGATGCAGCTAAAACCAGCATGATATGAAATTTACTGATACTGGTCATGGCTCTATTTCTGTCTGGGTTGACGTTTTTCCTTCCAGTAATTGATGATCACGTCCGGCTTTGGCGGCGGGTTCCGTTCCTGCTCCTCCCGCTGCTTCAGGTAGAGCTTGTGGTTTTTCTCACGCTCACGCCATGCACTGACCAGTTCAGCACGATTTGCATCATAGAGATCGTGAATGGCTTCCATAAATTCCATTGCCTCCTCATTATCCTCATCCCCCTTGACCACCATGTATGCTGCCCCTTTTGCTGCAAGTGCCGGAAGTTTAGGGATTTCAGGAAGAGAATTCCGATAGCCAGCCTCCACCTCCTTTCGCATTCTTGCTGTCGAAGCATTTGCGGAAAACAAAATCATGTTAAAACGCTTCCCCCTACCTTCGAACTCATGAAAGCCTCCAAGATGATTCCAATCGACATTTGAGTAACATGCATATTCCTCCTTGCCATTCCACCATCTTACATGGGTTGTCTTATGATCATAGACCGTTGCTGAAACTATAAAAAAACCTCCTGATTCTTTTACGTCGCTAATCCATTTTTTTACTTCTTCGTGACGGCGTTCAATTTCAGCCATGCTTAGTTCATCCACTGGCTGAGGAACCAGTTTGGGTAGATTCGGAGCAGCCACCTTATTGAAAATAACCTTATGGTCTTTCTTCTGGTGAACCGTGCTCCAGTGCACCTTGAATTCAGGGATCTTTTTCGGAGGCTGTGGAGCAGAGGGTTTTCCATCCGATATACCACCAATCACTTTGGCATTGGATGAGCTTTCATCAGCAATAACAGGAGGGCCTACAAGAAGACTCAAAAACAACGAGATTACGAGCAAGTTTATTTTTTTCATCACGACATCACACTAACGTGCAACTAACAGATGAACCATACCTCTCAAATGATCAATATTAATTAAAAATGCTATTTCTGAATTTTTCTTCTTTTTCTTGGATCTTCTGAGACAGCATGGGGCAGAATGAGCCCCCGCACGATATGTCCTGATGGCCAGCCTGCGGCCAGCCACGCTTTTCGCGGACAACAAAAAAGGAGACACGGTTTCTCGTAACTCCTTGATTGTTAAAGTGGTGGGCAGGGCTGGATTCGAACCAGCGTACACTTACGTGAGCAGATTTACAGTCTGCCGCCTTTAACCACTCGGCCACCTACCCGTAAAGGATTCCAGTGTTTAAACCGGAAGGTTTTTCGTGGGCCACCACTTTGTCAGCGGCGACGGCGGGGAGATACGGCTCACGGCATTTCCTTGCAAGATTTAATTCAAACTTTTCTGATTCTTTTTTTTCTTACGCCCCGCTATCGACTCCTGAAATGCTAGCATCGAGAGAATCGATGATTCCTTATGCTTCATTCACGTTAGGGTGCAGAGATGGAAAAACGCTTCTTTCTAGTTTTCTTTGCTTTTCTTTTAATCTCGGCGGTCAGCGCTCAAGGTTGGTTACTTTTTAAATCCGCGCATCACCCGCGCTACGAAAGACTACAAACTGGTGACATCGTCTTCCAAGACACCGGCGGAGCACAAGGCGATGCCGTCACTGCGGCGACGAAATCAAACTTCACCCACTGTGGGGTAGTCTTTGAAAACAATGGACAGCTTTATGTTTTTGAAGCCGTTCAACCGGTGACCTTCGTGCCACTCGATGTTTGGAAGGCTCGTTCCAAGGTTTTTCATGCCCGCCGTTTAAAAGATCGGACCAAGCTCACCAATGACTCCTTACTCAAAGCGATAGCTTGGGGAGAGCGTCAGCTCGGGAAGGATTATGATTTTAAATTCCAATGGAGTGATGATCGGCTCTATTGCTCAGAACTCGTCTGGAAGGTTTACCACCGTGCGACCGGCATTAAAATTTGCGAACCCAAGCGTTTTATGGATTACGATCTCGAGGATCAGTCCGTCCTCAAGATCATCGTGCAGCGATACGGCGATCGTGGAAATCTCCCGATGAACGAGCTTGTGGTTGCGCCTTCTGACCTCGCCGCTTCCACGCTTTTAGATGAAGTTTCTCGAAAAAGGCGCAAAAAGGCACTTTAGGCAGTCATTTTCGCTCAGGCCTTGCGGCGTTCCCCTCAAGAAGCAAAAGCTTCAAAAACTCATTTGATTCACCAAGCCAAGAGACTTTGTGAAATTTTTCACAAAGTCGCTTTACGGATCCGAATCATCTTTGCATAGTGCCGCGGCGACGGGCATCTTATGCCCATATTCTAACCCGCGCCGACCCCGCCTTAACGACGCCTTAACGATGAGCGAAGACGCCACGGCTATTGCCGATCAAAAGCTTCCAAAGGACCTTGCCGCTGAAAACGGCATGGTCAATGTGCAGATTGATGGCCACTGGATTCAAGTCCCACGTGGCACCCGGATGATTGAAGCCGCTCGAATGGCTGAAAAAGAAGTCCCTCATTACTGCTATCATCCCAAGCTTTCCTCTCCGGGCAACTGTCGCATGTGCCTTGTGCAGATGGGCATGCCTCCTCGCCTCGCCCCGGGCGAAGAGCCTTCTTATAATGATGAAGGTTTCCAAGAAATCGGCTGGATGCCTCGTCCCGTGATTGCTTGTGCAAACACCGTCGCCGAGAACATGGGAATCCGCACCACGGGTGAGCTTGTCGAATCCGTCCGCGAGGGCGTGATGGAATTCCTTCTTATCAACCACCCTCTCGATTGCCCCATCTGCGACCAAGCTGGTGAGTGCAAGTTGCAGGAATTTTCCGTTCAACACGGTCGTGGCACCTCTCGTTTCCAAGAGACCAAGATCAAGAAGCCGAAGAATGTCGATATTGGCGAAAACATCCGCCTCGACGACGAGCGCTGCATTATGTGCAGCCGCTGCATCCGCTTTATGGATGAAGTCGCTGAAGATCCCGTTCTCGGATTCTCCCAGCGCGGAACGCATACTTCGGTCACCGTTCACCCAGGCCGCCGCCTCGACAACAACTACGCGCTGAACACCGCTGATATTTGTCCGGTTGGCGCGCTCACTTCGAATGACTTCCGCTTCCAGATGCGTGTCTGGTTCCTTAAGGAGACCAAAAGTATCGACGTGAACTGCGGCACGGGCTGTAACACCGTGATTTGGACCAGAGGAAATGAAATCTTCCGCGTTACGCCTCGCCAAAACGACGATGTCAACTCGAACTGGATGCCCGACAGCCACCGTCTGGCATTCCACTCACTTCAATCCGATGACCGCCTTGCGAGCCCGCTTTTAAGAGATCATGGGAAATTTTCGGCCTCTTCATGGCTCGAGTCGGTCAAAAAGGCAGCCGCAGGACTGAACATGCGCCAGCCAAATGAGGTTGCGATCATCGCTTCCGCACGGATGAGCAACGAGGAACTCTTCCTTGCCAAGAAGCTTGGTGACGCACTCGGCACCGACCTCATTTCCACGGTAGCCCGCACGGGTGATTCTGACGGAAAGCTCATTTCTGCTGATCGCAATCCAAACACCACCGGTGCAGCTCTTATTCTCGGCGCCGATGACCCCTCAGCCAAGCTCGATGCCATCCGCGAAGGTGTTTCCTCTGGCCGAATCAAAGCACTCGTCGTTCTTCAGGAAGACCTTCTCGAAGAAGCCGAGTTCTCCGCTCATGATTTGAAAGGTCTCGATCACCTCATTTCATCACACACCCACACCAACGGCACCGCTGCTGAAAGTGATGTCGTCTTTGCTGGATCTGGTTTCGCCGAAAAGCGTGCCACTTACGTGAATGTCACAGGGCGCCTCCAGCGCACAATGCAAGCGATTCTGCCTCCGGGCGAAGCTCGTGATGACTGGGAGTTTCTCTCTGCGCTTATTGCGCAAGTTGATCAGTCATACACCGCTCCAGCGTCGATTGATGGTGTCATCAAAGATCTCGCCGCTTCCGTCTCAGCCTTCGCAGGCCAGAGCTTCGGTTCCATTGGTGACCTCGGCGTTCAAATCACCGATACCGGCGTTACCATTCCTCTTCTCGAACAAGAAAAGGCTCGCAAGGAAAGCGGCCAGATCGTCGGTTAATTCAACTTCCCCATTCTCAATGGACACGACTTTACTCATCGCCGCCGCCATCAAGATTGGCGTTTTTCTTGGCATCACGCTCACCTTCGTGAGTGTCTGCGTTATCTTCGAGCGCCGATTTTCGGCCATCATTCAAGATCGAGTCGGGCCAAACCGAACCATGGTTCCCCTCTCAATTCTTGGTTTCAAAAAAGACCTCGCCCTTCCGATTGGTGGACTCACTCAGCCGATGGCAGATGGTTTAAAATTCATCCTAAAAGAGGACTTCACCCCTTCTTATGTGCGGAAAGCTTTCTTCTGGCTCGCTCCTTGCATGACGATGGTTCCTGCACTCATCACCATGGCAGTTGTGCCATTCGGAAGCCCCATGGAAATCGGTGAGTATGTGATCCCTCTTGCCGTGGCTGACCTCAGCGTCGGTCCACTCTTCATTTTTGCAATCGCATCACTTTCGGTATACGGCATCACCCTCGCCGGTTGGTCTTCGAATTCGAAGTATCCCTTCTTCGGCGGTGTCCGCTCGTGTGCGCAAATGATTTCTTACGAAATCGCGCTCGGGCTTTCATTGATTCCGGTGCTCATGGTTTTTGGAACCCTAAACCTCGGGCACATCGTTGAATATCAAGCCAACCACGGTTGGCTCCTTGCACCATTCTGGGGTGAGGGCCTCTCGCTTGAGCGCTGGCTGCTTCTGATTCCGATCGGCATCACCTTCTTCATTTTCACCACCTCCATCTTCGCAGAAACAAACCGGACTCCGTTTGACCTACCGGAATGTGAGACTGAACTGGTTGGGGGATATCACACCGAGTATTCCTCGATGAAATTCGCCCTCTTCTTCCTCGGTGAATATGCCGCGATGATCATCGGCTCTGCACTGATCGTGACTCTCTTCTTCGGAGGCTGGAGCATCGGGTTCGGGATCGACCAAATGCTCCCAACCGGAGCGTGGTGGGTTAGCCTCATCCACATGGGCTGCTTCCTCACCAAGGTGACCGTATTTATTCTCTTCTTCATCCTCGTTCGCTGGACTGTTCCTCGTTTCCGTTACGATCAACTCATGGACCTTGGTTGGATCGTCTTTTTCGAAGCCGCCCTCATTAACATCTTCTTGACCGCAATCGTTCTAGCTTACCCCTCTCTTGGAATTCTTGGAACAATCTTTGCGATGGCACTTCTGATCATCGCCACCGTCATCCTCATCAAAATCGCTAAATCAGCTACCGGGAACTCACAAACCGCTCGCGCGGTCTAAATCCCTTCCCACCTTCCGAACATGGCAACTATCAAAGTCAAACGCCCTGACCTCTCCGCAGGAGAGAAGATTTATTTCGGTGCTCTTTTCAAAGGCATGGCGATCACGCTCCGCCACGCCTTCCGATCTCTCCTCGGGAAATCGATAGGTGCGAAAACGCTCAATTCATCTGGAGTGGGTATCACGATGCAATATCCTGAGCAAAAGTGGGACGACCACATGCCGGAATACTTCCGTGGCACCCCTGCTCTCGTCACTGACGAGCTCGACCGAGAGCGCTGCGTTTCCTGCCAGCTCTGCGAATTCATCTGCCCACCCAAGGCCATCAAGATCACACCAACAGAAATCCCCGATAACGACGAGTGGGCCAAAGTTGAGAAGCGGCCAGCCGCTTTCGATATTGACATGATCCGCTGCATTTACTGCGGGATGTGCGAGGAAGTCTGCCCTGAGCAAGCCATCTACCTTCGTCCCGACTATATCGTCACCGGAACTTCCCGCACTGATATGGTGCACGATAAGGATCGTCTCTACGAAATCGGCGGTAAGCGGGTCGGCCTCGTTAATAAGTGGAATGATCTGAAGTAAACCCTCTTTTCGAATGCCTACCTTGTTTTTCTATCTTTTTTCAGCGCTTGCCGTTATCGGTGCGATCTTGCTGATAAGCTTTCGCAATCCCGTTTCGAGCGCACTCTCCATGGTGCTCTCTTTCGTGGGGATGGCCGGCCTCTTCATCGGCCTCAATGCTTACTTCGTCGGGATTGTCCAAATCCTCGTCTACGCTGGTGCGATCATGGTGCTCTTTGTCTTCATCATCATGCTTCTTGATCTGAGCGAAGAAACAAAGGCTAAGTTTAAAACGCCAACCGTCATTGCGGGATGCATTCTTCCCTTCCTGCTCGTTGTGCAGATTCTTGGTGTCATTCAGAGCGGGCCTGAGGAAAACGAGTTCGCTGAAATCACCCCTGAAGTGATGATTGCCGCAGCGGAGGATGAGCAATTCGCTCACCAAACATCGATCAAGGACAGCCTCACTCACGAAAAATCTCCCAAACTCCCCGACACCAACCTCATTGGTTTCACCATCTTCCAGAAAAACGGTTTCAACTTCCCGCTTCAGGTGATGGGAGTCCTTCTGCTCGTGTCCACCATCGGGGTGGTCGTTCTCTCAAAGCGCAGTGCCACTGCTCGTAAATCCTGATCTGCCAAACTCTGACCGCCATGGCTTCTCTCAACGATTTCCTTTTTGTTTCTGGACTCCTCTTCGCTCTCGGCCTCGCCGGTGTGATGATCCGCCGAAACATCATCGTCATTTTCATGTGCCTCGAAATGATGCTCGCCGCTGCGAACATCACTCTCGTCGCCTTTTCCCGCTTTCACGTGACTGAAAATGGCCTTCCTCATTACGACGGGCAAGTTCTCGTCTTTTTCATCATCACCGTCGCGGCTGCGGAAGTCGCAGTCGGACTTGCGATCATCGTCGCCCTCTACCGTGCTCGACAAACGATCAATGTCGAAGACCTCACCTCGATGCGCGGCTAACTGATTTCTCTGCTTTTAAAATCCATGGATTCTCTTGCTTGGTTACTTCTCGCGCTGCCCCTCCTCTCGGCAGCGACGATCCATCTCGGGCTGAAACGCCTGCAAACAATCTCGGCTCTTGTCGCTACCGCCATCGCTGGTGCTATTCTAGCAGTCGCGATCATGCTCGCGACAGACCCCGATACCTCTGACGTCGCCTTTAACTGGGTCAGCCTTCCAGGTCTTGATCTCGAGATCGGGCTGAAGCTCGACTCCTTCGCAAAGAACATGATGCTCGTCGTCACCGGCGTTGGCTTTCTCGTTCACCTCTTCTCGCTCGCATACATGAAGGAAGACGAAGCAAAGGCCCGCTACTTCGGCGCGCTTTCGCTCTTCATGTTCTCCATGACCGGCATCGTGCTCGCCTCGAACTTCATCATGATGTTCATCTTCTGGGAGCTTGTCGGACTTAGCTCATACCTCCTCATCGGTCACTGGTATCAGAAAGACTCTGCAGCCGACGCGGCGAAGAAAGCCTTCCTCACCAACCGCATTGGTGACTTCGGTTTCATGATCGGAATTCTCATGCTTTGGGGAATCGCCGGAGGGACCTCCGCCGCTCTCACCTTCGATGGTATCCATGCCTTCTTCACAGGATCGCCTGAATATTCTTCGACCGTTCTCGGAGCAGCCATCCTCCTCATCTTCATGGGCGCGATGGGTAAATCAGCGCAAGCTCCACTTCACGTGTGGCTTCCAGATGCGATGGAAGGGCCGACGCCAGTTTCCGCCCTCATTCACGCCGCCACCATGGTCGCCGCCGGTGTCTTCATGATGGCTCGACTCTACATTTCAATAGGCACCGAAACGATCGAGGGCCTCTGGGGAGTCAATACCATTGCTTGGATCGGAGGAATCACCTCCCTCCTGGCTGCCCTCATGGCGACCCAGCAGGATGACATTAAGAAAATCCTCGCCTACTCCACCCTTTCCCAACTTGGTTACATGGTAATGGCGGTTGGCCTTCTTAATCCAACGGCTGGAATGTTCCACCTCTTTACCCACGCTTGGTTCAAGGCGCTCCTCTTCCTCGGATCTGGCGCGGTGATCTACGCATGTCACCACCAGCAAAACATTTGGAAAATGGGCGGACTGAAAGGAAAAATGCCAATCACGACGATCACCTTCTTCATTGGGACGCTTGCTCTCTGTGGTTTTCCACTCACCGCTGGTTTCTTCTCTAAAGAAGGAATCCTTGAAGCGGCACTCCACACCAACATATCCCTCTTTATTATCGCAGCTCTTGTCGCCTGCTTAACCACTTTCTACATGTTCCGCCTTTTCTTCATCGCCTTTCTAGGGAAGAACCGGAGTGAAGATGCAGATCACGCTCAGGAAGTTGGGCCGCTGATGTTCCTTCCGCTTGTTCTTCTTGCAATCATGGCCGTCGTTTCTGGCTGGAATTTCGCGGGCGGTATCTCTCCGCTTCATCAGGAATTCATCCTCCATCTAGATTCGCCGGCCTTTTGGGTATCGATCGGCTCATTCATCATCGGAATTCTCATTGCATTTAAACTCTATTATAACGCCGGATCTGATCCTCTTGAAAGCAACGCAATCGCCAAGGTCTTCCGTAATAAGTTCTACATCGACGAGCTTTATGCCAAGATCGTCAGCTACGGCCAGGACCTCATCGCGGCCATCATCCACTTCATTGACGAGCTCCTCATCGGGGGACTCCTCGTGGGTGGACTTTCCCGCACCGCCGCTGGAGTTGGTAAACTTTTCACCCGGATGCAGTCCGGTAACCTTCAAGGCTACGCCGGACTCTTCGGACTCGGCGTCATCCTCGTCATCTATCTCACGGTATTCTTCTCATGAGTCTTCTCTTCGTTCTCATTCCTCTGATTGGAGCCATCCTTGTCCTCAGTGGCGTCAAGGCTCGCCTGGCCGCACTGATCACCTCTGGCGCGACCCTTTTCTTCGCTCTCGGCAGCCTCTTCTGCTGGGATTCTGAAGTCTGGTCGCTTTCGCTTCAGGTCCTCAGCACTCCGAATATCCACCTCGCACTTGGCTTTGCCGATGGCATCAGCGTGGCCATGGTTCTCCTGAGTGCGCTCGTGCTCTTCGCGGCTGTCTTTCATGGAGGTGCCCCTGAAGGCCGTGAGAAACTCTGGTATTCCTCCAGCCTCCTGATCGGAGCAGGTGCGATTGGAGCCTTCCTTTCCACTGATCTGTTCTTCTTTTATGCCTTCCACGAGCTCGCTCTCATCCCAACCTTCCTCATGATTGGAATGCTCGGAAAAGGTGACCGTAAGGAAGCTGCTTGGAAGATCACGATCTACCTTGCCTTCGGTTCCATCGTTCTCCTCGCTGGCATTCTCTGGTTGGTGCAAGCCTCCGGATCTTCCACTTGGATGTTTGATGACATCCTCGCCGGAAAAATCGATCCTGACGCTCAGAAAGGCATCGCACTTCTTCTGATCATCGGATTCGGAACGCTCATCTCCCTCTTTCCCTTCCACTCTTGGGCCGCTCCCGCTTACGCCGCCGCTCCGACACCAATCGCGATGCTCCACGCTGGGGTGCTCAAGAAATTTGGCCTCTACGGCCTCATCCGCCTCTACCCTGCCGTTTCGGAAGGGATGCAGCAGTGGCTCGGACTCCTCATCGTCCTCCTCCTTGGAAACATCCTCTGGGTTGGCTTTGTCACCATCAACCAGAAGCGACTCGACTCCATGCTCGGAAATTCCTCCGTGATGCACATGGGTTACATCTTCCTCGCTCTCGCCGCGCTCATTGAAGCCGGAGGAGCGGAGGCAAACCCTATCGCGATCCCAGCTGCGGTTGTTCTTATGTTCGCTCACGGCATCAGCATTGCTCTCCTCTTCTGCCTTACCGATCACGTCCATCAGCGCACCGGCTCACTCGAACTCGCCGATCTCGGTGGACTCGCCAAAGCAACTCCGGCCCTATGTTTCTTCTTCGGACTCGCCGGAATGGCTTCAATTGGCCTTCCCGGGCTGGCCAACTTCGCTGGTGAAGTCATGGTCTTCCTTTCCGGATTCCACGCTTACGATGGTGAGAGCCTCGGCTGCGTCCAAGTCGCCACTATCCTTGCCCTCTGGGGTGTCGTGATTAGTGCCGTTTACATGCTCCGCGCCTTCCGCAAGACCTTTCAAGGGCCCGCGAAAGCAAATTCCACTGACGCCAAGGACCTCTCCTTCTGCGAGCGCATTCCCGCCATCATTCTCACCGTCGCCCTTCTCGTCGTCGGACTTTATCCCAACAGCCTCCTCAACCTCCTCGAAGGTTGTGGCTACAAGCCGTGCGACTCAGCTCAAACCGAGCAAGCCGACCAATAATCCTCTCCACTTTCAAATTTCAGACTTCCCGTCCTCATGCCTGCTCATTGGTTAGAAATTTACATCGTTCTCGCTGGCCTCGTCCTCTTAATGGTTGAGACCTTTATTCAGCCCAGAGAAAAGTTCCTTATCGGCTGTTCCGGGATCGGGGCAATGATCCTCGGCCTCGTTTTCCTCTTCTTGGTCGAGGCTCCTGCAAACAACGAAGAAATTGCACGTTTCTATGCCTGGGATGCTCAAGCCAAATTCTTCAAGGGATTTGCAATGGTTGCGAGCATCTTCGCCCTCATCCTCACCCTCGACTACCGCCGCGTCCTCGCAAAATTCACTGCAAATCCTGACAGCGAGGACTCTACCGGAGAATACTATTGCCTGATCTTTTTCGCCTGTGCAGGCATGATGTGGATGGCGTCTGCAAAGGACCTTGTCTCCCTCTTCGTCTCACTCGAGCTCACCACCATTACCCTTTACATCCTCGTTGCTTACATGCGCCGAAACATCGGCTCACTCGAAGCGGGTGTAAAATTCCTCATCCTCGGGGCTCTCTCTACCGGCTTCCTCGTTTACGGCATCTCTTGGATTTACGGAGCGACCGGAACGACCGATCTCGCGGCAATCGCTGAAAAGGCGACCGCTGAAAACGGAACATACTTACTCTTCGGTCTTTCCCTCATCCTCATATCACTCGCATTCAAAGTCGGAGCTGTTCCGATGCACCTCTGGATTCCGGACGTTTATCAAGGTGCCCCAACTCCTACCACGGCTTTCCTTTCAGTGGCATCGAAAGCCTCGGGATTCGCCGTCGCACTCCGCGTTCTCGAGCCCTTTTTCGCCAACGAGTTTACCGCCGAGAAAGCTGCCTTCATCGTCGCGGTTCTTGCTGGTGCAACCATCCTTCTTGGAAACCTCGCCGCAATTCCTCAGACCAACTTCAAACGTCTCCTCGCCTACTCCTCGATTGCCAACGCTGGATTCATCCTCCTCGGAATCGCCGCTTGGAATAAGAGTGGTGATCTCAGCTCTGTTCAAATCACCCAATTCTACCTCGCGATTTACCTGATCATGACCTTTGCCGCCTTCTTCATTTTGGCAGTGATCCATCGTGATTCTGGCAGCGATGACATTTCTGCCTTCGAAGGCCTTGGCTCGCGAAATCCTCTCCTCGCCCTCCTTACCACCATCGTCATCGGAGCCCTCGCTGGCCTCCCTTTAACTGCGGGCTTTATCGGTAAACTCTTTGCCTTCCAAGCCGCCATCGCCGGAGACCTTTGGCTCCCTGTGATTCTCGGTTTCATCGGAGTCGCGGCAGGATTCTACTACTATTTCAAAATCATCCGAGCGATGTATTGGCGTAAGTCCCTTAACGATTCACCAGTGAAAGTGCGTCCGCTGTCGCTCTACGTTGTCATTACCCTCGTCACTCTCATCTTGATCCTCGGGGTCTTTCCGCAGCCGATTCACTGGTTACTTTAGGTTGTTCAATTTCACTTTCTGAATGCTGGAACTCAGCTCCGCCGATGGTGGAGCTTTTTCTTTTGTCGCAGAATCCATTCTCATAATTCTCACTCCGCATCCTGCGCGTCTAAACACTAGCCGCAACAGGACATGACCAAGCTCTCTACATCAACTTTAACGAGAGCGACAACCGAGCCAACGGAAGTCACTCAAAAGCTTACACTGGCGACTTCAAACCATGTCATTATAGGGCGTTTCTCTTGAGGGTTGATCCGGAAATCGTGGCCGCTACTACTAGTCTGGAATCGTTCCCTTTACACAGCGCTAGCATCCTGACAACGTCTTTTCATGAGCCGGATTCTCCTATTTCTGATCGCGATTTCTTGTTCTCCATCACTCCACGGCATGGGGAAAAAAATCCAACCAAACCGCCTCACTTTTCACCTTCAAGGTAGTAAACAAGATGGTCCTAAGCGTGCATTTCCGCTCCCAGTTTATGGGAAACAAGTCTACTTCCGTCGCAGCCCTGAAATCGTCACCAAAGACGTAATCGCCTTCAAACCATTCCCCGCAAAAGATGGCTCATTTGGCGCGACATTTCACCTCTCCAAGATTGCCACCCAGCGACTTGCCGCAATCACTACCAAGAATCAGAAATCATGGTTCGCCACCATGCTCAACGGACGCCCCATCGATGCCGTTTTTGTGGATCGCCCCGTCCAAGATGGTCAACTCGTTTCGTGGCAGGGCCTCACGCGTGCAGACGTGGCCCGGTTCACGATGAAAATCCCCTATCCTGACGACTCTAACGAAATGTGGAAAGCGCGCAAAAAAGCCGCCAAAGCTGAACTTCAGCCCAAGAAGAAATGACGCGCCTATTCACCGCCTTCTTATTTATTTTTAGTCACGGCTTAAATGCCGTCGAGCCGCTCAAGCTCTCCTTGCCGACTAATAATCGTGCACTTCTGGAAGAGAAGCCAGAGGACTTCTACATGTATGTCCATCGCAGTTTTGATGGGCAGTCTTCAAAACCCTGGACTGCTGGCCAATACGGCTTCGTCAGGACCCTCGTCAGGACTGAAAAAGAAGGGGTGATCGCTACTAAATTCCATGAAGGGCTCGACATTAAACCCCTCACCAGAGACCGCAGCGGAAATCCTCTTGATGAAGTCCGTGCCATCGCAGCAGGAACCGTGGCTCATGTCAGTGCTAGCTCAGGTGGCAGCAATTACGGCAAATACGTTGTCATTGCACACAACTGGGGCTACGGGCCATTTTACAGCCTCTATGCTCACCTTTCCTCGATCACCGTTCAAAAGAATCAACACCTCCTTGGAGGCACCCCAATCGGGAAAATGGGATACACAGGAGCTGGGCTGAATCGTGAGCGCTCCCACCTTCACCTAGAGCTCAACATGCTAGCCACTGAAAATTTCGACAGCTGGCATGAGGCTGTATTTAAGGGGCCCAATCCTCACGGCATCTGTAATGGGATGAATCTCATCGGGATTGATATCGCCACCCTCTATCTCGCCCAAAAAAACGAGCCCAACATCACGATCCCCAACTTCCTAAACGGTGCCTCACCTTATTTTAAAGTCGCAGTCCGGCGCACGGGAGCATTAGAAATTGTCACGCGCTACCCTTGGCTAGCTCGAGGAAATCATGAAGCTAGCAGCCCATCTTGGGAAATCTCATTCACCGACTCCGGAATTCCACTCTCCGTAACACCAAGCCATCGACTCGTTGAGAAACCCACTGTGACTTATGTCCGCTCGACTCGATCCAAGCATTCCTACTACACAAGGAAACGTCTTACTGGAAGTGGCCGCAAAGCGTCACTGAGTCAAAGCGGCCTCAGCTTCATCGCGCTTTTCACCAACGCCCACACCCCTCAAAAAAGCCAATGACACCAGAAGAAAAAATCAGCGAACTCGGACTTCAACTTCCCCCTGCCGCTCCTCCTGTAGGCTCTTACGTAAACTGTGTCCGCAGCGGAAACCTTCTTCACATCTCAGGGGGGCTTCCCATCATCGGAGAACAGACTTACAAAGGCAAAGTTCCCACTGAGTGTGATATTGAAACGGCTCAATCCGCAGCTCGGGCCGCACTTCTAACGCGTCTCGCTGTCATCAAAGCTGAGATGGGAACACTCACCGCAGTAAAGCAAATCGTCAGCCTCTCCGGCTATGTCAATGCTGAGCCAAACTTCACCGCTCACCCACAAGTCATTAACGGCGCATCAGACCTCCTCGTAGAAATTTTTGGTGAAGCCGGAAAGCATTCCCGTGCTGCCGTTGGCGTCTCATCCCTCCCACTTGGGGTCTCTGTTGAGATTAGCTTAGTCGTGGAAGTCCTTTAAGGTTGATTAGGCTTCCTAAGAACCACCATTCATGCAGCTCCCAGAACGCGTCAGCCTCCCACTGCCCCTCGAGGAGTTTAGTGAGATTATCGACGTTCGCTCTCCCTCGGAATTCGCGGAAGATCATATCCCAGGAGCAATTAACCTCCCTGTTCTCAGCGATGAAGAACGTCACGAAGTCGGCCTCATCAATGCGTCCAACGCCTTCGAATCCCGCCGCTTGGGCGCGACTCTCGTAACAAAAAATATTCATCGTCATCTTGCAGAAACACTCGCAGATCGCCCCCGTGAATACGCCCCGCTCATCTATTGTTGGCGTGGAAACATGCGCTCAAACTCCACCGCCACCATCTTGCGGGCGATCGGCTGGAGAGCACGAGTCATTCAAGGGGGCTATAAAGCTTGGCGCAAATGGCTCATGGCTGACCTTGATGAACAAATCAGCAAACCTCAGCCTGAACTCATCGTGCTCGCTGGCCTCACCGGCTGTGGAAAAACGAGACTCTTACACGCACTCAAGGAACAAGGGGCACAAGTTCTCGACCTCGAAGGCCACGCTCATCACAAAGGCTCTATCCTAGGGAATCCAGCCAACGGAAGCCAACCAGCGCAAAAACTCTTTGAGACCTCTCTCTGGCATGATTTCTCGAATTTTGACCCCTCGCACCCAGTTTTTACAGAAGCCGAGTCGAACCGGATTGGTAAACTTCAGCTTCCTGGCTCACTTTGGCGACGACTTGGCATGGCCCGCGTCGCACTCGTCAGCCTCCCGCTTGCTGAGCGTGCGAAATTCCTCGCCGCAGATTACCCACACTTTGTCGAAGACCCACAACGCCTCAAAGACACTCTCGATGGGCTTCGGAGACTACGAGGGCATGCTCAAATCGACCAATGGCATGCTCAAATTGATCAAGCTGATTGGACCACATTTCTCGAGTCAATCCTCTTAAATCACTACGATGTCGTTTACCGAAAACCTGGTTCTGAAGATTCCATCTACCAAGACCCAGAAGATCACCTGCATCTAGAAAAGTTTACCGAATCAACCTTTACGGATGGCGCAGCTGAGCTCATCAAACGTTTTTCCTCAGTAACGTAAAAAGCCCTTTGATGGAAACATCAAAGCGCTTACTCCAGCAGCAGCACAGGCAATCTTTAGCAAGGACCGAGGCTCCAAGAACTCTGTTACGAGGCGATAGATCATCTATCGAAGTTCGGGGCGAGATCCACCTCAACACGCTCCCCCACCTCTCTGATTGGACTGCTGAAGCACTGAGTGGCGGTAAGGCGGATTATACTTGGAGGGTCTCACTGAGATCAACAAATCGGTGGCTTATTCCTTTTCCAAACATCAGGGCTATCTAGATCTCTCCGGTTTGAAGGAATTGCCCCCTGAAATCGCAGCAGCTCTGATCACTCGCTGGGAACGCCATGACTATCGCTTGATTCGGCTTGATT
>JBDNAW010000132.1:0-7935 GCA_039768255.1 Akkermansiaceae bacterium | reverse complement strand
CTAAAGCCTCGGTTGAAATTGTTCAGTTAATCCTCCCGGAAACAAATGAGACCAGAACGTCAGGCTCTAGAAACCTTTGTTCCGGAGAAGCCCCACCATCACTCCCTGAATCACCAGCTCCCGGGCTGGAACGATATCAGGGAATTGCTCGTTTTCGGCATGAAGGAAAGGACGGCCGTTCTCGATCACGAAACGCTTCAATGTGGTATCACCATCGATAAGTGCCGCGACAACATCACCATTTCTCGGCTCACGAAATTCAAGAATCACCGTGTCACCATCGCAAATGTGAGCATCAATCATCGATTCTCCACGAACTTTTAAAGCAAATGTCCGAGCATTACGCGGGATGCCCAACGAGGCAATATCAATCGAGACGCAGCCCTGTTTCTCTTCCTCTACTGCCTCCGCCATGCCAGCAGCAATGCTTCCATAAACTGGGATATCGACAATTTCCTCACGCTCCAGCTCCTCAGGAAAGACCACTGCGCGGGCCTTTCCAGGAAGACGGACGATCACCTCTTTTTTCTCTAGAGCACGAAGATGACTCATGGCAGCGGTCTGGCTCGCAAAGCCAAAGTGAGCTTGAATTTCACGCGTAGAAGGCATGAGACCGTTCTCCTGTTGATGAATTTTGAGAAAATCGAGAAGCTCCTGTTGTCGTTGAGTCAGTCCTTTAGCCATGGTTTGGTGGGTTTTTCAGTCGCTCGATGGGTTGATATCGAACAGTGGTTTCATGAACAGTATTCAAAAAAACAATTCTCGTCGAGAGAAAAGTTCCTCCCCCTACTCTTGCGGGTTGCCGCTCTCCTTTTTAGACAGCACAGTTCAGCCATGATTTACGCTCGCATCATCGCCGCCCTCTTGGCGTTGACTCTTTACCCATCTTGCAGCTCAGTCGTCTCCTCGAGCGCCCCGACCACAACTCCAGTCGTGGTCACTCCCCAGAAGTTCCAGCCGCCCCTTCCGATAAAGCCTGAGCCCGTCATTTTTGCGCCCAGCGCCATCATCGTGGATGCGATCACTGGGCGAATCCTCTTTCAAAAAAACGCCTACTCCGAGCGCGCCGTCGCTAGCACGCAGAAACTCCTTACGGCACTCATCGTGACTCGATCGGGGCCGCTTTCCGATAAAGTTATCGTCGAGCGATCCGATACCCTCGTGGAGCCATCCAAGCTCAATTTAAAGACAGGCGAAAAATATACGCGCCAAGAACTGGTAAAAGCGCTCCTCGTGAAAAGCGGAAATGATGTCGCACTGGCCCTCGCCCGAGACATCTCCGGCTCGAAGGAACGATTCGCTGCGCTCATGAACCAAACCGCTCGCGGACTCGGCATGAGCCAATCGAATTTCCTCAACCCTCACGGTCTGACTGAGGCAGGCCAGTATTCCACCGCTCGCGACATCGCAATCGTGGCATTTCAGGTTTACCGTCACCCCTTTCTCCGCCAGTGTATGCGTGTAAAAAATTACGCCTTTGAGTATCCTGATGGTCGCACTCGTATCGTCAATAACACCAATAAGATGCTCTCTCGCCTGAGCTATTGTGATGGGATGAAAACCGGAACAACCCGTGCCTCTGGGCGCTGCCTCGTCTCCTCCGGCCAGCTAAATGGCCGCGCTGTCATCGCCGTCGTGCTAGGTTCCGACACCTCCAATGTCTGGGATGATTCCGAGAAGCTTCTCCGCTGGGCTCTAGAAAAATGAAAGAGCTCGATGAAATACGCGAAAAAGGCCTCCTGCGTTCACTCCGCAAGATTGCATCGCCGCGTCCTCCTTTCGTGGAACTCGATGGTCGAGAGCTGATCAACTTTTCCTCCAACGACTACCTCGGCCTTTCGCAACATCCTGTCATCATCGAAGCCTCAAAAACGGCACTCGAAACATACGGCACCGGCTCGACCGCTTCACGCCTCGTGTGTGGCTCTCTCGACCTCGCGCATGAGCTAGAAGAAACCATCGCTTCACTCAAAAAAACTGAAGCTGCTATCACCTTTGCCAATGGTTACGCCACCGCGATGGGAACGATCCCAGCCATCGTCGGAAAAGGCGACACCGTCATCCTCGATAAGCTTTCTCATGCCTGCCTCATCGATGCGGCGAAGCTTTCCGGCGCCACCTTGAGGGTGTTCCCTCACAACGATCTCGGAAAGCTCGAGAGGCTCCTCAGCTCCGCTTCTGGACGTGTGTTAATCGTCACCGAGTCGGTTTTCTCAATGGATGGAGACATCTGCCCCCTCACTGAAATTGTAGAACTCAAAGAACGCTTCGGCTCGCATCTTCTTCTTGATGAAGCTCATGCTCTCGGGGTTCTCGGAGAAACCGGCATGGGGCTCGCTGAAAAACTCGGCCTGCAAGAGCGCATCGATTTCCAGATGGGAACTCTCGGAAAAGCTCTCGGGTCTGCCGGTGGGTATCTCGCAGCCTCCCGTGAGTGGATTGACCTCCTCATTAACAAAGCCCGCTCGCTCATCTACTCCACCGCGCCTCCTCCTGCGCAAACCGCCGCTTCCTTGGCATCTCTCAAATTACTCCACACTAAAGAAGGGGAGGAAATTCGTAATCGTTTGCTACGAAACCTCTCAGAATTCGAAAGCCTGACTCCCATCATCCCAGTGATCATGGGAGAAAACGAAGCTGCACTCTCTGCCTCTCAGCAGCTTTTAGAAAAAGGGTTCCTTGTTCCTGCGATTCGTTTCCCGACTATCCCACGCGGCACCGCACGACTCCGCGTCACCCTCAGCGCAGCCCATACCACAGAGCAGATCACATTATTATCGGACAGTTTAAGCTCATTCACATCAGCTCGATTCCGAACCACTTCTTCATCACAAACACCATTGCCCAAAAGAGAGCGGCGGTGATGAGGACATTCATGCCGAGTGCTGGATAAAAACTCCAACCTTTTCGCAGCATCGCAGGGAGGATGAGAAACATTGGCATCGTTGGCAGCACGAACCAAAAGGTATACCACGCATGTCCGGCGATTCCCTCAGTTCGCTCGGTGAGGTCTCCCGCCTTTTTCTCGTGATACATCCAGATCATCGCGAGGAACGAAGTCAGTGGTAACGCGATCAAAAGAGCTGAGAGCTTATCACTCAAAAGCTGGATTTTCGTCACCATGAGAATGACCACCGCGGTGAAAAGGATCTTCACCACATCAAAAAAACTCGGAGTGAGCACTTTGAGAACTTCGTTTTTGTCCATTGCGATGCCGCCATTTTGAGGGCATTGTCATCGACATGCAAGGAGGCACTTTTTTCACCGCCATTTTAACAAGCCTTCTTTTCATCTTTGCGGCTTGTTCCCCCGCTCCGCCGGTTTATCATCAGCAACTTCCACAAGCCTCACATATCGCGGTTAAGCTCACCGCAGCACAGAAAGCCTCGATTGGCCGTAAAATCTGGCAGAACGAGTCCGGAGGAAAAGTCACCGGCCTCACCCATTGGAATGATGGCGAAGAATTCCCCTCCATGGGAATTGGTCACTTTATCTGGTATCCCAAGGGCTTCGATGGTCGCTGGACGGAGACCTGGCCGGAATTTGTAAAATTCGCCACTGCTCGAGGGAAGCGCCTCCCAGCAATTGCTTACTCACCCGATTGCCCATGGCAGAAAAAACCCGCCTTCATGCGCGACTTCAATGGCTCTGAGTTAACTGGACTTCGGAAATGGCTCGCTGCAAACATTACGGTCCAAACTGAGTTCATCGCTTATAAATCCCGCGCTGCGCTTCCGAACATCCTTGCTGCCGCTCCTGCAGCCGACCGTGCTCGTATTCAACGCAACTACGATAAAATTGCCACTACTCCAAATGGTGTTTATGCCTTAGTTGACTATGTCAATTTCAAAGGAGATGGCACAAATCCACGCGAAGCCTACGCCGGACAAGGCTGGGGTTTGAAATGGGTGCTTATGGAAATGCGAGATGTTCCCTCCGGCCAAGACGCGGCTCAGGAATTTGGCCAAGCTGCAAAACGCCGCCTCCATCTTCGCATCAAGAACTCACCAAGAGCACGAGGCGAGTCCCGCTGGCGCGCAGGCTGGGATAACCGCTGCGACTCCTACGGACGCCCACTTTAAGGCCGCTGAAGGACATTCAAGAACGAGCCCGCTTCTTCTCCTAAGAGAAGGCCAGCTCGATCGAAGACCTGGCAGTTCCGCAACATCGCGCTTTGAAAGCGGGCCGAGACTTTCATCTCACGATCGGCACTCTCATTGGCCTACCGAAGCCTTTTTCAAATACTGCTAATCTCTTGAGATCGAGCAGACAAAAAAAAGAGCGACTCGTGAGAGCCGCTCTTAGAAAGTTGTTTGGGATCGTCACTTTTAGTTAGCAGCAGTGTCCTCAAGGATCACCACGTCACCTGCTTGAGCGCGAACGCCAGGAGCGAGGCTATCAGGAACGATCTCTCCGATGGACTGGTTTCCTTCAAGGGAGGAAACCAGAACCTTACCAAGTAAGCGACCGTTACGAGTGAGGAGGAGCTTAGAGTCACCAGCAAGTCCTGATTTCTCACCAGCGTTGATCACTAGGAAGCCCCACTGATTATTCACGGTTGAGACTGTTGCGGAAAAAGTATTACCAGCAATGCGCGCTTTGCGCTCAGCGATCTTAGTCTCCTTACGAGCGATGTCTTCTTTCGTGCTTGCGATCGTCTTCTCAAGGTTCTCACGGACAATCTCAAGCTCTTCGAGCTGCTTATCCTTAGTCTTCTTGTCCTCTTCAAGACTTGAAACGATGTCAGGAACATCTTGGATCTCAATATTAGGATCACCGATAGACTGCTTGATCTCAGCAATAAGCTTATCGACGTTTGCAGCGCGCTCATTTTGCTCAGCAAGACGAGCTTCTTCTTCGTCGAGCGTGCGCTCAGCAGCGCTGAAGTTTGATTTAGCAGAATCAAGCTTAGCGACGGTCTCATCCTTCTCGCTACGAGCAGTATCAGCAGCTGTGATCGACTCAGCCTTCTCTTCTTTCTTCTGATCAATGCTCTTACTTTGTCTTCCGTTTTCGATGCGGAGAACGTCGCGAGCGTCAATTTCAGAAGCAGTTTTGTCTTTTACCTGCCAGCCTGTGTAGGCCGCAGCGCCAACGGCGAGGACTGCGAGGATGTAGAAAATATTTTTCATAGTGTGTGTGAATGGTCGTAGGTTGGAGTGTCAGGGAAATATTTATTCGGAAGCGAGGCCGCCGTTACCGTTAGGTTGAGCTGCTTCTTCAGCGATTGGAACAACAGTGTCTCCAGGTGACACGGTCACATCGCCTTTGACTGAACTTGGAATGATGTTAGCCGCAGCAGAGTTTGGCTCAACACCGGTCACGATAAGCTGGGCAATCTCTTCACCACCACGCAGGACGGACAGCTTCGACTTTTTAACAACTCCGATTTTGTCCCCCCCTGCGAGCGTCACAAACCCCCACTGACGGAATACAGAACGAACTTTAGTCGACTCAAAGTAGGAAACACCACTCGTGCCTTGGGAGATGATTTCAGCGAGATTCTGGGCCTGAGCGACACTCTGGTTTTTGGAACCTTCGAGACGGTCAACAACTGCGGAGTTCATGGAAATATCATCATCAAGCTGCGCAATATCGGAACGGAGAGTCTTCATCTTTGGAACAAGCTCACGGACATCACCAGTTGCATTAAGAACCTCCTCCGCTTCGTCTGCCTTAGCTTTAGCTGCGTCAGCTTCTCCACGCTTGGATGCGATTTGCTGATCAAGATCTGCATTTGCAGCTACCTGCTTTTCAAGAGCAGCTTGCGTCTCCTCCTTGGTCTTATCGTAGTCTGCTTTTTCAGCGACAAGCTGATCGATATCAGCATTCAGATCTTCATAAATCTTAGTCTGCTTTGCTTTAATACCCTCTTCTTTACTGATAGCACTAGCGAGAGATTCAAGTTGTCCTTTATTTTTAAAGGAGACGAATGCTCCGAACAGAAGAGCAACAGCGGCAAGGATTCCAAAAGTATTGGCCATAGTTTGTGTGTGGGTCGTTTCGGTGTGGTTGGGTGTAAGCTACCGATTCAGCCTGAGGTCCGGCAATCCTAAAGTTTGCCGAAAAGCACTTCAAAGTGAGTTTTCCCCATTTTTTAAGCCTTTCCCGCCTTGCATCCGGCCCAATGACGGCCAAATTCCCGCCGTGCAGAGCGTTTTCAGAGTCATTTCTTACCTCAAACGGTATCCTTTCCTCGGTGGAAGTCAGTTTTTGTGTGCCTCATTGATGGCCATTTCCGTGATTGTCTTTCCTTTGGTCACCAAGCACATCATCGGAGAGATCATCCCGAACAAGCGTTACGATGACTTTCTCCCTTGGGTTTTGCTCGGCCTCTTAGGCTTCTTTGCCAAAGACGCGCTCAACTGCGCGCGCATCATTTTAAACAACCACTTCGAGCAAAAAGTCATCTTCGATATCCGCTCGGACTTGTATCAAAAAATCCAACGTCTCCCGCTCCGTTGGTTTGACACACGTCGCACCGGTGATGTCATGACGCGCGTCATCGAAGACGTCACCGCGATGGAGCGCATTCTCATCGATGGCATTGAGCTTGGGCTTGTCTCGACCATCCAAATTCTGGCGGTCGGCATCACGATGTATTGGCTCAATACCACGGTCGCGCTTTGGGCGACTCTGCCCGTTCCTTTCCTGGCCGTAGGTGCTTGGATTTACACTCGAAATGCTAAGGCTCGTTATAAGCAACAACGCGACGCCGCTTCCGATATCAACGCCCTGCTTCACGATAATATTGCTGGCATTCGTCAAATCAAAGCTTACGCGGGAGAACTCGAAGAACATCGCCACTTCAATAAGCTCTCAGACGCGATGCGTCGTGCCACCCTCCGCGTCATGAAATGGTGGGCCTTTTACAATCCCAGCATGTCGTTTTTAAATAGCGTGGGCTACGTGCTCGTGCTCGGATTCGGAGGCATGGCGGTGATGAATGGCGAGATGGAACCTGATGCCCTCTTCGCCTTCTTCCTCCTGCTTTCCCTCTTTTACGAGCCAGTGAGTAAGCTGCACCAGCTGAACCAAATGGCACTTTCATCACGGGCGGCTGCGGATCGCGTGTTCGAAATTCTCGACGCTGAAGACGAGCCCGATGCGGTCTCCGGAAGCCCGCTTCCCCGCCCAGTGAAAGGGGCCGTAGAATTTAAAAATGTCAGCTTCGCCTACGATGAAAATCAGCCAACGCTCAACGAAGTCACCCTCTCCGCGAAGCCCGGTCAAACGATCGCGCTCGCGGGTTCCACTGGCGCAGGTAAATCCACCATCGTGAATCTACTCTGCCGCTTTTATGAATACGATTCCGGCAGCGTCACCATTGATGGCCATGAGCTAGACTCGCTCGCGAAAAACTCCCTACGCGATGGCATCGGTTACGTCACTCAAGAGGCGTTCCTATTCAATGGTAGCGTGCGGGAAAACCTCGCTCTAGCCATGCGTTCCGCGACTGATGAACAAATGTGGACTGCACTCGCAGCGGCCAAAGCAGACTTCGTCAAAGAACTCCCAGAAGGACTCGATACCAACGTCGGGGAACGCGGCGTAAAACTCTCCGGCGGAGAAAAACAACGCCTCTCGATCGCCCGTGCTCTTCTCAAAGACCCCCCGATCCTTCTCCTGGATGAAGCAACCGCTTCGGTCGACAACCAAACTGAGCTTCTCATCCAACAAGCACTCGACGAGCTCATGAAAAACCGCACCAGTATCGTCATCGCCCATCGACTCTCCACCATTCAAAACGCGGACCGCATCTACGTCCTCGAAAAAGGCCGCGTTATAGAAGAAGGCGATTACGACTCACTCCTCGCGAAAGGCGGAAAATTCGCCGAGCTCGCGAGCACGATTAAGGAGTAAAGTCGCACCTTATCGCCGCAATCTCCGCTTTTTAGTGAACCGAGCAAAGCTCGCAGCTAAAACTCTCCCCTG
>JBDNAW010000131.1:0-28790 GCA_039768255.1 Akkermansiaceae bacterium | reverse complement strand
CCGAGATCGAGTCTAACTTCGTCGTCGTCCCAAGACTCCGCGGCCAACAACTCAAAGATCCCGCCCAACTCGACTCCTGGCTCCGTGATGGATCCGCGAACTATGTTGAAGGACTTTGTGAATGGTAGAAAGTGAGACGCACAAATTCCTAGGAGGAGAGTGTAAACCGTGATGGAGGCCTCGGACTTGGTAACTTCCTTTTACACCACATCTCTACACTCCCTTCTTGCGTATTATTTTAGGCCATCATCTCTTCTTGAGATGAAAAATTCAAAATACGTCACTTTAAACTTCCCCAAGTAAAATGATTTGATAAGTTGACTATCACTGGTTAGTAACCAGAACTAATTTATACCCAACAATGAAACCAGCAATCATCACCGCTCTTGGTGCGATTACCTTCTCAGGCGCTTCACATGCTGCAGTTGTCATTTCGTCAACCGCTCCCACAACTAACATCATCTCATCCAACAATACTGGGACGACTTTCTCGAGACTCTTTGATGAAGACCGCAATGCCAACCACGCTCGTGGGCAGGTCTTCACCTTGGGGGCCGCTGGCGGAGCCAACTCTGCGTTTCAAATTAGTGCGATTACCATTCACAAAAACGGAAATCAGACCTTTACCAATGACACCATCACTCTTCGTGTTTACGAAGGGACAGTTGCTCAATGGGGGGCAGGAACCGGGCACAGTACCCCGATTGATGGAGCTGACTACTATGTGGACACCGCCGTCACCCCACTTGATTCTGAAGCGTTCACATTGAACGGAGCAATCGCAGGAAACAGCTACGTGACCTTTGAATTGGCAACGCCCATTATTGCCAACGAGAACTCTGAATTCGGGTTCTTTTTAGTCTATGACGAGTCCGCCGCTTCAAGCCCTGACTATTTTCAATACAACGAGAATGGTAATAGTGGCCGTACCGCAATCACTGAGACTGGACATGTAGTGCCAGGTAGCCGCGGTATGCGCTACCTCGTGCAAGGCACCGCTATTCCTGAGCCAAGCTCCATCATCCTTCTTGGGCTCAGCTCGCTTAGTCTTCTCTTACGTCGTCGCAAATAGCGACCTGTTTAGAAGGAGCCTGCGTAGCTCTTCTAAAAAAATTAAAGATCCAGCTCAAGCGCGCCGGATCTTTAATTTTTCGGCTTCCTCTTTCTTCTCCTAAACCCATGAGTAAATTTTTCCCCCACACTGTTTTCTTAGGGCTCTTCTCCCACTTAGCCTCCGCGCAAAGTGTCCTAATCGCCACAACTGCCCCAGAGAATAACATCGTGGATTCCTCTCCCATTGGTGTGATCGACACCGCTCTCTTCGATGAGGACGCCAATGCCAATCACTCCCGAGGCCAGCTCTTCACTCTCCCTGATGAAGATCAAATCGAATTGAGTGCCATCACTCTGAGAAAAAGTACCGCTCAAAGCTATGCCAACGATACCCTGACGATGCGTATTTTTCAGGGCACCCAAGATCAATGGGATAGCGGTACCGGACACGAGACCGCAGTCGATGGAGATGACTACCTGGTCGACACAACCGTGACGCTCCTCCACACCGAGACATTCACGCTCAACAGCGCCATCAATAATAATGATTTTGTAACTTTCGAGTTTGCCAGCCCAATCGTAATCAATGGAGGGACGGACTTCGGATTCTTCATGACATATGATCAAGTCAATGGAACAGAAAATCGTTTCCGCCATCGCGAAAATGGCACTGGAGGAGGCCGCCTTTCAATAACTAGCTCAAACCACGGGACGACTGCTGACACTTCTCGAAGAATTCACTACTACATTCAAGGCACCATCATTGATTCCGGAATTCAAAACCCAACCATCACCACCTCAGCCACCCTGATCGAAGCTGGTGGTTCAGTCGATGTGAACGTCACCTTTGACCGCAACGCCGATACCGCTACTCTGAGCACGTCGAGTGGCCTCGTAGACCTCTTCGCCGTCGATGCCACCGACGACGTTCCTGGCAACGGGATGGTTCTGGTAACAGACAACCCCACGAGCACCATTTCCTACGATGTTCTTCTCACCAAAGAAGGTGAAGAAGATGAGAGGGTAAGCGCGGAAGTGCTAGTGGTTGATCCTTCTACGGAGGCACCTGACAATCTCTTTAGCTCTGCCATTAAAGTCGATGCACCCCTCTTTTATTACCGATTCGAAGAACGTGCAGATTCCAACTTCCTTTTCGACTCTTCAGGGAACGGCCATCATAGCACCGAGTTCTCTGATAGCCTCACCTTGGGAGGAGGCACCGGAGGAATGCAAAACGCCGCGCAATTTGCGAACTCTAGTATTCTCGTGCCAGCCACCAGCAACATGGGCGCCTCGTTCACTGCAACCGCAGTGGTAAATTCCAATGTCTTCGAAGCCGGCGTGCTCCAAGGAATCTTCTCAATGCTTGATGCAAATTTTGTCGGTCGCTCAATTGTATACACCACCACCAATGAACGATTTGGAACCTTTATTGACGGTGTTGCCAACCTGAGCAGCACAGAAGTGACCCCTTCCAACGACACCTCCTGCCTGATTCACTTTGTCTTCAATGCCGATCCCGATGACGACCCTGCGACCACGGATTCCGCGGTGAGCTTCTACCTAAATGGAGAACTCGTAGGAGGCGCAACGCTCCCTCTCGCGAATGCGGTAGCCGAAAATAATGGCCAATGGGTGATTGGATCACACAAAAACCGAACCTCCCAATATTTCCAAGGCTTCATCGATGAGGCAGCGATCTTCGAATCAGCACTCTCTGGCGAGCAAATCACAGCCCACGCAACTGCATTTTTTGCCGCGGCAGACCCGCTTCTCGGCTTCGTCTCGGATATTACGATGATCGATTTTGATGATCCTCTCTCCCCTACCTCCGTAAACTTTTCTTGGAAGATTTCCGATACGGCTACCGCCGTAACCATCAACGGAATCGCCCAAGTAATCGATGGAGGAGGAATTTACACCTCAACATTCAACCCAAAATCTGACCAAACCTACACCATCGAAGTCACCGGGCCAAATGGCCCATTCACTCAGAGTATCGACATCACCGTTGTCGGAGTCCCTCCTGGCCCACCGAGTATTGCCTCAATCTCAGCAGATCGCGCCTCCCCACCCAATATCACCCTAGTGATTCTTGGTACTCCAAACACCACCTACATTGTCAAAGCCTCGGCAGATTTGAACGATGATTTCCCAACCGAAATGGTTGATGAGGTGGCGACTGATGAATCTGGAGTAGCGACGGTAACTTTCCCAACTCTTACCGCCTTTCCTTTCTTCCGCGTTGAGGAGATACCCTAGGAGTTAGGCCACCTCGTTTTTAAAAATCCACCTAGCGAATCGACACCGTTTCGCTAGGTTTCTTTTTGTCCCCCCGCATGAAAATTTGCAAAAAATTCGCCGTCTTCTTTGGTGCCCAGATTTCAATCCTTAGCGCAGGCACGGTCACCACTTCTCCGAGCGCACCCACAACGGGTTTGGTCTCATCTTCACCCGCCGGAGGAACCGATACCGCTCTCTTTGATGAAGATGCCAATGCTAATCATGCACGAGGGCAAATTTTCTCCCTCCCTGATGGACCTGGAAACACCTTTGAGATCACCGCTCTCACCATCAAGAAAAGCACCAATCAGACTTACACAAACGATACCCTCACCCTCCGTATCTTTGAAGGAACGCAAGCACAGTGGGATTCCGGAACCGGACACTCGACCGCCACTGACGGAAGTAACTACTACGTCGACACGACAGTCACTCCCCTCCATACCGAGACCTTCAATCTGAATGGTACTTACACCAACGATCACTACCTTACCTTTCAGCTGACCACTCCCATCACCGTCAATGAAAATAGCGACTTCGGCTTCGTGATGACTTATGATCGGTCCAACCCCGCTCATCCCGACCGCTTTCGCCATCGTGAAAACGGAAGCGGTGGAGGCCGCATCTCGATCAGCACCTCCAACCATGGAACTTCTAGCTCCCGAAGAGTGGTCTTCTTTCTTCATGGGACTTCGTCATTTGTTGACCCTGTCACCATTTCACCTACTGCACCCACCACCGATATTCTGGCGACTCAAACTCTCGGGACGATTGGCACCAACCTCTTTTCCATCGGGGCCAACGCCAACCACGCCCGTGGCCAACTTTTCTCCCTCGGAGAAAGCAGTGGAACTTCATTTAAGATCAACTCCGTCACCATCCAGAAAAACACCGAGCAAACCTTCACCAATGACACCATCACCCTAAGGATTTTTCAAGGGACGCAAACCCAGTGGGACAGCGGAATCGGGCGTATCGCCTCGAACCAAGACTACTATTCTGGCACTACCGCCACTCCCCTCTACACGGAATTATTCACTCTCAACGCGACCATCGCTGCTCAAAATTTCGTCACCTTCGAGCTCGCCACCCCCCTGACGGTTTCCGAGAACAGCGACTACGGGTTCTTCCTGACCTACGAGCCTGGAGACGGAACCGAAACCGCTTTTTCCCACCGTGAAGGAACCCTTGGCGGCCGAATCGCGATCGATGCCAGTTCACACACCACCTCCACGCGCAGCATGAACTTTTTCGTGCAAGGCACCGCACTCACCCCTCCCGAGGTCCTCGAATTAGCCACCCCATTTTCCGACGACATGGTTCTCCAACGAGACAAACCCATTAAAATTTGGGGAACCGCCAACCCCAACGCTGCCGTCAACGCCACCCTCAATGGGCAAATGGGATCCGGCACTGCGGATGCCCAAGGAAAATGGCTCCTTGAGATTCCCGCCCTCAGCGCTGGGGGACCACACCCATTAACTGTCACATCGGGAAGTAAATCCGTAATCCTCAATGACGTCCTCATTGGCGACGTTTGGCTCGCCTTTGGTCAATCCAACATGGTGCGTCCACTCAGTGAAATGACCAATAGTCAATTTTACATCGACGAAATCGAAACGAACAACGCCCCCATTCGCTGCCTCAAGGTCACTCAGTTTGGTGCCCTCACCGCTCAGGAACAATCCACCGTCCCTTCCGGTCACTACGTCAGTGGTGGCATGAATTGGCTCAACCCTTCCTCCTCCCAATCATGGACCTCCGTCGGCACCGTGTTTGCCTACCGCATGTATAAGGCCACCGGCGTTCCAACTGCCATCGTGTGGGCCGCTTGGGGTAGCAGCTCGATCGAAGGCTGGTTGCCTTCCGAACTCTCAACCCGACTTCCCCACTTCGCCGAACTCCTGCCCGACTACGACCAAGTAGGACAAGCAGGCATCGTGTCCTCAAGAGCCACAAGCGCCGGTTACTCTTCTAACACCGCGTACTTAAACGACCTTTTTACAAATGGCTGGACTGGTGCAACTAGTAATCCTGACATCTTTGTCCGCACTCGCTCAAACGTCATTTATAACCAAATGATCCACCCCCTGCGCAATTTAGGAATTTCGGGTTTTGTTTGGTATCAAGGGGAAGCCAATGCCGGAAGCACCGCGAGCGCAGCCCAGTATGCGGTCACCCTTCCCCTCCTTATACAGGAATACCGCAGCCGCTTCAATCAAGGTAACCTCCCCTTCCTTGGCGTACAGCTTCCTTCGCACAATGCCACCAACTGGCCCTGGTTTCGCGAAGCACAAAGCCAGATGGAAACGCTTCCAAACGCCTTCACCGCGATCACCATCGACACCGGTCTTTCTGGTAACATCCACCCCTTCGACAAGGAGCCCATCGGCATTCGCCTTTCGCTCCTTGCCCGTAAATACCAGCAGGGAGAAAATATCGAAGCCCACGGTCCCCGCTTCTCTTCCATGTCCGTCACCGGAAACGAAGCCACCATCACCTTCACCAACGCAAGTGGGATGAACTCAAATACCTCCGCCGCCCTCTTTCAGCTCGCCGGCCCAGGCAACAACCCCACTTTTTTCAATGCCAACAACATTTCTGTCAGCGGCAACCAAGTCACCATCAGCTCCAGCTCCGTGAGCACCCCTACCGAAGTCCGCTACGCCTGGATTCCCGTTCCCAATGCTCTCAACACCTTAAAAAACGACAGCGGCATTCCCGCCGCGCCCTTCCGTACCGACTCCTTCGCCCTTCCCGGACTCGCTGCCCAAGCTCCCGAAAGCATTAACGACGCTTACGAAACCCCACGCGACCAAACCCTTACTATCCCCGCCACGGGAGTGCTGGAAAATGATTTCGACCTCAACCAAAACACTCTCACCTCCCATCTTGTCAACGACGTCAGCTTCGGAACCCTGACTCTGCAACCTAATGGCTCCTTCACCTACACGCCCATGGAAGGCTTTGCCGGAACCGACTCCTTCACCTACCGTTGCAGTGACGGATCACTCGAATCCCAACTTGCTACCGTGACCATCACCGTCACCGGCCAAAGCTCCAACTACTACGCCTGGAGAAACACCATCTCGTGGGGCGTGGGTGATGATGAAACCTCCGCTGGAGATCCCGATGGTGACGACATCACCAATTTTATTGAGTTTGCCTTCGGCCTCGACCCACTCACCCCAAGCAACTTCGGACTTCCGAGTTTCACTACCAACGGAGCCGATACCTCCTATCATTTCAACAACGCTCAACCCGGCCTCACCTACGAAGTCCTCCTCTCCTCCGACCTCGAAACCTGGTCAGACCCACCCTTCGCCACTCTCACCAGCGCCGATGCTACACCTGTTACCATCCCCGCAAGCCAAACTACAAACGGCAAACTCTTTATCCGCCTCCGCATTTCCGAATAGCCATTTTATCCAAAAACCCCTCCCAAATCTCTCTACCAACAGGTGGGGAGTTTTTTTTGTGTCCGCTCTCCTCCATCTTCACAATTTTTCATCGCCACCTAAAAACATGTCTGACAACTTATCACCATGTGCACTCCGTTCCGAGTCCTCACCACCATCGTATTGTTTCTCTCTTGCATTAACTCACCTGCAAACGCGCCCTCAACGATGAGTCCCACTGCGGATGAGAACCAAAGCACAAGCACTGAAAAACCCAACATCCTCTGGATTGTCACCGATGACCACCGCGCTGACTCCATCCGCGCCTTCAATCGCGCCACCGCCGACCGCGACCACAGCGCCCTCGGCTACGTCAGCTCTCCCGCCGCCGACCAGCTTGCCACCCAGGGCACCCTCTTCACCCGCGCCTACTGCAACTCCCCCGGCTGCTGCCCCAGCCGCACCTCCATGATGTATGGTCGCTACCCGCACCGCTCCGGTCACCTCGGATTTGAGAACTCCCACCGCGACTACGACCTCTCCAAACCCACCGTCCCCGAGCTCGCTAAAGAACTCGGCTACACCACCGCCCACTTTGGGAAAAACGGCATCGGCATCTTCCATCACGGGCCACGGCGACTCGAAAAAACCATCCTGCACGATGTCGAAGTCGGCCAAAAAGAAACCCGCAAAAATCGCTACACCGATTGGTCCAAAGCCAAAACTTGGGACAAAACCGGCTTCACCGGTGAAGAGACCTTCTGGAATATGCCCGACGGTCCCGTCACTCTTTTCTACCCCATCAAAGGTGATCCCACCGCAGAAGTCACCGTCAACAAAACCCGTATCGATCGCGAGCTTGACCTCCTCTACTCCTACACCCGCTCGAACCCCAACCTCATCCTCGGCGGCGTCAGCCCGCAACCCACCGCCAAAACTCAGGACGGCGAATTCGATGCCGCCTTCCGCCAGTATCTCGCTCATCCCGACGCCCACTACCGAACCCCATGGGATCGAAAAATCACCGGCCCACCCAGCGACACCCCCCTCTTCGCCAGCCTCTGGTTCCACTTCCCCCACACCCCCGTTCTTCCCTCCAAGGAATTCCGCGATCAGTTCAAAGACAAAGTCTACAACATCCCTGACTTCTCTAAAGAGTCCCACAAAACCCTTCCGCCCCAGCTCCTCGAATGGTTTAAAAAAACCAACTTCGCCGACATGACCGCCGAGGACAAGCAACAGGCTATCCGTGATTACTTCGCCTTCTGCGCCATGGGTGACTCCCTCGTCGGCCAATCTATCCAGGCCTTTAAGGACTACTCCAAAAAACAAAACCGCGACTGGCTCATCCTCTACGTGATCGGCGACCACGGCTGGCACCTCGGCGAACAAGGCGGCTCCGCAAAATTCGCCCCCTACAACACCTCAAACCACTGTGCGGTCATCGCCGTCTCTTCCGACAAAAAGAAATTCCCCGCCGGAAAAATTTCCCACGATTGGGTCGAGTTCGTCGACTTCGCCCCCACCATTCTCCGTGCCGCTGGAGCGAAGCTTAGCGAAGAAAAATACCAACACCTCGATGGCTTCCCGCTCGATGACATCCTCACCCAAAAGAAACAACGCGACTACGTCATCGGCGAAATGTGCCACGTCATCGGCCCCCGCGCCTACCTCCGCTCCGATGACTTCGCCTTCTCCATGCGCTACCGCGAAAAGAACGGCAAGCCCGGCGAAAAATGGGGCCACTCTCCCGGCGAAAATATCCAGTGGGCCCTGCATACCGACACCAAAAACGTCGAACTCACCCTCTTTGACCTCCGCTCCGACCCCGGAGAAACCAACAACCTCGCCGCCCACCCCGACTACCAAAAACTCGCCGAATGGTTCCGCCAAAAACTCGGCCGCATCATTCTCGGCGACAACCGCCTCGAAGCCGACTGGTCCAAAAAAGAAACCTACCACCTCAGCACCTTCGCCGCCGGTGCCCACGATGGAAAACTCGATATTCCCGCCGAGATCATCCCCATCGTCAAAAAATCCGCCGCAAAAAAACTCAGCCCTGAAGGCCAACTTAAAAAAGCGACCCACGACTATCTCTTCGACACCTTCATTGAGGATCGTAAAACAAAATACGTCGGCGAAGGCAAAGACAAGGGGCTGAAAGAACTCACTATCCTTCAAGAAACCCGCGAGATTCGCCACGGCGACGAACTCGCCCTTCCACCTGGAGCCGAAAAGATCGCCGGCCTCTTCCGTCACTTCGCCTTCCATGGAGCCAACCTCGATCTCATCAAAGAAGTCCACGTCTTTCCCTTCTCTCCCAACTCGGCCCCACCCCGCAGCAAACAGGTGAAGGATTTCTACCGTGTTCAAATGCCCTCGCTACCGGTCACGGACAAACCCTACCAGCACATGAAAATTCGCTTCCTGATGAAAAAGGAAAGCGACACCTGCCGCATCGATGATCTCGTTTTTATCGCTCAAAAACAAATCCCACCCACCTTCGACGACATCCCCTACCGCGACCTCGGCTCCGAGCACCCACGCGAACACGTCGAAATTCTCGTCGACACCACCCACGAACTTTCCATCGGCGGCAGCAGTGAGTTGAAACGCGATCGCTGGTTCCGCACCCACACCACTCCGGGCTCCACCCACCAGTCCTTCGAAAAATGGGCCCTCGAACGCGGCTTTTACCCCGCCCGCGGCTTCATGAAATTCAACCCCGCCCTCACCCGAGGCTACGGAAAAAATCCTCCCCAACTCAAAGAACGCCCCGATAAACCCGGCTCCGCCGATCTCTCCTTCTTCGAGCGCTACGACGCCGGCTTTAATCTCCGCCAAGCCATCCCCGAATACCAAGCCATCCCTTTCACCTCCTGCTTCAACGACTGGCCTGATTTCATGTCGGTCCCCCTCACCGGCCGCGGCACCCCCCTCACCAATCGCTTCGATGAAGCTGCCGAGCTCGCCGCCGCCTACGTCGCCGACCAAGTCAAAGATGGCGGCTACACCGCCACCTGGTGGGAGGTTAAAAACGAAAGCAGCGTTCAATCCGAATGGGCACACCACTGGAAAGAAAATCAGGGGATCGACGGCTGGGGGCTCCTCGCCGACTTCCACAACAAAGTGGCTGACGCCATTCACAAAAGCTCCCCCGACACCAAAGTTGGCGGTCCCTCCTCCGCCTACATGCAGGTCCAGGTTCAAGACTTTGGACTCTTCCGCGACCAAGCCCGCTTCATCACCGAGACCAAAGGCCATCTCGATTTCTTCTCTCATCATTTCTACGAAAACGCCCTCACCCTTGGCGCCTACGAACGACGTGGCCTCGGCTACTCGAACTACCTCCTAGGTCGCTACGAGGCCACCCTCGACATGCTCCGCGCCCACATGCACAAGGTCGATAACGTCCTCCCCATCCTCATCACCGAGTGCGGCTCCCTCCAAAACGGCCGCGAGCCATCCGATCATTGGCTCCGACTCCACGCCTGGAATTCCTACCTCACCAAATCGATGCAGCGGCCCGATCAAATCGACCTCTTCATCCCGTTCGTCTTCCTCCACATGCCATGGAACCCCCTGAGTGGAGACGCCGCCTTTACTCCCAAAGCCGACATCAAAAAACCGTGGGCCATCGGTGACTTCGAACCCACCACTATCGCCAACTTCTTCGAACTCTGGCGGGACTTCGATGGCAAACGTCTCCCCGTCTCCTTCGATCGCGACTACCTCGACGTCGTCGCCGTCCATCACGAAAATGGCATCTCCCTCGCTGCCACTAACATGGGAGGCCGCCAACTTTCACTCGATCTCTCCAAGCTCGCTCAAACAATCGGTGCTACCACTACTGAACAAACCCGCCTTAATTACCATAAAGGAGAAGTTGTTTTTGAACCTCGCCACGATGTCGCTGCTTCGGCAGTGCCAATCGATGTCAACGAAACCACCGTCATCCACCTCACCACCGCCGCTCCATTAAAGCCCTCCGGCACCCTCACCCTCGATCGTTGCTATGCCAACGAAACCGCCGTCGCCACCGCTGGAAAACCTCAAAACTTTGAGATTAAAATCAAGAACCCCAAGCCTATCCAGCACGCCCAACTCATCATTGGTGCCCACCGGCGTGGCGGCCTCACCGAGGCTCTCACCGTTTCCATCAACGGCCACCCCACTCCCATCGACTCCGGCGACGCCCACGAATTCAGTGAATTCTTCGCCCCCCTCGAAGCCACCATCCCTAAAGAGCATCTCAAAGCAGACAACCAAATCGAAATCACCTCTCAGTCCGGAACCACCATCACCTCCGTCCAAATCCTCACCCATTGCTCCCAATAACTCACAAAAAGACCGCATCATTTTTAACCCAATTCCCGCAGCAACATGCACGCCGGGCCCCGACGACAAAAATGCAAACATCCCCACCGAGTTGATTCCGCAAGAGCACACTTCTGCCCTGGTCTTTTAAAAAGAGCTCCTAGAAATGGTTGAGAATCAGAACATAAAGTGCGTTACAGGTCTTTTAAAATGTTGCAAAAATGTATGACATCTCTAAAGTGGCCAAATCTCGACGATCGATTGCGTGCAGGATTCTTTTAGGAATCCGTCCAACCAATCTCGAAAAATACAGAACCTAAACCATTAAAACGATGAAACTCAAATGTGCTTATACCGTAGTATGCGCCTCGATTGCCGCGAGTATGGCTTCTCAGGCCGCCGTGGTGACCATTACTGCTTTGGATCTCCGAGGAACTGGCCTCTTCGGGCATGCCGATGCCACACTCACCTCTGGGCCTGGAAATACCGCTGCTGACCCTCTCGATTGGGTAATCTCTTATGCAAACCTCGACTTGGATGGCGACGCTTCAGCTAATGACACCGTCAACTTTACAGTGCGTGCTTCTGGAGGAACAAACCAACGTGCTTGGGGACAGGGTGTCGATACAGGATTCGGCAGCCTGAATGGAGTGATTTTCTCCGTGGTCGATGTTTCCGGAACAACCACCGATAGCGGGGATTCCATCGTCTTTGACGGATTCACTGGTGGAGCGATTGGGGTTGGCGGAAATGGCGATCTGAATCGTACCGCAGAAATCAATGGGGCGACCGCGAGTGTAGTTTCTCCAACAACTGGAGGTTTCCAGTTTGTGATTGATGCGGTGGACTTTGCACCAACTGCGACCGTTCTCTATGACAATTCAGGTGGAGATTTTGGAGCTGTTTCGGCCCGTCACCACGACCTGCAGTTCAGCACCGTGGCTGTGCCCGAGCCTTCCTCCGCCGTTCTTCTTGGACTCGCTGGTAGCATGCTCGCATTCCGCCGCCGGAAGTAATCACTGACTCACATATTACTCTCTTCAAAAAACGCAAGGCGGGTGACTTCCTTGCGTTTTTTTCTCCCTAGAAGCCACCTCTCCCCCATCTGCTATGACCTTTTCTTCCCCAAAGTTTATCACGAGCGCTCTTATCCTCGCTGCTTTTTCCGCACAGGCTCAAGAGATCACAATCTCGATCGATAATCTCCGCACTTTCCAAGGCGTGGACCAAGTCACCGCTGAGCCTACCCGTAACTTCACCGGCCTCGTTGATCGGGGATTTCTCGTTGTGAGTCCGAACGCCCCGCATTTTTCCGAAAGGAAATATTCCATCTCCTTCAGATCAAGCCCAGTTCCGCATTGAAGGCCTCGACCTCGATGGTATCGGTGGAGATGACGACTACATCGAATTCACTGTCAGGTATTCCGCCGCGCGCGATGGCGGAGCTGGACTGACAAACTGGACTGGAGCAGGTTCCCAAGGAGCTGGCTTCAACGGTGCCACCCTTGAAATCAACTACACGGTAGTTCTAGAGACTTCTTCCTCACTCCTGTTCGTCCTTTCCAGACTTGGCGCGTTGAGCTTCAGAAGCCGCCGCTAGAGTTTTTATTTTCTACTCTATCATTTTCAAAAGCCTGCTTGTCTAACAAGCAGGCTTTTTTGCTCTCTCATGCCCCCTTCCGTAGAAAATTCTACGCGACGATTCTTACTCAAAGAGGTTCCATCCCTCATGAAAATCATTCTCGCTCTTCTTCTGACCTCCGTCTCTTTAATCTTTGGCCAGCAGCACCAGCTCGAACAATGGGATCAAAATAAGGATGGTAAACTTTCGATCACATCCAATCTCTCTTACGCCACCAACGACAACCCGCGACAAGCACTCGACCTCTACCTTCCAAAAAAGCCAACCACCGGCCAACCTCTTCCCGTCATTGCCTTTATCCACGGCGGAGCCTGGCGGGCTGGCGACAAGCGCTCGGGGCTCCGGCATCTCCGCCCTTTTATTGCCAGTGGAAACTACGCCGGTATGAGTATCGGCTACCGCCTGACCAACGAAGCCCAGTGGCCTTCTCAAATTCACGACTGCAAAGCAGCCATCCGTTGGATCCGAGCAAACGCTCAAAAATACAATCTCAATCCCGATAAGATCGCCGTCTGGGGAACCTCCGCTGGAGGGCATCTCGTTGCGATGCTCGGCACCACGGGCGAGGTCAAGGAGCTCGAGGGCACCATTGGAACACACCTCAACCACAGCAGCCGTGTCAACGCGGTCGTCAATTTCTTCGGTCCCGCCGAAATACTCACCATGGGCGATCATCCAAGCAGCATCGACCACAACGCGCCCGGCTCTCCCGAGTCCCTCCTCATCGGCGGACCCATTTTAGAGAACCAAGACAAGGCACGGAGTGCTTCCCCAATCACCCATATCACGAAGGACGCCCCTCCCACCCTCAACATCCATGGAACTGCCGACGCCCTCGTCCCTTACCAACAATCCGTCAGTTTCAATCAGAAGCTCGTAGAGGCCGGAGTCTCCTCAAACCTGATCACGATTACCGATGGCGGCCACGGAAACTTCGGCAACGCCATCAAGCAGGTCAATCGTAGCGTCGCCAACTTTCTTTCCAAACACCTTCGCTCCGATCAGTCGATCACGATCAAAGATCAGACTCTTCAGGCAAAAACACCCTGATGAACGCGAAGGCTTTGCTTCCGCTGAACTGCCCTATTTCTTAACCAGAGGAGTCAACATGAAAGCCGCCCCTCCATTCTTGGCCATCTTCACCTGAACCGAAGATTCCTTGTTCACTTTTTGGGTGGTGGAGGAAACCTTTGTAGGTGCCGTCCCATCCGGAGCTTGGTCGGTGTAAAGATTCGCCTGATACGCTTGTCCTTCCTTCAAGAATTCCAATGGTAGGGAAATCTCCCGCTCCTTGCGACTATTGAGTACGCCCACGAACCATTGGTCACCTTTGCGTCGCGCTAGCGCAACGTATTCTCCAATCTCACCCTGAATAAATTTCGTCTCATCCCACGTAGTTGACACTTGGCGGAAGAGCTCGAATTCCGGCTTCTCGCGAATCACGTGTGGGCGATCATACCAAAAGATTAATTGTAATGGGCTGTAGTAAACGACCGATGCTGCCAGCTGATGAGCCCGTGTCGTTTGAAGGCGGCCGCTGTGATAACAAATCGTGTAATCCCCAGCTCCGCAAAGGTAGCGAGTGTAGGCCAAGATCACGTTGTGCTCCGCGGTAGGCATCTGCTCGTTTCCACCGATCCCTTCCTGCGTGAGCAAGTTAGGATAAGTTCGGCTCCAACCCGTCGGCAAATAGTGATCATGAACATCCACCATTAATTGATGGTCGGCGCACTTCTTAATCGCGTCGTGCAGCCAAGTTGTCCACTCCTGCGATCCCACGTTTACAAAGCCAAATTTAATTCCAGAAACGCCCCACTTCTTGAAAAGCGGAAGCAAAGTATCAAGCTGCCGTTCAAGCGCCCGCCGGTTCACGTAAAGAAAGACGCCAATTTTACGCTCGGTGGCATACTTGATGATTTCCGGAAGATCGAAGTCGCCGGCCTTTCTCTTTGGGTCCACCGATACGGTGGTCGCATCCGATGATGAAGAACCCTCTGGTCCATACCAACCTGCATCGAGAAGAAGATGTTGGAAATTCATTTTCACCGCGATGTCTACACAAGCCTTGGCCTGATCCGTTCCCAGCTCGGCCCGGATTGCCTTACCCGGACGAATCCAAGACGTGTCCTCAATCGCACAAGGTGCATTTAAATTCGGAACTAGCGATTTATTGTTGATCAAATCTCCTGCTGTTTCTCCCACCATCAGGTAGCGCCAGGGTGAAATAAATTCTCCTGCCATCTTCACCGTGCCAGCGAGATGAGGAAGGAAGGTGTGCGGTTGATTTTTTGAAGGCTTAAAACGCATCCGCGCCGAGTCCACTAATCCCGCTTCGCCCAGCGCGACCACCGGACCATTTTCCACTTTAACCACTACTGGACGAATTCGGTTCGGAGTCAGCTCGGAGATTTTCGTCTCAAGATAATCGCCCTCCACTTCCCGTGTGCTCCACAATGGAAAATCGCCTGCAAAGGTAAACTCGCTCAGTTCATCGATAATCTCTCGTGGCTCCTCGGAAAAAAAGCGATAACGAAAGGCAAACCCCTCATTATAACAACGTGCCTCCACCGTCAGTGAAGGCTTACCCGCCTGCTTTGAAGTAAAAGTCACCGCAAGTTGATGGTAGTGATCGACCACTTCTGACTGCTCGCCTAATACTGGGGTCCACGTCGATCGATGCACGCTCATCTCGCTAGAAGTGAGCGCATATCCTTTTCTGCCCTCTACATCTCCTTTCAAAACAAGCCCCAATCGTGAGGGCAGAATAGCAGCCGCCCCAGCATAGCTCACTTCGTAGCTCGGTTGATGGTCCTGATTCAGAAAAATTCGCGCCGCGAGCTTCTCATCAGGAGACGAGAATCGCACATCGGGAAGCGGGGTTTCTTGGCCAAAGGCCGTCTGCAAAGAAAAAGCAATCAGGAGAGATTTGAGGCGGAACATAAAAATGAGAGTAAGTGGCCTGACAATGAATCAGCGGTGAAAAATTTTCGTTTATCCAAGAGCAAGTCAATCAGATAGAGCAATCGACTCACAAAGATCGAGCTGAATGGGTGATCGCGTTTGCAGGCAAACGCGACGTATAGAAGCAGGCGGTCTCCTAATTAGAACCGGTGAGGAACAGATTACGCTTCGGAGTTTGGAGCACGAGTGCGTAGACCCCGTTCAGAAGATCGTCTTCACCCATGTAAGGCGCGCCCATGTGTGGCGTGGTGAAGTGCAGTCCATACCCGGGTTCCCAGGCCAGCGAAAACCACCAACGATACTTCTCGATGACCTCTTGATAAACCTCGGGTGCGGCCAAGCTTAGACCGATGAGTCCCCATCCGCCGCCGGGCTCACCATAAGCATGGCTGTTTCTGATCCAAGGATGACGCTCACGCATAATCTTGGTGAGCGCGGGTTTCATCTCGGGCTTTTCATCACGAAGGTGAGCGGCGATGAGATAGAGGCCGGTCCGAGACCAGAACTCACCGAGATCTTTGTAGGACGCGTTATATCCTAGCGAGCCATTGCCTCCTTCTTTCGGGTCCGACCATGAGTGCATCATGTAGGGATCGAGCAGTTCCCAGATTTGTGATTCGACGCCACAATCTTTCGTGAGTGCTTCGCCGACTAGCAGATGCAGAGCCGGTGCCACGAGTGATTTTTCTCCATAAGGAAGACCTGAAGGCCCATGCCCCAGTGCTGGCATCCCCCATTTACAAACATGCTGTCCGGCCACCGCCCAATCGCGGGCTTCGCGAATGGGTTTGAGCACGCGCTTGTCTCCAGTCTGCAAATACCACTCGCCGAAAAGAGTCATCATGTAACCAGCCGACCAAAAGCCGAGGTTCCCGTGCTTCTCAGGCTCGGGAAATTTATTCAACGCCCAGTCGATTGATTTTTTAACGCGACGCTGATGCTTCGCTTCCCCCGTTGCGAGTAAAGCGAGCGAGGCAAACATGGTCCGCTTGATATCGCCGGACCAAGAGCCGTCATCGCGCTGATTTTCTTCGAGCCAATCGATCATATCCGCCAACAACGCAGCCGCTTCCGGATCCGTGCCTGGGTCCATTGTGGTGAAGGCCTTGCTCCTCCCAAAGGCAAGTTCGAGGACTTCTGCTTTCCCTTCACGCAAGACGGTGAGCGAGATTTTTTTCGTTCCGTTTTTTAGGGCTTCTTCGCTGGCATTTCCAAGTACCGCTTCATGGCTATTTGCCAACCACTCCCAACCGGGATCAAGATTATTGACGGGCAAGGAGCGGCCTTCGACGGCGATGATGGCATCACCTACCTTGAGCTGTGCCTTTTCCGCAGGGGAACCTTTTTGAACGTTCATCACGGTGAGAACAGTCTGCTTATGCTCGGTAAGGGCGTCGAAGCCGAGCAATCCTGCACCCAACTGATCGGGGCCACGGCCTCCATTCGAGCGTCCGAAAAGCTTCTTGGTTGGAGCTGCGTTGATACGACAAAGGGCGGGCTTCCCGATGATCACTGCAGCGCCTTCGCCTCCTCGAATTCTCAGTCCAAATTCCTTTTCGGCGAGTGCTTCCATGAGCGGGGGGGAAATTTCGAGCCAAATTCGCTCCCGCGCGGGCGATGGTTTTGAATCTCTTTTAGCAAGCTGAACCCCAAGCGGAGTAAGTTCCCCACAAGTCCCAAAACCGCCGCCGCTCCAGTCACTCTCAATCACATATCGAAAGGCGCTCACGTGTTGAGGTATTTCAAATTTCACTTCCAAGGGTTTCCGCTCATCGGCGACGGATGCCTTCTCCGTCTTACCTTGATGAATAACCTCCCAACCTTTCCCGTTTCTCTGCACTTCAATGCGATAGGACTTCGCGACGCCGTTGGTGAAGCCTCCTTGCCGAGGGAGGTAGCTTAACCCCTCGAGAGCTTGCGGCTCGGAAAATCGCAAGCCGATCCAGTGAGGAGCGGGAGCTTTTGCGCCACTATATTTTGAATGCCAGGATGTCTCCGGATCCCCATCGAAGGCATAGAGGGCCGAGGCTCCGGATTGCGCGGATGACGTGATGACAGTCCATGGGTCCTGCGGAGCCATTCCAGACACGGAAGCCGTCGAACTCGCAAAGATTTTCCCACTAGCGGGATCGACCGCTTCAAGAATGACCTGCCCCTTTTCTCCTCCGAGCGTTCCATGAAGGCCGAGGGAAATAATCCCACGCCAGCCTTTGGAAATCCGCTGCTCCAGCCCATCGAACTCAGGAATTACTAATGGGGTCACGATTTCTTCGCCTGATTTTAGCAAAGCTCCCAGCTCGTTACCGGGTAGGGCCCATGAATGCTTCGATGACACCGGCGCCACCGGCAGAACCGTTCCGTGCAAATAGTTTGATGCACATAGAGCAACACAAGCGAATGAGGAGAGGGACCTTTTCATGAAAGCGGAAGTGACACAATGGGGTTCAGCGCTCCTGAATCCAGCATATTTTAAATGCTTAAGAAGTCACCTTGTGACCTTAAAAAAGAGAACCCTCATCTTCTCCCTTGCTGACCTTATGATCCTTCACTCTACTCATTCTAGTCCTTGCGTCGCTCTCATGTCCGAAGGCAAGATCAGACGTCCATCCCATTTCTCATTTCCCCATGATTTTCAAACTCTCGTTCGCTTACAACGCCCTGCTCTTGATCACCTCCGTTGTCTCCGGAAAAAATTGGAGCCACTGGCGCGGACCTCTAGCAAATGGTTCTTCTCCAGATGCCACGCCACCGATTGAGTGGAGCGCGACTAAAAACGTGAAATGGAAATCCCCCGTCCCAGGCCGCGGATCGGGCTCGCCAGTGATATGGGAAGACAAAGTATTCGTGGTCACGGCAGTGGCAGGTGATGGGAGGCGCGGCTTCGATGGCGAACGCTTTTCAAAGCTCACCTTCAAACTCTTCTGCTTTGATCGAAAGACCGGAAAAGTTCGCTGGCAAAAGGATGCTGTCACCGCGACCCCACATGAAGGCACCCATTCCACCAATGGCTTTGCCTCTGCCTCCCCCTGCACCGATGGTAAACTCGTCTATGCCCATTTTGGATCGCGCGGACTTTACTGCTACACCATGGAGGGTGAGCTCATTTGGAAACGCGATGACTTCGGAAACATGAAAACTCGAAATTCTTTCGGCGAAGGAAGTTCACCGACGCTCGTAGATGATAAAATCCTCGTGCCATGGGATCATGAAGGACCCTCCTCACTTTATGCTCTTAATCGATTCACTGGGAAAACGATCTGGAAGACCGAGCGGGATGAACCAACTAATTGGTGCACCCCATTAGTCGTCGAGCATAATGGCGGGAAACAAGTAATCATCAACGGACAGAATTTCATTCGGAGCTACGACCTCAAGCAAGGAAAGGAACTCTGGCGCATCGCTGGAAAAGCACAACGCCCCGTCACCTCGGCGGTCGCAATTGATGATCTTGTCATCGTTACCAGCGGATTTCGAGGATCCTACGGAGGTGCATTCCGCCTCAGTGGTCGGGGAGATTTAAAAGGGACGAAAAATGAAGTGTGGAGCTGGGAAAAGAACACCCCAGACCTCGCTTCACCTCTTCTCTCCGGAAACCTACTCTACTTCCACAAGGCTAAGTCAGCTTCGCTTTCTTGTGTGAATCCTCTCACCGGCGAGGCCTATTATACGGCCTCAAAAATCCCAGGTCTCTCAACCCTTTATGCCTCTCCAGTCGCTGCAGGCGGACATGTTTTTGTCACTGGGCGCAGCGGAACGACCGCCGTGATCAAAGATGGCAAGAAACTTGAAATCGTCTCCACCAACTCGGTGGACGAAGGCGTCGATGCCACTCCCGCCCTCGTCGATGATCAGATTTTCATCAGAGGTGAACGCCATTTGTTCTGTATCGAGGCGGGGGAATAGTTTCAAATAGAGGTTAAAAGAGAGAGCCTTCTCTTTCGCGGTCCTAATGAATTACCAAATAAAGGTCACAATACTGTGACCGGAGATTTCATAATCGAATCCTTGTTTCCCATCTTCCACCTGAAAACGACGCTCATCACCATTGCGATTAAAAACCACCAATGAGACTCGATCGTTTGGAAGTGAAAAGGCAATCGTATCAAGACCGCCGCTTCGCTCTCCAGAAGCCTTACTCTGAATCCGGCGCGAACCTGGAAGAGCTGCCTGCGAGAGCTGCGCCATCGCAAAAAACTCCCTTTCATAGGAGATCGTTTGGTCCTCAGTGTTGAAAGTCATCAAACCGTATCCTTCTGAATCGTGGCGCGGGGTCGGCCCATAATTTTGATCCAGTACCAAGTTCCACTGCAAGGCCGCCGCGCTCCCCTCAAGTTGGGGACGAAGCCAAACATGCGCCATCCCCCACTCAATATCACCCCACCATTCACCACGATTTTTCCCCCAGCCCGTCGCCTCCGTGGTAAGGATCAATTTTTTAGGAAACTTCTTAGTGAGCTTCCGATAAACCTTCTCCATTTCGATCGCATCTCCGGCGTAACAATGCCACGCACTCCCGGCAATCGCATCCGCCAACTCCGAGTCTGAGAGCATTTTAATGACCTCAGCGAGTGGTTCCTCTTTCTGGTCCCCTCCGAACACGCGCCGATCATTGCGATGCAACGTCCAATTATGATCGTGCACAAAGAGTTGCGTCTTTAATCCTCCCGCCTTCAACCTAGAAGCCAAGGCCTTCACCAATCGAAGCTGATCCACGGCATCCATCCTCATGCATGGATAATCAGAAAGGTCATTCTGAGGTTCATTCTGAAGGGTAAGCCCGTAGATCTCGATTCCTTCTGCTCGATATGCCTGCAGAAACTTAACGAAGTAGTCCGCGTAAATCGAAAATGATTCCCGCCTCAATCGCGCATAGATTCCCGCCTCCTTTTCCGCCGAAGTCACCCCGATCAGCTTCTCGTTCTCCTTCATCCATGCAGGCGGACTCCAAGGTGTCCCGATGATTTTAAGGTCCGGAGCGATCTTGAGAATATCTTTGAGAACTGGAATGATCGCCTCCTGATCCCGCGCGATACTAAAGCCCTCTAAGTTTGGTGAAGGCTCATCACAATAGGTCCAATAATCGTCTGTCGCGACGTAATCTGAAGCGCCTACCGCAAGCCGCACGACTCGAAACCCTGCTCCTTTTTCAATCGAAAAAAATTGCTCGAGCACCGCTTCGTATTTCGCCTCATTTTCAGCTCGCAACTGCATTAATAAGGCTGCTGAGCTATGAGTCAAAGCTGCCCCATAACCCAACATGGTCTGGAATTCTGTCGAACGATCAATGGTAATGAGCGAGCTCTGACCTTCTTTCTTTTTGCCCAAAGCCAATGCACTTTTCGCAAGACGCGCCTCAGTGGTATCCACCGTTGTCAGAAACACTGTCACTTCGCCCTTGGCATTTAACAACAAGCCTAAAATACAAAATAAAATGAAGGCTCGCGTTAATTGTCTGATCATCGGATTTATGATACCGAAAATGCAAAACCGGCATACCTAAAATTAAATTTAAAGTCGCAAAAAACACAAGTCATCGCACAAGCCTAAGACTTAACTCCATCGGTAAATCCCCATCGCTAAATCTGTAATCCATTTTCATTTATGCCCATTCGCCCTTCCTACTGGCCCGAACGCGGACAACCTGAGCGCACCGAGCCCTTTACTTGGATCGTCGAAGGAGTGATCGCCGCTTCCTGGTGGCCCGATCCCTATGTCTTCGAGCTCTTCGAGAACGAAGGGATCAAAGCCATCGTCAATGTCTGCGAGTTCGATAATCGCCAAGACGTCTCCAAGCGCTTCGACTACCACTTTATCCACGTTCCCGACTACGGAGTTCCGAGCGACAAGCAGATCGATCAGTTCCTCGCACTCATGGACAAACACCATGCGGCCAATGAACCTGTCGTCGTCCACTGTGTCGCTGGTTGTGGACGCACCGGGCAGTTCATCATCGCGTGGTGTGCCAAAGCAGGCTTCATCCCAAAGGGGACCGATCCTGTCGATTGGATCCGCGCTCGCCGGAAATGCTGCCTCGAAACCGGCGCCCAGATCCAATGCGCCAAGCGCCTCACGAAAAAATACCGAGATTAGGAAGGGCGAAAGAATTCTTCGCCTACCCTCGTCTTTACGGTTCAATTCCCCAATGACCCGCTTACTTATTTTAAGATTTTTCCTCCTCTCGAATTTAGGATTTGCGGCAAAGCCACCAAATATCATCCTCATCATGGCTGATGACGTCTCCTGGGAATGCTTCTCCTGCTACGGAGCCGAGGACTACAAAACACCCCATCTCGACGCCCTCGCCAAAAACGGCATCCGTTTCAACCACTGCTACTCCACCCCAATCTGCACCACCTCCCGCGTCAAACTCATGACCGGGAAATACAACTTCCGAAACTACACCCATTTCGGCTACCTACACCCTGACGAAAAAACCTTCGCCCACCTTCTTAAATCCGCCGGCTATAAAACCGCCATCGCCGGAAAGTGGCAACTCAACGGCCTCTACCACGGCGCCCCTGGAAACCAGGACGCCTCCCGCCCTGTCGAAGCCGGCTTCGACGAATACTGCCTCTGGCAAGTCACCACCGGAAAGAACGGCAAAAAAGGCGGCGAGCGCTTCTGGTCTCCACCCCTCGAACAAAACGGCCAATTCCTCACCAAGAAAGACAACCATCTCAAATACGGCCCCGACCTCATGACCGACTTCCTCTGTGACTTCATGAAGCGGCACCAGGACCATCCCTTCTTTCTCTACTATCCCGCCGTCCTCGTTCACGACCCCTTTGTCCCTACTCCCGATACCATCGGTAAACGCCCCCGCACTCACGTCGCCAACAAACAACCCAAGGACAAAGCCACCAGAAAAGCCAACTTCGTCGCCATGGTGCAATACCTCGACAAACTCGTCGGCAAGATCGTTAAGCAAGTCGACGACCTCAGCCAGCTCGGCAACACTATCATCATGTTTACCGCCGACAACGGCACCAACCCCGCCCTCACCTCGCGCTGGAACGGCCAAGACATCCAAGGAGGGAAAGGCAGCACCACCGATATGGGCACCCGCGTCCCCTTCATCGCCTCTTGGAAAGGAAAAGGCGTGACCGGGAAAGTCTCCGACGACCTCATCGACTTCACCGACTTCTACCCTACCCTCGCTCAAGCGGCTGGCATCAATTTAGGAGAAGACGATCCCACCGATGGCGTCAGCTTCCTCCCCCAACTTCAGGGAGAAAAAGGCACCCCGCGCGACTGGGTCTTCTGCCACTACCAACCCTACTGGGGAAAATTTTCCGGCAGCCAATTCGTCCGTAACCAAACCCATAAACTCTATCACGACGGCCGCCTCTTCGACATCTCCAAGGATCTCCACGAGCAAACCAGTCTCGCTCCTTCGCAAACTAGCGAGACTCTTTCCAAGGTTATGAACTCAGCACCACCCGCCACCACCAAGGGCAGCAATAGAGCAAAAGAGCGCCCGATCTACCCTAACTGGAAGCCTCTTCCATGGTAAAATCGATGCCATCAACTAGGCCTCAAGGTGATCTCAAGAGACTCTCCGAAGCCACGCGCAAGAAGCAGGCGAAAGATCAGAAAAAGGATTCCATCGATACCCAAATCAGGGAGATCCATAAAACGTAATTCTCACCCGCCGTGAAATAGAACCTCTCTATCTACCCATGATCTTCCGAGTTCTCCTCTCCCTATTCCTCCTTCCTCTTTCAGCTGAAGAATTTGATCTCTACCTCCTCGCCGGACAGTCAAACATGGACGGCCGCGGCCAGGCCTCTGATCTCACCGACGCCCAACGCTCCCCCTCCGCGCACAGCATCATCTACTACCGCAACCCACCGCACTCCACCGATGGATGGAAACCCCTCTCTCCCGGTTACAGCATCGCTCCAAAATACAAAGGCAAACTTCCCTCACCCACCTTTGGACCCGAGATCGGATTCATCGCCCATCTCTCCCAGATCCAGCCCCAAAAACGCTTCGCTCTGATCAAAGGATCAAAAGGAGGCACGAGCCTACGAGTAGATTGGAATTCCGGACTCAAAGATCAACCCGACACCCAAGGCCCTCAGTACCGCGAGTTTATCGAAACCATCACCCTCGCCAAAGCAGCCCTGAAAAAGGACGGCCACACCGCCACTCTCCGTGGACTCCTCTGGCACCAGGGCGAATCAGACTCCCAAGCCAACGCCAAACTTCATCAGGAAAGACTCACCCAATTCATCACCCGCATCCGAGAAGATCTCGAAACCCCCAAACTTCCCGTCGTTCTCGGACAAGTTGTCGATAACAAAAAACGCGACAAAGTCCGCACCGCCATTCTCAAGACCAGCCAAACCGTCCCCCACTGCGGATTTGCCGACGCCAATCATCTCACCACTTGGGATCCCGGCACCCACTTTGATGCCAAAAGCCAACTCTCCCTTGGCAATCGCTTCGCGGAAGCAATACTAATGCTCTTCCCATGAATTCCTCTTTCCACGGCACCAAAGCCATCTGCTTCGACCTCGGCAATACTCTCATCGAGTTCGGCCCAAGGCAGATCAAAATGCAATACAAACGCCTCACTGCAAAACTCGTTGAGATGTTTGGTAGCTGTGACTCCGCCAAATTAAAAGAAATCCGCGATCGCCAGATCGTTGCACCTTACTCCAATGGCTACCGAGAAAACGATGTTCACGAATGCTGCCGAGAACTTATCGAGGGCATCTACCCCGTCACCGCCACGAAAAAACAAGTCAACGAACTCGCCGAGGAACGCTATCAAACTTTCGTCGAGATCATCGAACTCGCCGATAACGTCATCCCCCTTCTCGAAGACCTAGGCCAACACTACCGCCTCGCCCTCCTCTCCAATTTTCCCTGCGGCCGCTCCATCCGAGATGGGATCGATCAGCTCGGTATAACCTCTTACTTCGACTCCATCGTTGTCTCCGGAGATATCGGTTGGGTCAAACCACACCCGAGCCCCTACGAAACCCTCCTTAAACAGCTGGGTGAACAACCCAAGGACTGCCTCTACGTCGGTGACAACTGGCTTGCCGATATCCAGGGAGCAAAAGGGATGGCCATGAACGCGATCCTCACCACCGAACACCTTCCCTACGAGCGCTTCGAGCCCAACGATGGCGACTTCCAACCCGATGCCATCATTGCCCACATCGGAGAACTTCGCGATCTCCTGCTCAAATAGACTAAAACATCATTGCGCATGACCACCAGGTTCCTTTTCCTCAACCTACTCGCCACAGCTCTGACAGGAACCCTGTTCGCAAAGGAAAACCGGCCTAACGTCCTCTTGATCCTTGTTGATGATCTCAAACCCGCCATTGGAGCCTACGGCGACCCACACGCGATCACCCCGCATCTTGATCAACTATCCCAACGTGGCATGCGCTTCGATCTCGCCTACTGCAACCAAGCCGTTTGCGCACCTTCCCGCTTTACCCTGATGCTCGGTTCCCACTCGACTTCCACAGGACTCTATGGGCTCGGGAGTCAGTTGCGACAGAAACTCCCTGATGCCGTAACCCTTCCTCAACACTTTGAAAAGTACGGGAACTATCGTACCGAATCACTTGGAAAAATCTTCCACATCGGACACGGAAACCATGGCGACCCCGCTTCTTTCTCAGTTCCTCACTTCAAAGAAAAGGTCATCGAATACCGTGACCCCGCCAGCAAGCCAGACGGCCAACTTACGCGTGAAGAAGCGATGTTCCAAAACGTCAAAGCTCCTCCCGGAGGCATGAACAAACTTCCGCGTGGTGCCGCCTTCGAGTCTCCCGACGTCCCAGATGACGCCTACGCCGACGGCCGCGTTGCCAGCGAGACCATCAAACGACTCAAAGCTGCTAAAACCCGCCGCACAAAAGACGGCACTCCCTTCTTCATCGCCACTGGATTTGCACGTCCCCACCTCCCATTCTCTGCTCCTAAAAAATACTGGGACCTCTACGATCCCACCAAAATCCCACTCCCAAAAAATACCCAACTTCCAAAAGACTCTCCCAAGACCGCGCATAAACGAGGAGGCGAAATTCGGAACTACTTCCCCGTCCCCGACAAAAACAACCCCGCCCCAATCTTCCAAGACATCGCCCGCCAGCTCATCCACGGCTACTACGCAAGCACCAGTTATGTGGATGCCCAAATTGGAAAGGTGATCACTGCCCTCCATGAACTCGACCTCGCCAAGAACACGATCATCGTTCTCTGGGGAGACCACGGCTTCCACCTTGGCGACCTCGGCATCTGGACAAAGCACACCAACTACGAGCAGGCCAACCGTATCCCCCTCATCTTCGTGGCTCCCAGCGTGACCAAGCCGAATTCCTCGACCAAGCAGCTTGCCGAAAGCGTCGACATCCTTCCCACCCTAGCCGAACTCGCCGGCCTCCCAGCGCCTCAAGGTCCACAACCTATTGATGGCAAAAGCCTCGTCCCCGTCCTCCGCGATCCTACCGCCCGCGTCCGCGACCACGCCTACCACATCTTCCCAAAGCGCAAACTCGGCCGCGCCATCCGCACCGAGCGCTACCGCCTCATCGAATGGGGAGAAGAATATGAGCTCTACGACTATCAAGAAGACCCCCACGAGACCCAAAATCTCGCTACCAAAAAACCCAAGATCGTCGACAAACTCAAAGCTATTCTCGCCACCTATCCCGCCCCCAAAAAGCGCTAACTTGAGCTCTTCGTCATGAAACCTCTCATCCTCATTTTCGCTTTCCTCAGTGACGTGCCCCCAAGAACTGGACGATTCGGGCTCTAGATTTTCGTGTTTTTTCTGAACCCCAAAGGTGGACGTGGGAATAAAAAAGACCGCATCCGAGAAGGAGGCGGCCTTTTTTTGAAAGCTAATAAGATCTCGGTATTCTAAAACGGAATATCATCCTCGTCATTGAAACTGGTATCAGCAGGCGCTCCGCCTTGAGGTGGGGCTTGCTGCTGCTGCTGCTGAGGACTGTTTTGCTGACCGCCTCCCCCGCCTTGTTGGCCACCACCTTGATTTCCACCGCCACCTTGGCCGCCACCGAGAAACTGCATGACCTCTCCGACGACGCGGAGGCGGCTACGCTTTTGCCCAGTGTTCTTATCATCCCAAGTATCAAGCTGAAGACGGCCCTCAATATAAACGGGACGACCTTTCGATAAATACTGACCTGAAAGCTCAGCCTGACGTCCCCAGAGGGTGACATCGACGTATGTCACTTCCTCGATACGATTTCCATCATCTCCGGTGCGCACGCGATTACATGCAAGAGCGATGTCAGAAACAGCGGTGCCTTTCGGAGTGTAGCGCACTTCGGGGTCTCGGGTGAGATTCCCGATGAGGATCACTTTATTGACGCTGGCCATAACGAAGAGGAGTTGGGGTTGGAAAAGAGTTAGTCTACACGACGATAGTGCTGAAGGTGCACATCGTTGTTGAGCTTAAGACGCTCGGTGATTTTGCTAATGGTAGGAGCCTCGGCCTCGAAGTGGTAGTTCACGTAGTGGCCGCCATCGATTTTATTCGAAGGGTATGCAAACTTTTTACGGCCGACCTGCTGAACTTCGTCAAGCTTGGCGCCTTCTTCTTCCATCTCTTTGGCAACGGCGCTAACGAGATCGTCGACGCTTGATTCACTGCCCTGGGTCTTGAGGATGAGCATCCCTTCGTATTTCCGGTTCATCTGCGGGTTTTTGTTTCTGTTTAGAGTGAGTTGATTGAACGTTAAATTCGTTGGCAGCCGCTTCCACGCCTGCTGAAACGGCAAGTTGGACAGCATCGGCAGCGGTTGCAAGTGTGTTTTCAAGGAGTTCTCGCTCCGCAACGGCGAAACGGCCCAAAACATGTCCCACAAGCTGCTCTCCAGAGGCCGCCCCAATCCCAAATTTGAGGCGCGGAAAGTTCTCGGAAGGGAGGTGTGCGAGGAGCGAACGAACGCCATTATGCCCGGCGTGGCCACCTTTCATGCGAAAACGCAGAGTCCCGAGGGCCAGAGCGACGTCATCATAGACCACGAGGATTTCCTCAGGCTTCCATCCATAAAAGCGAGCCAGAGAACCAATGGAACGACCACTCTCATTCATAAATGTCTGTGGCTGGACTAAAAGGGTAGAGCCAAGTTTTAGGCAGCGTGCTTCCCACTTCCCTTCCATTTTAAAGGACTCACCCACTCGATCAGCGATCAGATCAAGAATACGAAACCCAGCATTGTGACGAGTATCGTGATACTTCTCCCCAGGATTTCCGAGTCCGACGATGGCTTTGAGGTGTGACATACGCTAAGCAAAGGGTGGGGCGATGAAAATTTCGGGCAATAAAAAACGCCCGGCACCGGAGTGCAGCGGGCGTTTTGAAAAAATCGTTCAGCACCGAGGATTTTACTCAGCTTCTGCAGCTGGTGCTTCGCCTTCTGCTGGCGCAGCATCATTGGTATCATCACCACCTTCGGACTTGGTAGCGCGAGACTCATTCACGATCGCAACCAGAACGTCCGCAGCAAGAACTGCCTTCACTCCCTCCGGAAGCTCAAGATCACCTACGGTGAGGGAATGACCAACCTCGAGGCCTTCAACATTCGCTTCGAGCTGTTCCGGAAGGTCCTTCGGAGAACAGGTGATCTCAAGCTTGTGGATCATCTGCTCCATGATGCCGCCACCTTTCACACCCACAGGCTCACCGTGAAGGGCGATTGGAAGGTTTGCATTAATGATGGTGTCACCACTGACAGCAAGGAAGTCAGCGTGAAGAAGGTTTCCGGTAAGCGGGTCCTTCTGAGTGTCCTGAATGAATGCGGACTGAGTGCCAGCACCATCAATTTCAAGATCAACGATAATGTTCGCAGAAGCACTCGCAGCAAGCATGTCGGTGAGGGTCTTGGTATTCACCTTGATGTTGGCATTTTCTGCCTTACCACCGTAGACGACAGAAGGAATGTAGCCTTCGCGGCGCATTTGCTTAAGGACGCCGGAACCGGTGCGTTGACGGGTTTCCGCTTTGAGAGTTTGGGTCTTGGCCATGGTTAGAAAGTTTTAAGGAGAAATTTGCGAAGAACTTCGCGGGGCGGGTGCTTAAACCGCTTACTAGGGGCTAGTCAACCCTCGTTTTTTTAGAAAAGTGATTCTGGAGGGCT
>JBDNAW010000130.1:0-8915 GCA_039768255.1 Akkermansiaceae bacterium | reverse complement strand
TTAATGCGAGTCACCGCTTGGGCGGGGCAGGCGAAATTTGTGCAACGCCAGGCGACGAAGCCTTCTTCCTGTTCGATGGGTCCATGACACGACGGGCATTGGTGGTTCAGCACCGAAGGGAGGTCGTATGGAGTAGCAGAAGAGAGGCGTTTTGCGGTCATCACTTTCACCACGGAAGGGATGATTTCACCCGCTTTTTCAATGACCACGGTGTCGCCGATTCGGACATCCTTTCGCTCGATTTCTTCCTGATTATGGAGGGTTGCGCGTGAGACGGTTGTGCCTGAGACAAAGACCGGATCCAGCTCCGCGACCGGCGTCAGCACGCCAGTCCGGCCGACTTGAATGGTGATGGCCTTCAGCACTGTTTCTTTTTGCTCGGGCGGGTATTTAAATGCCGCGGCCCAGCGAGGTGCGCGCGAGGTGAAGCCCATTGCTTCACGGTGTGCAAAATTTACCACTTTAACAACGGCACCATCGGTTCCGTAGGAAAGACCGTGGCGTTTTTCATCGAGTTCACGGATTGCTCCTAATACTCCCTCTCGTGAATTGACTTCCCATATCGGAGCGTTCCGGCGTATCCCGAATTGATCGAGAAGGGCGTGGTAGTCGGTCTCGGATTCAAAATTCGGGCCTTCATAAGCCCCTAAGCCGTGAGCGAGGAACTCGAGTGGACGTTTGGCGACTTCTTTAGGATCAAGAAGCTTCAAGGTGCCAGCGGTGGCATTTCGGGGATTGGCAAAATTCTGTAGTCCTTGTTCTTCGCGTTTCTTGTTTAATTTGGCGAAGTCATCCGAAGGCATGAAGATTTCTCCGCGCACTTCGAGAAGCGCGGGAACATTGGCGCCAGTCAAGGTCAGAGGAATCGATCGGATGGTGCGGACGTTTGTGGTGACATCATCTCCCGAAGTGCCATCGCCACGTGTGAGCGCGTAATCGAGCGTGCCATTTCGGTAAACCATTGAACAAGCGACGCCATCGATCTTTGGCTCTACGGTAAGTGAGATGCGTTCGGTTCCGAGCGTTTTGACGAGGCGGTTGTAGAAGTCCACTACTTCGCTTTCCTCGAAGACATCATCAATGGAAAGCATCGGGATGAGATGCGGCCGTGTCTCAAAGGAGTCGAGCGGAGCACCACCGACGCGTTGGGTGGGGGAGTTGGGATCGAAGAACTCCGGGTTTGCCTTTTCGAGGTCTTCCAGCTCGCGGTAGAGCTTATCGTATTCCGCATCGCTGATCTCAGGAGTCGCGTCCTGATAATAGAGTTTATTGTGGCATTCGAGTTCGGCGCGGAGTTCCTTGATGCGGGCTTCAAAAATCACCCCTAAGAACTAGCTGCCCTGCGGAAAACTTCAAAGCAGAACACGATGAATTCGCTGAAAAATGAGACCTCCGAAAAGTCCGCCCAAGCTATCAGCGGCCCAGTCACCGGGATCATTGCCAGTGCGATTTTCGAAGAACGATTGGTGAAATTCGTCCCAGATACCGATTACGGATAGAACGATCGTCACCGTCAGGATGATCCGGAGCCATGACGGACGTTCCTTTTTAAAAAACAAAGCAGCGGCGAAAAGTCCGCCCCCCCCGAAGAAGTAGCCGAAGTGTACGATTTTATCGAGGTGCGGGATGTTCAGCCCCCAAAGGAAATCTGTGGGTGGATGAAACTGATCTCCGTGTGAAAGGATATTTAGGAGGACGAACCAAAGGAGTAAGCAGATGGCCCAAAAGCGTGCATTACGCGTCTGAGGAGGAATTTTAATCATCTTCGCTCGGTTGGCGTCACTCGTCTTTATCTCCGTTTCCGCTGCGGCGCATTTCCTCTTCCATCCGCTCAGAAAGCCATTGCTTCATCATCGATTGGTAGTTCAGGAAACGAGAGCGCGCGATTCGTTTGATGCGTGAAAGCATCCGCGGGTCGAAGCGCAGAGTGATCGTCGTTGATTCACGCGAATCTGGCGCGTGAATTGAGGCGTTGATCAGGCGTGGATTGAGCGAGTGATCGTTCCAGAATTTGGCTTCAGCATCGTCGCTATCGAATTCGGGAACTTCGTCCCATGAGGAGATCGTTTTCATCGTGAGAAGAGTTATTTGATTTCAGCGAGTTTCCGGTCGTAGTAAGCCGATTCGTCAGCCTCCATTTCACGGGCGGCGCAGACGCGGGCCTTCTTGCCGTCACCCCAGAAGCTGAGAAAAAGCGAGCGATTCCCAATCGTGCGTCCTAGAAGGTAGTAACGGACTTCGCCATCCTCACGATCGACATCCGGTAGAAGGCGGATCGAAAAGGGATCCTCAAAGATCTCTTCAATCTCATGAGGCTTAATCGCTTTCGTGTCAAACGGGACGTCCGTAAAATCCAACTCCATATTGTTTCAGTTCATTGAAATAAAAACACACAGCTCACCAAGTGAAAAGGCGAGATTTCTTAGATCTCGATCTCTCCCTCGAAGACGAAGTCTGCTGGACCTGTCATCGTGACATTTAAAAAGCCCTGATTCTCCTGTGGTTCAAAGCCAATCACGAGATCATCGCCACCGCGCACCGTGATTTTAATCGGAGAAGGTGCTCCCGTCAGCAAATGGTGAACCAGCGCGCAAGCGGTGATGCCTGTGCCGCAGGCCAGGGTCTCTCCTTCCACGCCACGCTCGTAGGTCCGTACCAAGAGGTGATCAGGTGCTAGCACCTGCGCGAAGTTCGCATTCGTACCCGCTGGCTGAGTGTGCTCGTGATACCGGATCGCCGCGCCGTGCTTAACGATGTCGGTATTCTCAACATCGTCTACAAAGGTGATGGCGTGAGGAACACCGGTATTTAAATAATGAACCTTCGCACCGAGTCCCTCGATCTCTACACTGGGATCGATCTCCAGTCCAAAGGGCTCCGACATTTCGATGCAGACCTCATCACCTACAAGCTTTGCACGCAAGGTCCCTGCAATCGTTTCAAAGGTCAGCTCCTTTTTCTCGCCACCGAGAATACGTGAAGTGTAGCGACCGAAGCAGCGCGCTCCGTTTCCGCACATCTCCGCCTCACCACCATCGGCATTATAGTAGCGAAATTTTACATCCGCACCCGCTTCCGCAGGCTCCACCGCGAGTAAGCCGTCAGCGCCCACCCCACGGTGCCGATCACACAGTTGCGCAATCTGCTCGGTAGAGAGGGTTGTCGAAAGATCGAGATTATCGATCACCACGAAGTCGTTTCCGGCCCCGTTCATCTTGGTAAAAGTCAGCTTCATGCAGAATAAGTCGTTGAGGAGTGGGTGATTCGCAAGCTTAAAGAGGGAGGGCTGCGTGGTGTGAAGGTGCAATCCCCAATTGTAATGAGCCTCGTGCTACGGGCGGAGAGTTCCCCATAATGACCTCCTGCCGATCAGAGCTAAGCGTCGCTTGATCCCCTCCTTTTTTTAAGGAGATTAAGCTGAGTGCGTGGCCTCGATGAGAGGGGTCACAAATTCCGTTAACTTCTGCGCCACATCGGCCGCTTCCGCATTCAGTTCGACCGTTTTTACAATTGCAGATCCCACGATTACGCCGTCCGCCTTTTTGGCAACCATTTTGGCGTGCTCAGGATTACTGATGCCAAAGCCAACGCAAATGGGAGTCTCAGTATGAGCAGAAATCTCAGCGACCAATTCGCCAATCGCTTCCGAGGGAGCCGCATGTCCGCCAGTCACGCCGGTGCGTGAAAGGGCGTAGATGAATCCTTGCGATGATTTTGCGAGCGTTTCCTGTCGGTCTTCCGGAGTGGTCGGGGCGATGAGGTGAATGTGATGAAGCCCCTCGCCATTGGTGAAGTCCGCACTGGCTTCTGCTTCTGCAGGAGGGAGATCGAGTAAGAGAATCCCGTCTGCGCCAGCGGCAGCGGCATTGACATGAAATTTCTCATATCCATAGGCATAGACTGGATTGAGGTAAGTGAAGAGCACAAGCGGCGTCTCGTGGGTCTTGCGGAACTCACGGATGAGATCAAGCACGCGTGGCACGTTCATTCCTGCTTTCAGCGCGCGGTCAGCCGCCATCTGGTTCACGATTCCATCTGCCATAGGATCGGAAAAGGGGACGCCGAGCTCGATGATGTCCGCTCCGGCATCTGCGAGCGCGTGCAAGATTTCGAGGGATTTCTCAAAATTCGGATCGCCGCCACACACATAAGCTACGAAGGCTTTCTGGTTGGCTTCTTTAAGGCGGATAAAAGTCGAATCGATTCTGTTGGTTGAGTTAGCCATGAACGTGGGGGAAACTTGGGCATGGACGGGAGCGGAGACAAGTCTATCCTCACCTCAAGACAAGACGATCATGCGCGCCAGACTCATCAAAGACTTCCGCTTCGAAGCCGCCCACACACTTCCCAGCCTTCCGGAGGACCACAAATGCCGTCAAATGCACGGTCACAGTTTTAAGGTCGAGATTCATATTGAGGGCGAGGTCGATGAAACCGTCGGCTGGGTTTACGATCACAAGCGCATTTCTCAAGCGATGAATCCGCTCCTCGAGATGATGGATCATTCCTACCTCAATGACATCGAAGGCCTTGAAAGCCCTACCATTGAAATTATGGCTGCTTGGTTCTGGCGGAAGCTTGAGAATGATCTCCCTGGTCTCGCCGAAATCGTGATCTACGAGACCCCAACTGCCCGTTGCTCCTTTAAAGGTGAATTTTAGAGTTCTCATTTGTGCCTCCGTCCCTTAAGCAAACCCCGCGATGAAACAATTTGCCTTCCTGACCGCCTGCGCTGCCTTCTTCCTTGGATCTTGCGACCAGCACCAGTGGGAATCCAAGCCCGGTAAGCCCGGCACCGAAGAACTCTTCAAGCACGAGCCTGTGAAAAAGGACGGCGAGAAGAAAGAGGCGCACTAAAAAAGTTTCCATCGAGTGGCTTCTTGCTCCCGACGCTTTTTTGAAGTGTCTCAGCTGCTGACTGTGTCCAGAGGACTCAGCACTCCTAGGCCATTTTTACCCATCGCGAGGTGAAGATAAACCTCGGTGGTTGTGATGTCATCGTGACCCAAGAGATCTTGGATCGTTCTAAGATCTGTCCCGTCTTCCAGAAGATGCGTCGCAAAACTATGGCGTAGGGCATGACTCGTCATCCGTTTGTCATTTCCGATGCGTTGGGCGGCCCGCTTGAAAAAGAAGGCGAGAGCATTCAGTGCCTGCTTTTGGGTGGAATACGCGCACTCTTCATCGGTGACGATCGACTCCATCACGGATCACCTGATCGGCCCAAAACGCCTTTGCCGAGCTTCGACCAGCAAGTAAAGAGTGCCTGAGTCGAAAGTTCTCGAACCATTCCAGACAAACCAAAAACCCCGAACGCTCAAAATGATTTAAGCCTCTGAATTCTGAAAGGTCTGAGCGCCAGCAAGACTTGATTTTTTTAGCTGTCATCAGGGTAACCACAGCAAGGACATTAAAATCGGTCAAATGAAAAGTGTTCAATTGAATAAATCCTCTTCATTTTCTAAGATTTGAGAGGTGATATCACTTCTTGAATCGAAAGGGGATGGGAGACACTGGTGTATCCCTGATATCAATGCTCGGAAGTTAAAAAACCCTTTTAAAATTAAGGTTTCGGGGTAGGTTTCATCTCAAGCACCAAAGCTGATATCAGCTCTAATCGTGCTACTAATAAACACTGTTCGACAAAAATTACTCAACAACAGTTCTTTATGAAAATACAAAATACAAAACTAGCTACCCTGTCTGCCACTCTAATCACATTCGGATCGCTCGCAGGCGGAGCGAATGCTGCACTCACAATTTCGAATTGGAATAAAACGGCAACAACTCTAAGCTTTGATCTTACTGGCACGATTACTGATAACAACCCTGGATCCAGCCAACAGAACAGACTATTCATAGGAGTCTCAGGCGTAAGTATCGGAGGAGACATTGTTTCATCGGATACAGACGGTGTGGCTATCGAAAATGGCGGATCTACATTTGCAACGATATACCCCATTATTTTCAATGGTTTCGGAGGGTCAGACAATGACGTCTTACAGATTGCTACTGCTGGTGCACCGACCTACAACGGAGCAGTCTACAGTGTCGGCGATACTTTTAACTATTCAATTTCATTCACGGGTCTAAGTAACGGTTTGTCGGTAGTCGATGAACCGACAATATCGTGGGGGAGAACCTCGTATACTGATGCTCCCGAAGCCGCGCATAATGCTGACGGAAGTGCTGTTCCTGAGCCCTCATCAGTTATTCTTCTTAACCTTGGGGTATTAGGAATGATTGCAAGACGTAAGAGAATTTCCTAAGTCGAACAAGCAGGTGGACTCAACGCGCTACCGCGTGTGAGTCACCTTTAACATTCGGCGGGAAAAGAGAGCATGCCAATATCCATTCATAACGGAATCACAGACGAGACGTGGGTCTGCTCGAAGAAAGATCCTCACTAGCACCGATGTCTGAACTTGTAGCAGATTGCCCCCGTTGTGGAGCGTAGCACATTACGGTAGCAATTTTAGCGACCCCATCGAACGAGGACAGAGCGTGGTTGGGTGGGGCGGCACGGAGCGTTTTCGGGGTGTCGGAATTGTGATCATACTACGGTCATCATCCTCAAGCTCATAGACGCCAACCATCGAGATTCGCAGCGCTCGACGACGGGGATCGGCGACGCTGTTCATAGGTATTTTACGGTTGGAGGATACCGCACTCTCAAGGGCACGAATCGGGTTACGGCACCTGATGATGTTCCAGCCGATATCGTTGCAGCATTCGACGAGGGCGCCACTTGCATGGCGGTCAACTGCTTCCATGGCGGCGGCACCATGCTTGGATTTTTTCTTCAAGATCACGCGCAAAATGAGGAGAAACACTACCGAGAAGGCTGCCACGGCAGAAGCGCACGGCAGGAGCAAGATGCGAGGGGACTCCCACAAAGATTGATGCCAAGCCCGAAAAAGCACTTTTAAAAAAATGGCTTTATTCGTCTGATTTTAGTTTTGAGGGAGTTCAAGGTGCAGGCTGGGAACTTTATTGGAAATACAACTGAGGCAGCTCTCGCAAAAAAAGTCAGCTTCAGCGACATGATAAATCGAAAATCTAATCATACACCTTGATCATTATGCACCTTGATCAAGAAATAAACCCGCTTTCCTACTGAAAGCCCTCCAGTAGTTCTAGAACCAAGTTCAGCACTTCTCCCAAATCTTGGTGCATTTGGTTGGGGAGCTTGTCCTCGAAAAATTTTCCAAGCCGAACAAGCAGGTGGACTCAACGCGCTGGCGTGCGTGATTCACTTCTGACGTTAGGCTCAAAAATTAATCCAATATCAACTATATGAAACAAGACGACATCCCAGACGTGGGTCTCCCGGGTGGAGAAGAACAGTTAAAGCAATACTTTTCAGTATTTTCAAAATTCATGTCCGAATACCTAGGTATGGCACATACCAGTTTTTTGGAACGCCAAGAACCAGAGAAAGCTCAATTGGCTCAAATATACCAAGAGACTGTTTCCGAGCAGCTGAACGCAGCAGAGAAGATTATTTCAGCAGCTTATAATGATTCTGAAAGAGAAGTGCAAAAAGGCGTAGACTTACTTATTTCTTCATCTGGTTTGATTTCAACTGGAAACAAGGGAATAGAAATGATCTCTAGTGCTAAATCATCTTCGAAAAGAAGCATCTGGAGCATCATTGGTCAGATTGCTGAATTATTAAAGGAGCTTCTCGGAATGCTGGCAGACATGTTTCCAGCTTTGAGGAAGATATTTGAAGTAATCATTAAAGTTCTAGAAATTATTGAGAAGATTATGGAATTCCTAGCCCAACTATTTGGAGGAAAAGCTGCAAAGATGGCAAAACTGCACAATGAAACTATGTGGCGTAACCTTCAATACCATTGGGATACCTTAGCTTCTTGGAAGAGAGCAAATGGCGATATTCCTTATGCGATTGAAGACCAAGCCTAACAAGCAGTTCGACTCAACGCGCTACCGCGCGTGAGACACTTCTGATGTTCTGCAAAAAATGAAACTCTCAAAAATAACAAACTCCTCTTTAATCTATCCCTTCTTAACACTCGCAATACTGATAAGCTTTACGAGTTCCTGTAGAAAAGCAGAGCTAGATAACTCTAATAATCAAAACAAAAATTCAACTATGACAAACAAAGAAAAAGCAATCGCATTAATTTGCAGCCTCCAGACGGGAGATCAAGAACCCGCGGGATGCATTAATCCTAACAAATATATCCAACATAATTTAAGTGTTGCCGACGGCCTTGAGGGCTTTGGTGCGATCTTAAAAAATGCACCTGAAGGAGGGTTCAAGGCAGAGGTGGTTAGGGCATTTGAGGACGGAGATTTTGTTGTGACTCATACAATATACGATTTTTTTGGCCCGAAAATCGGGTTTGATGTTTTCAGATTCGAAGACGGGCTTATCGTCGAACACTGGGACAATCTCATTCCTATAACCCCCCCGAATCCTAGTGGACATACACAGACCGATGGAGTAACAAAAATTTCAGACCGTGATAAAACGGAAGAGAATCGAGTTTTAGTGAGCAATTTTTTGAACACTGTTTTAGTAGGTGGTAGCTTTGATAAGCTTAGTGACTTCATCAGCACCGAGACCTACATTCAGCACAATCCAGACATAGCAGATGGTCTTTCGGGACTGGGCAAAGCTGTTGAGCAGATGTCGGCTCAAGGTATTCAAATGGTTTACAGCAAAGTTCATAAGGTTCTTGCCGAGGGGGATTTTGTTTTTTCGATGTCTGAAGGAAAATTTGCAGGTAAACATACCGCGTATTACGATCTCTTTCGCGTTAGCAACGGAAAGATCGTGGAGCACTGGGATGTAATGGCTACCATTCCACCAGAAGATGAGTGGAAGAATAACAACGGAAAATTCTAAATTTTTTCTCGAAGAACAACCACTCGGCACCTGCAGA
>JBDNAW010000129.1:0-29296 GCA_039768255.1 Akkermansiaceae bacterium | reverse complement strand
ATTGCCTCGCGAAGATGAAGGTCGACCGAACTGGATTAGTGGATCTTTAAAGCCCAAGCTCTTTGAGCTTCGGTTCCATGGATTCGGCCCAGATTTGGTAGCCTTTTTCCTTCGGGTGAAGGGCGTCGGGCATGATCTCTTTGGTAAGGATGCCTTGGTCGTTGAGGAGGACGTCATCGAGTTCGAGGTAGTGGATGGTTTCGCCATCATCGAATTTGGAAATGTGCTTATTGATGACTTCGTTGAGCAGGCGTGGCTTATCGGTAGGGTTGACGGAGCGGGGGAAGACGCCGAGGAGGAGGATTTTTGCCTTCGGGCAGCCTTCTTTGACGAGGGATATGATCTTTTCGATTCCTGCCGCAGTTTCGTGCGGAGCCTGACTATTATGACCGGTATTATTGGTGCCGATCATGATGATGGCTAGTTTGGCGTTTTCTTGGTTCTGGAGATTGCCGTTTTGGAGACGCCAGATGACGTGCTCGGTGCGGTCGCCTGAAAATCCGAGGTTTAGGGCATTGCGATCGGCGTAGAACTTCTGCCAGGTGCCTTTTCCGGCACCTTCCCAGCCTTGAGTAATGGAATCGCCGATGAAGAGGATGTCGTGCTGCTTGGCGGCGGCTTTTTGATTTGCAGCTTCTTGGCGGTTTTTCCACCAAGCTGTCTTCATGCGGTGATCAGGCTTTAGGGCTGAGTGGAGGCCAGAGGCATCTTGAGCATTGAGGAAGGAGAGGCCGAGAAGAGAGCTGAGAAAGAGTGCGAGGCGCATTTCTTAATCAATAAAACAGGCGAGCAGAGCGCAAGGATTCGTTTCGAGGGCTTTGTTAACCTTCTGCTGAACCGGCCCCCCATCTCTGGAAACCTTGTCCCGTAGCTAGCTAGATGCTTGAAGGAGTCGTCAAAAAGGCTTAAAAATCAGGGGGGATAAGAAACCTGAACTTTCCTTGGTTTTCCCTTGACGATAAGGGTATTTTTCATAGCTTCCGCGTCCCGTTTTAGCAAGATTATGCCTAGAGACATTATTATCCTTGAGTGCACTGAGGCCCGCGCCTTGGGCAAGCCGCCTTCACGTTACACTTCTACCCGTAACAAAAAGAGCCTGAACACTCCTGGCCGTTTAGAGAAAGTGAAATTCAATCCTTTCTTGAACCGCCGCACCCTTCACCGCGAACTCCGCTAAACTTTTACTACTTTTATCATGTCTGAGCCAAAGACCGTCCAGCGCCGGATTAATTTCCGTAAGCACAACAAGGCGATGAAAACCAAGCGCCTTGACCTTCCTTTCGAGAAGATCAGCTATAAGAACCCCGAAATTCTTTCCAAGTTCACGACCGAGACTGGCCGTATTCTTCCACGTAAGGTGACTGGCGTATCTGCTAAGATGCACCGCACAATCACTCGTGAGATTAAGCGCGCCCGTGCCGTGAACCTTCTCCGTTAATTCGGACTTCTTGCACGAACGTATTTTTCAAGTCAGCCTGTCCGTAAATTCGGACAGGTTGTTTTTTTTAAGTGATGAGTGAATTAAAAGATACCCAAAACGAGCGGGATGATCGTCAAATCGCGATTGATCGAGTGGGCGTGAAATCGCTACGTTTTCCTCTTAAGGTGAAGGATAAAAGTGGCTCGGAACAGCACACCGTGGCAACCGTTGCGTTAGCAGTGGATCTTCCTCATCACTTCAAGGGGACTCATATGAGCCGCTTTGTGGAAGTTCTGAATGCGCACGGCAATTGCCTCTCGGTTCGTGATATGGCAGGGCTTCCAACAGCGTTGCTTGAGAAACTCGAAGCGCAGAAGGCGCACGTGGAATTTGAGTTTCCATTCTTTCTCTCCAAGCCCGCTCCCGTGACTGAGAAAGCGGGCGTGATGGACTATCAGGTGAAATTCGAGATCGAGTCTGAAAAAGACGGCGAGACCGACTTTATTCTCACCGTGATGGTTCCCGTGGCCACCCTTTGCCCCTGCTCAAAAGCGATCAGTGATTACGGCGCACACAACCAGCGCGGCGTGGTGACGTATGCGGTGAGATTTAAAAACCCAGTGTGGATCGAAGACTTGATCACTCGCGTTGAGAAATCGGCGAGTTGTGAACTTTATTCACTCCTGAAGCGTCCCGATGAAAAAGCGGTCACCGAGCGCGCTTATGACAATCCCGTGTTTGTCGAAGATCTCGTTCGTAATATCGCACTCAGCTCAAACCAAGACCCTGAGCTCCGCTGGTATCGGGTGGAGGCGGAGAACTTCGAGTCGATTCACAATCACAATGCGTATGCGGTGATCGAGAATGAGCTTTGAGTGAAAACATGAAATAGGAGGGTCTCGTTCTTTTTTCTGAGTGGCCGAGTCCTTGGTTGAGGGGATGAAACGGGACGTTCTGGATCCTTCCTATGTGCGTGTGATCTTCTGAAAATCACTCCCAGTCGGTTCTTGGAAAATGCGGAGGCCAAATTCGGGGGCAACGGCATGGAGGTGATCGAAGATGTCGGCTTGGATTCCTTCGTAGGCGTTCCATTCTTTGTTCGCACTGAAGCAGTAAATCTCAATCGGGATACCACGTCCGGTGGTGCCGAGTTGACGGACGAGGAGGGTCATCTCTTGATTGATCTCAGGGTGAGCTTTGAGGTAGCGTTCGATATAAGCGCGGAAGGTTCCGATGTTGGTGAGGCGACGGCCGTTCACGCGGTTTTTGAGGCGGATTTGATCGAGCTTGCCGTTCGCTTGCTGGATGTCTTTTTCCTTCTCATCGAGGTATTCCGAGATGTGCTCGATCTCGCGAAATTTGGCGAGCATGTGCTCATCGCAGAGTCTGATGGAGTTGGTATCAATCAGGAAGTTTCGCTTAATCCGGCGACCATGGCTCTCTGACATTCCCCGCCAGTTTTTGAAGGACTCACTGATGAGGGCGTAGGTCGGGATAGTGGTGACGGTTTTATCCCAGTTTCGGACTTTCACGGTGGTCAGTCCGATCATTTCGACATTTCCATCGGCTTGATGACTGGGCATTTCAAGCCAATCACCGATCGTCAGCATTCGATTGGTAGCGAGCTGGATGCCGGCGATGAAGCCAAGGATGACATCCTTGAATACCAACATCAGAACGGAAGCGAAGACTCCCAGACCACCAAGAAGGACAAAAGGTGATTTGCCGAGAATCACGGCGAGTGAGAGGATGATAACAATAAGCGCGGTCAGGAGTTTAGCGACTTGGGAAAAAGTGGTGAGGTTGATTCGTCTTCCAGAAGGCGTTTTGGCGTAGATCGCTTGCAGGGCGTTTAGGGTGGAATCAAAGACCAGGTAAAATGAAATCAGAATGTAAAGTGAAGAGGCCACACGGAGGGTTTTGAGAATGGCGGGTGCAGACTCGAAAAGCCCCGGAACGGACAGATAGATAAAGATGCCGGGGAGGAGGTGGGTGAGCCAGCGGAAGACGCCATGGCCCATGAGTTGGTTATCCCATGAGGTTTTGCTTTTCTTGGTCAGTCTAGTGACTCCGCGGAGCACAAGGGGGCGAAAGAAAAAATAGATGATGCACGAGACGAGGAGTAATCCGAGGAGGAGCATTAGGATGGCCAAGGGGCCGCTGAGGGCTTCCGGAACCCACTTTTGGGTGTTGATCCACGTGGAGAGCGTCTGGGCAAGGCTCGACATCGTTGAGTCAATGGCTTCTGCTTTGGTCGTCAGGATGGGTTTGCTTGACTCGTTTGGGGCTGAAATTCTCGACATGGTAGAAAATGGAGTGATCTGAGGCAAGTTGTCTGATCGAGGATGAGAACCCAAACAAAATTTGCCTCATTTGAGTGGCATTTTAAAAGTGACCCACGGAGGTCTGGCTCTATTCTCTGGGCATGCCGACCGTTCAGGTAATGCCAGAAACTCTCGCCAGCCAAGTGGCGGCGGGAGAGGTAATCGAGCGGCCTGCAAGTGTGATCAAGGAGCTGGTGGAGAATAGTATCGATGCCGGAGCACGGAAGATCGAGGTCGAGATTCAACGAGGCGGAATCGCGCTCATGAAAGTGCACGACGATGGCTGTGGAATGAGCCCAGAGGATGCGGTTCGTTCTTTGGAAAGGCACGCTACCAGTAAGCTCCGAACTTCGGATGACCTGGCTGGAATTTTGACCTTGGGGTTTCGAGGTGAGGCTTTGCCGAGTATCGCCAGTGTTTCACGTTTTACGATGCTGACCTGTGAAGCCGATGCGGTGGAGGGGACAGAGATTCGAGTTGATGGTGGCACGGCATATGAGCCTCGCGCGACTGGATGTGCGGTGGGCACGAGCGTTGAGGTGCGAGATTTATTTTTTAATGTCCCGGCACGGAAGAAGTTTCTCAAAGCAGAAACCACGGAAGCGGCGCATGTGGAGCATCAGCTTCGGCTGCATGCGCTTTGCACACCGGGAGTGGGTTGGACGTTTCGAAAAGATGGCCGCGTGGTCTTTGATTTACCCGCGACCTCGGATCGGCGCGTGCGGATCGAGGCGATGAGTGGGCCAGAGTCAAATAAGGCTCTCATCACGGTGCCACGTTTTGAGAATCGAGGCATCACGGTGGAAGGTGCGATTCTTCCGGCGGAATTTGCACGGAGGGGAAAGAAGCATCAGTTTGTTTTTCTGAACGGTCGTCCAGTGGAAGACTCGGTAATCTCACGCGCTTTGCGGGAGGCTTTTCGTGGAGCTTTACAAGAAGGCCTGCAGCCTGCGGCGTGGTTGTGGCTTCAGATGGATCCTTCGATTGTTGATGTGAACGTCCACCCAGCGAAGCGAGAAGTGCGCTTTAGTAATTCCGCTCAGGTTCGGATCGTGATCATGGATGCGGTGGAGCAGGCGATGCGCGCGGAAGAGGTGGACCAGCCGGCGATTGTTCTTCCGGCGTCAGATACCCAATTTTTTAAGCGTCCTACCACCGTGTTGGAAGATGCTCCTTCTTCTTCTCTGTCAACGAAGTCACCGCAAGAAGTTTCACGGCCCGTTTGGCAGAGTGGAGCGAGTGAAGTTCAGGAGGAGATGTCTGAAGTGGAAGCGGAGGTTTCAAAAGGCCCGGAATTTCGAATGGTCGGAGCGCTGAGCAATCGCTACGCCCTTTTAGAAGGGGATGAGGGGCTTGTTCTACTGGAGCCGAAGGCGGGGCGTGAGCGGATCGTTTATGAAAAGCTTTTAGCGCGCGAAGATGGTGTTGATCAGCAGGGTTTGCTCGTGCCGGTTTTACTGGAGCTTGATGCTCGCGATATCGATCTCCTCATGCGGCATCGTGAGCACTTTGAGGACGCGGGTTTTTCGCTCGATTCCTTCGGCGGACAAACGGTGCAAATTTCTGGTATTCCTGCTTTTTTAAATGTGAATGATACTCAGAAGTTTCTCACCGAACTGGTCGACACGATCATCGATCACGATGGTGGAGGGCGGGTGAAGCGACTCGCGTATGAAGGGTTCGCCGCAAAGGTGGCAAAGGCTGGAACGAGGCAGTTGAGTTGGCAGGTTGGCGATGTGGCGCGACTCTTAGAAGAGCTATTCCAATGTGATCTCCCTTATTGTGACCCAGTCGGGCACCCGACTTTGGTGCAGATTTCATTTCAAGAACTTGAACGTAAATTTGGTAAAAAATAACGTCGGTTGTTGTGCTCATACGGAATCAGGAAAAAGCGCTGCTCTGAGTGAAATGGCGTTGTGATTTACAAATAGCTAGAGACTCAGGTCAGAATTTAGAGTGCCGAGAAAGAGGCCGCCACAGAGTGTGGATTGAGCAGGCGTGGTCTTCTCTCCACAAATTCCTTGCTAATCAGGCAGGGCAGGACTACGCGCGGGCGCAGGGCTTGTTAGACAAGTTCCTTTGAACGAGCACAGAAGCCATGATTTTTGATCTGATTAAGAAGCGAAACGGGAATTGGAAAGACGACACTCTCTCCGGATTGACAGTGGCTTTGGCCTTGGTTCCTGAAGCGATTGCCTTCTCTTTTATTGCGGGAGTTGATCCGCTGGTTGGTCTATGGGCTGCGGTATTCTTGGGGTTTATCACCTCATCATTTGGCGGGCGTCCGGGGATGATCTCTGGTTCGACCGGTGCGATCGCGGTGGTGGTTGCGGTAGTCGTCAAAATGGGAAATGAAAAAGGAGCAGAAATTGGGGTGGAGCATCTCGGCCTCCAGTATCTTTTTGCGACAATTATGATCGCAGGTCTAATTCAGCTGTTGGTTGGAATTTTAAAGCTCGGACGTTTTATTCGTCTTGTTCCTCATCCGGTGATGATTGGATTCGTGAACGGTCTCGCAATTGTTATCTTAATTGCTCAATTTGGTTCATTCAAAGGTGCTGATGGAAGCTGGCTTCCGCAGAATGAGCTCATGGCGATGGGGGCGATTGCCGCGGTGACGATGGCGATCATCTACTTTTTGCCAAGACTCACGAATGCCATTCCTTCGATCTTAGTGGCGATTGTGGCCACCGGTTGTGCGAGCTACTTCGGGCTCATTGACACCAAAACCATTGAGCAAGTGCTCAAAGATGGCGGTGGTGATGGTTCTCTTTCAGGTCTCTTTCCTCCCATTCAGTGGCCAGGCGATATCGTGTGGGATGCTATGACGACTAAACTGATTGTGGGCACCGCATTTTCGGCAGCGATGGTCGGGATTATCGAGTCTCTAATGACGATGCAGTTGATCGACGATATGACGGAAACTCGAGGCCAGGGCAATCGTGAGTGTCTTGCTCAAGGGAGCGCGAACTTCCTCTCGGGACTCTTTGGCGGTATGGGTGGTTGTGCGATGATCGGTCAATCTCTGATTAATATTAAATCTGGAGGCCGTGGCCGTTGGTCTGGAATCGTAGCAGCACTCACACTAGCGATCTTCATCGTAGTGGGTGGTCCAGTGATTATTCAAATTCCTGTAGCGGCCCTTGTTGGTGTGATGTTCATGGTGGTGATTGGGACCTTCGAGTGGTCGAGCTTGAAGACTTTTGGAAAGGTTCCTTTCTCTGAGATTATTGTCATTGTGGCTGTCACTGTGATTACCGTTTTGACCGATAACTTAGCGATCGCGGTCTTTACAGGCGTCATTCTCTCCGCCCTTGTCTTCGCTTGGGAGAGTGCCAAGCACGTGCGACTCCGCCGTGATGACTCTCAAAAGGGAGTCCGTATTTATAACCTTCAAGGGGTGCTTTACTTCGGTTCGGTGCGGGAGTTCGCGGAGCGTCTTGTTCCCGCAAATGATCCTGAAGAGGTGATTATCGATTTTAAAGAAGCTCGGGTTGCGGACTTCTCAAGCTTGGAGGCACTCAATGCCCTCACTGAGCGCTACAAAAATGCAGGTAAGCGGATTCGTCTCCGTCATCTTAGTCCTGCTTGCGCAAAGATGATCGACCAAGCGGATGCTTTTGTGACGGTTGAAGTTGCTGAAGACGATCCTCATTACGTGCCGGCGAATATCTAACGGCACAGGTGAAAGGGGGGATTCGCTTTTTTCAGCCTGTTGAGCTGAAGCATGTGATCCATTTCATTGGATGATGGTTTGCGTTTACGCCGTAAAAAAGGCTGAGTCACCCCGGTCTCTTGACTTGGGGTGAGGATATAAAATTTCTTACGGAGTGTGGACGACTTTGAGGCGAATGAATTGCTTTGAAATATCTGTGACCGGCGTTGCAGAGCGGATCACGAAGTTGGCGGTGCCGTCCCCTTGATCAATTCGCTGAGCCAGTTGAGTTACCGCTGGGCCATCGGTCCAGTTCTCGAGGTCCGGAGAGACTTCGATGATGAAGTTGAGGTTTGGGTTGGTGAGATTTGCGCGGTAGCTGATGCCGAGATAATCCTTGGGGCCAGCGCCATCATCGAAGGAAACATTGGTGATGACCGGGAAGACTTCTGTTGAGGTGAGCGTGTTCCCGAGGGCGTGGTCGAGGAGGTTGTTTAGGCCGTTTAAATTGTCATCGGCAAATGGATCTCCGCTGAAAATGGTTTCATCATCCCCGCCAGGAGTTCCGTTCACGACGATACTGGAGCGCCAGGAATCAGGTAAATTAACGGCGCCGTTTTGAATGAGTGTAAGGCTTGGCCCGTCACCGTCGGGAGCAGTCGGCCATGGCTGGATATCGCCAAAGGTGAGGTCTGAGAGCACGATGGAATTTTTATCAACGAGGGTGATCTGTTCTCCTCCGTTGTTGAAGTTGCCTTTATGAATTCCGGCGATGGGGAGGCTGAGTCCGTGGAGCTGATTCATGTCGTAGAGGCTGCCGACGATGACGAGTCGTTGTCCCGGATGGATGATCGTGTCCCAGTCATGGGGGAAATCGAAAGTGATGCCGAGGGAGAAGCGGCAGTCGCGGAGGTTGACCGGGCGGGTCCCAGTGTTGAGGAGTTCGAGGAACTCGGTGTTTTCGCTTCCGCCGTCGGGATTGTAGTGAATTTCCGAGATGGTGATATCCGAGGGAAGAAGGGGGGCGAGGCCGTTGATGGTGAAGAAGGCTTCGGTCATGCCGGACCAATCGGTGCCCTTGGTGCGGGCGCGGATGTGGGTGTTGTCGGAGAGGGTGAGTTGGTCACCGCCTGCAGTGGAACGGCTCAGGTTGAGTTCAAGATTGAAGCTGAGGTCCGAGCTAGTGGGTGCCGCTTGGTGCATCTCGACGGCGAGGGTGTTGGTGCCCTCGACGAGGTCAGAGGGGGAGAAGGAGAATATCACGGGGACGGGCTCGTTGGCACTGCTGATGGCATCATCGGCTTCGGTGGTGTAGGTGATGACGGTTGGGCTAGCGGGGAGGTTGATGCGTTGGATTTCGTTTCCGTTCAGGTAAACGACGGCGCCGTCATCGCGGACAAGTCCGATTTCTGCGGCGGTGATTTCGGAGAGGTTAGAGACGGTGAATTGCTTACGGAAGTAGGTGGTGATGTGCTTGTCGTCCTCATCGGCTCCGAAGGAGATGGTGGTGTTGGTGTTGGCTTGGTTGTAGCCGAGTTCGGTGGCTCCGCTGGCCCATGAGCTGTCATTGAAAGAGGGAGCACGCCACGCGGTGCCTTGGTTGGAGCCGTCATCGAGATACTTCCAATCATCGCCGAAGGAGACCGGTGTTTGAACGATGATTCCCGAAGGGCTGAACGGAATGGCAGTGGGTGAAATGGAGCCGCCGGGGAGTCGGGGATCGGTGCCGTCGGTCGTGTAGTAGATGGTGCCGCCGGTGCTGCTGGAGATTTGGAGCTGATAGTTGGAGGCGACCTCGCCGCCGTGCTGGGAAAAGGTGGGGGCGGCTGTGGAGGGGAGAAGGCCGTCGGATTTGAAGCGGTTGTAAACGGTCTCGCTAAGGCCGCTGAGGTTGTTGTTGATGTAGTTGTCGCGTGCAGAGGCCCAGGAAGAGGGGCTGCGGTAGCCCCAGCGGGCGGCTTCGGCAAAGAAGGCGCGCTCGATTTGGGCGGTGCGCTCGGCGAGGCGGGGCAGGGCTTTTTCCGGAGTCATCGCACCTCCGTTTTTATAGTGTTTTTCGAGGCGGTCAGCGAGGAGGACGATGAAGTCGGGATGGGCTTCGGCGCGGAGGTTGGCCCAGAGGTTGTTGGGGCCGTTGTGCGTGGTGCGAAAGTTAGGGCTGCGGGTGAAACCGTCACCATCGTTGTGGTAAAACGTGTAGCCGCTGCCGATGCCGACAGCGCTAACGGCGCGGTGTTCGGCTTCACAGTTCCCGCTGCTGAGGAGGAGCATGAAGTCGATGAACTGGGGGACGTTGAGGTAGTTCTTTAAGTTCTCATAGTCTCCTCCGAGAGCGACGACATTGGCCCAGGCGGAGCCGTCGCCATCGTAAGTCGTAGCATTGGAAAAAGAACCGCCACCGCGGTTGGAGGCGACGGCTTCGTAGTCTTCTTCCTTTCCGCCGAGGTAGTTGGCGTGCATGTCGGCATTCCAGCGCTCGCGGAGGTGATACATGCCCTGATAGGTGCCGTTGACGTAGATGTGGGTGAAACGGCCGTGAGGATTAATATGGCCCATGTCGAGATGGGTATCGTCCATGAAGCGGTTGGACATGTAGAAGCCACGCGAGACCATGTCATGCGAGCCGGTACGCAGATCAAGGGAGTCGAACTGATCAACCGGGTTGAGGTTGTGATCGTGACCTTCAAAGAGAGGGTAGTTGAGGTTCTTGGGGCCGTAGCGGCTGCGGAAGTTGAGACGAATGTTCCGTTTATCGAAGTTGGTGACGTAGTTGCCGTAGCGTTCCATGCCGGCGTCGACCTGAAGGTCGCCATTTTCGAATCCGATGAGCTCGACGGCGGCGGCTTTTTCGGTGCGGTCGATGCCGCCGGTAAAGGAAAGGGAAATGGCGGGCAAATCGGTCAAGGCATCGCGCATTTGCGGACCATAAGTGGCATTTTGAGTGATGGCGGTGTCCATCACCGAGGAGGCGATAATATCGTCACGGAAGAGGTAGGTGTGAGTGTCGACATTCGTCGAGCGATAGGCGTTTCGGTAGGCGATGGCCCGGACCACGGTGGTTTCGCTGATGGTGATGGGGCCGGTGTAAAGAGTGCCCTCGGTTTCGCTCGGTGGGGTGCCATCGGTGGTGTAGCGGATAGATGCACCGGGGGTGAGGGTCGTGATGTTGAGGGAAAAGGGCGTGTCGTAGTAGCCTCGATCGATGTCGAAACTGGTGTCGGCCACTTTATCGAGATACCAGGCGGAAAGGTTCTCGGTGCCCGGAGTGGCAGTGGCGAGAAAGCCAGCTCCATGAGTGTTGGTTTGTCCGGCGGTGAGTCGTGGGGTCATTAAAAAGTCTTCGTCATTCGGGGAAGAATTCATCATGTGAATGGCGAGGACGTTGTTTCCGTTTGTGAGAAGACCAAGGCGGGAGATGAGGTCGATGGTCTCGAAGTTAAAGACGTCAAGATTATCCCTTTCGGTGGTGGCGGAGCTATTCCAGACGGGAGATGAGGGGGCATTTTGGCGGGAGACTTCAGTGCCGTTCAGGTATGTGACGTAGCCGGCATCGTAGCGCATTTGGAGCTCGAGTGCGGCAAGGATTGAGGTGTCGGTGATGTTGAAAGGGATGTGGACGAAGGCGGAGGCATTAGAGCCCTCGGCCTCTGCTTCAATGTCATCGACGATGAGTGAATCGAATCCGAAGGAGGGGATGCCCATGACTTGGACTTCGCTGAGAGAAATGGCCGCAGCATCGTTTCCGCTTGAATTGGGGTCGGGAGTGCGTTTCACCCGGACGATTTGACCGATGACCTCGCTGCCGGTAGCTCCAATGAGGTCGATGTTGATGAGGCCGGGGCCGTTGTCCTCGTTGTTGGGGTTGAGGGGGTCTGATTCGTAAACGACGGTGACGCCATCGGCATCAAGGATTTGAACGGTGATGTCACGTAGGCGTTGGGGGCAGCAGCCATTGCGGTTGTTGAGAGTGACCTCAGAGAGGAGGGCGCGTGAGCCGAGATCGAGAGTCCAAGTGGGGTCCGGGTCACCACTGGTTGTGTGGGTAAAGTTGCTGGTGATGCCGTCGATCGCCAAGTTGGCGGGATAGCCCTCCAGCGTGCTAGACTGGGTAGCGGTTCCATTGGGGGCGAGATTTTGAGGTGTAGCTCCGCCGTTTCCTGGTCCAGAAGTGCCGCTGGTGTCGTATCCAATTGAGGTGGGTGCATTTCCCGTGATCCATGAAGCATCGGGAATGTAGGTGGGCGAGTCCCAGTTCGAAGGGAGGTCGCCGGCGGAGTTGGGCACGAGGATATACGGAGTGGAGATGTCGATGAGTTGGTTTTCGATCAGCTGTTGGGATTCACCGTAAGAGACATCTTCATCTTGAGCGGGGTAGGTGAAGGCGGAGAGAATAGTGCCAGTGTTATCCGAAAGTGAGAGGTGGCCTCCGGAGGCTGGGAGCTTGAAGTTGGTATGGAGCTCGCTTCCGGCAATGGCACGATCTTTGGCAGAAGCGAAGACGACGAGATAGGTCTCAGAGGGTAAGGTGACCGCGGGAAAGGTCCAAAGGTCGGGGAGTCCAGCGTTATTGGAGAGATGATAGTTCGTTAGGTCGACGGAACTGGGACCGGGATTGTAGATTTCGATCCAGTCTGAGGAGTTGCCGTCTTCGTCATTCAAGGTGTTATTATTGCTCGCCATGAACTCAGTAATGAGAGGGGCGGCAGGCAGGGTGAGACTGCAAAGTAAAAGGGGGATGGTAGAACGAAAGAGTTTCATGTGGTGGAGTCTTTTGAACCAAGCAGATTTGCTTTTTCGAGGGGGATTTGTGGTTTTATTGATCCTAAAGGGTAAACGGCCCACATTTCTGTAAGGTATAGAAACCACAAAATAAATACCGAGATCGTGCGAAACGTAACAAAATCGGCCCGCTCTTTTTGACAGGCTGCCATTGCAATCGGCCTATGAGACGATGCCTTTGACGACGTGGGCGGGGTTGACTCCGGTGAGTTTTTGGTCAAGGCCCTGGAAGGGGAAGGTGAGCTTGTTGTGGTCGAGGCCGAGTTGGTGGAGGATGGTGGCGTTGAAGTCGCGGACGCGGACTTCGTCTTTGACGACGTTGTAGGAGTAATCGTCTGTTTCTCCGTAGGTGATCCCGCCTTTGATCCCACCGCCGGCCATCCAGGTAGAGAAGCACTTGGGGTGGTGGTCGCGGCCGTAGAGGTCTTCTTTAAGGGTTCCCTGCCCGTAGGTAGTACGGCCGAATTCGCCAGCGAAGACGATGAGGGTGTCCTCGAGCATTCCGCGTTGTTTGAGGTCCTTGATGAGGCCGGCGCAGGGTTGATCGACGTCGTAGGCTTGGCCTTTGATTTGTTTCGGGAGTTCGCGGTGGTGATCCCAACCGCGGTGGAAGAGCTGGATGAAGCGGACGCCGCGCTCGGCCATGCGGCGGGCAAGGAGGCAGTTGCGGGCGAAGGAGCCGGGTTTTTTGACTTCGGGGCCGTAGATTTTTTCGTTGAGGGCTTCGTTCTCGGTGGAGAGGTCGGTGAGCTCGGGGACGGAGGCCTGCATGCGGAAGGCCATTTCCTGTTGGGCGATGGTGGTCTGGATTTCGGGGTCGCCGACTTTTGCGAGTTGCTCTTCGTTGAGTTTAGTCACGAGATCGAGCATCTTGTGTCGGGTCTCGCGGCTGATGCCTTTGGGGTTAGAAAGGAAGAGAACGGGATCGCCGGAAGGTTGGAAGGAGACGCCTTGGTGTTTTGAGGGGAGGAAGCCGGAGCCCCAGAGGCGGGAGTAGAGGCCTTGGACGTTGGTGAAGCCGCCGGTCCAGAAGGCGGAGTTGAGGACGACGAAGTCGGGGAGGTTTTGGTTCATGCGGCCGAGGCCGTAGGAGAGCCAGGAACCGAGAGACGCTTTGCCGGGGATTTCGGTGCCGGTGCAGAAGAGGGTTTTGCCGGGATCGTGGTTGATCGCGGTGGTGGAGGTGGAATTGATGAGGGCGATGTCATCGGCGATGGTGCCGAGATGGGGGAGGAGCTCGGAGAGGTGCATGCCGCTTTGGCCATGTTGTTTAAACTTGAACATGGAGGGGGCGACGAGTTGCTCTTTGCCGCGAGTCATGGCGGTGACGCGCTGGCCTTGGCTGACGGATTTTGGGAGCGGTTCGCGGAAGCGTTTGTGAAGGTCGGGTTTGTAGTCGAAGAGGTCGAGTTGGCTTGGAGCGCCGGCCATGAAAAGGAAGATCACGCGCTTGGCCCTCGGACCTTCGGCTGCGCCTGTGGTGTGCTCGGATGCTGCGTCGATCGTTCCAGCGGCTTGGGCATTGAGAGTGCTGAGGACGGAAGCACCAAGTCCCATGCCGGTGGCGTTGAGGAATTGGCGGCGGGTTTGGATGTCGAACATTGGATACTTGAGGGCCTAGGCTAGGAGTTTTATAATACGAAGAAAGAATGCCAGTCTTGCGAACGGGAGTTTGAGTGGGTTTGTTTGAGTGGGTTTGTTTGAGTGACAGTTCTTTGAGTTAGATCGTTTTCAGAGTGTGATTTTGGTAATCGTGAGATTTCTCTAAAAAAGAATGGTTTTTCTAAAAAAACGCTTCAGCTTAGCGGCGCAAAAGCATTTGAAACAGCTGATCTCGCTGTAGCACCTTAAATATTTACCATTTTCTTAAATTCATTTAATTATGAAGACCATTAAAGCAAATCCTTTCATTTTCACGTCGGCGCTTTTCTCAGCGCTTAGTCTGACTTCACACGCCCAGTTAGTTTGGGATCCTGATGCGGATCAGGTTAATAATGGTGGTGCAGGCACTTGGGATACCGCTACGCTGAACTGGGATGATGATGCATCTGCTCCCAACGTGGCTTGGACCAATGGTTCGAGTGCTAATTTTGGAAATTCTGGAGGCAATTACGTGGTCGACGTTGCGAATGGTGGAGTGACCGTTGGTGATCTCACTTATGGCGGAGGCGGCAAAGTCAGCTTTAGATCGGTCACTGACAACCTTGGGCTTATTTCCATTGCTTCTGGAGGTGCCACTTGGGACACAGGTGGTGGAGAAATTGAATTTCTTAATATTGGTCTAGATACCCCAGTCTCGATCTCCAGCGGAGATACTCTCGCTGTCACCGGAGGAGGCACTTTCGATACTGGTGAACGTCCCAATGGGGCTAACTGGACCGGAAGTGGGGCTACTCTGGACGTTGCTTCAGGAGTCTCTGTTCGGGGTCACGCGGGTTCGATCGGCCAGATTAGCACGGTCAAGCTTGATGGAGGAGCCAGATACTTTCACGAGCGCAACGCTGACCAAGGGTACGCGAATAACTGGGAGCTTGGAGCGGGAACAGTTGCTTTCGATAACCGATTCGCCAGAAACTACACCCTAAACGGTGATATTTCAGGTGCCGGTAGATTTAAAGTTGAGTTTATGGGCAATAGGCAAGTGATATTAAATGGTGTCAATACCTTCACGGGTGGAATCGAAGTGTCTAACGCCTCAAGAATGACAGTGGACTCAGATAGTATTGGAACGGGAGACCTTGTTCTTTCCGGATCTACGGCCACAAACGGTGGAATTCTCAGACTTTCAGGTAATGTTGCCTTGGGGAATCGGACCCTGACTTTGAATGGAACAGGCGGCTACATCGTCAACGCTGGAGTCAACTCTCTCGATGGGAATATTACCGGTTCTGGAAATCTTCAAATTGGTAATGCTGCCTTTGCTGATAATACCAATGTGCTCACCTTGAACGGAACTGCTGACCATACCGGTGCTACCACCATCTTCAAAGGATCACTTCAACTTGGGGCCAACAATGCGCTCTCGAGTGCCAGTGTGGTGAATATTGGCGGTAATAATGGCGGCACCTCGGATCTGAGAATGAACGGCTTCGATGCTGAAATTGGCGGCTTACGGCTCACTACCGGTGGCAGCAACACACGTGTTATCAGCAATAATGGTGGCTCTACTTCTACCCTGACCATTAATGTCACTACTGGAGGGAGCCACGATTACGCCGCAAACGTATCAGGAGCTGATCGTATTAATATTGTGAAGAGTGGTGACGGGACACAAATTTTTGGGCGCAACGGAGGTTATACGACCGCGCTCGGAGACGTTACCGTGACTGGTGGTGAATTGGTGTGGAACAATAACACAGCGACAACGATTGGCGGATTGATGACAGTAGCAACCGGAGGAACTCTCGGAGGTAATGGTGCGATGAATAGTCTTCATTTCGGAAGTGATGCTTTACTTGACCTTGGATTGGCAGGAGCTGGTGAGTTACTCACGCTCGATGATACCGCCACTTTGACGTTTGATGATTTCGACTTCGATAACCTCGTGAATAGCACTTGGCAAACTGATGGGGTAGGGACCTATACTTTGATCAATGGTGATTTCACTCTTGATCCCACAAATTTGGCGCACTTCGGTGAGGAGAACGCTCTTGATCGTGGTGATGGCAACAAAATTTGGTTCATCGACGGCAGCTTAGGATACGAGGTTGCTCCTATTCCTGAACCTTCTACAGTGCTCCTCAGCGCTCTTGCGGCTCTCAGCTTGTTGGGCCGCCGCCGCAAGTAGTTTTCTTCTTCTAGGATTCTTCATAGACCTGCTTCTTTCGAGAAGCAGGTTTTTTTGTCTCGGATCGAGGCTGATCAGTGCCTTTTCTCGAAATTCGAGCCCTTCGGGCGAAGTGGTGAAAGCGCTACCACGCCTTTATTGTTTGTTTTTGAAGGCGTCCTGATTGAGGAGGGTGTGGACGATCATCGTCCAGGCGAAGTGGTCGTCTTTCTCTTGGCGGAAGGTGTTGAGGGCTTCTTTGAGGAGGATGATAGTTTTCTCGGTGGGAAGCTGAGCGGTGATGCTTTCGTGGAGGTGGGTGAGTTTTTCGTCTTCGCTGCCGTCTTGCTCGAGGATGGTTTTGGCCTTGTGTTGAGCTGCTTTGAAATATTCGGGCTCGTTCATGAGGAGGAGCGCTTGGAGAGGGGTGTTGGTGCGCTCGCGGCGGGCGATGCAGGCGTCTCGGGTGGGGGCGTCGAAGATTGTCATCTGGGGTGGAGCGAGGCCGCGTTTCCAGAAGGAGTAGATGGAGCGGCGCTTGGAGGCAGGGCCCTTGTCGGCGACGAATTTATTGGGGAAGGAACTGGGAAGGGCTACGCCTTTCCAGAGGCCATCGGGCTGTGGGGTTTTGACGCTGCGACCACCCATTTCGGGGTTGAGGACGCCGGTGACGTGGAGGAGTTGGTCGCGGATGACTTCGGAGTCGAGGCGGGTGCGGGAGCCGCGGGCAAGGAGGCGGTTTTCGGGGTCGGTTTCGAAGTCGACCGAATTTCCGGAGGAGGATTGTTGGTAGGTCTGAGTGAGAACTATTTCCTTCATGAGGGCTTTGATGTCCCAGCCGGACTCGATGAATTTGAGGGTGAGGTGGTCGAGGAGTTTGGGGTGACTGGGCCACATGCCTTGTCCGCCGAAGTCTTCAGAGGTTTTAACAATCCCGGTGCCGAAGAGTTGCTGCCAGAAGCGATTCACGGCGACGCGGGCCGTGAGGGGGTTCTTTTGATTGACGAGCCAGTTGGCGAGGTCCATGCGGGAGGGGACTTCGCCGGCGGTTTCGAGAGGGGGAAGGAAGGCGGGGGTGTTGCGGGAGACGACCTCGCCGAGGCTAGCGTAGTCGCCCCGAATGCGGATGTGGGCGGGATTGAGGTCTTTGCGCTCACGCATGATCATGGCTCCACGGACTTGGCGGAGGTAGGAGTTGCGTTGTTTCTGGAGGGCGGCGACTTGTTTTTTTGCGTTGTCGATCTGAGGCTTCAGGTCGGGCTTGGGAGCCGGATTGGGATTGGCCTCATTGGCTGGAGGAGCGGGGGTGGCTTGTTGTTTTTGAAGAGATACGACCGTTGATTGCGCGGCTTTAATGCGGGCGTCGAAGTCGGTGAGTTTAACTTTTTGTTCGCTGGTGGGGAAGTCGAGGAAGGGTTTTTGGAGTCCGCGGTAGAAGTCGGGCCCGCTACGACCGCCTGTTTCCGGTGTGCCGTCGAAGTTGTTGAAGAAGGCATACATTTGAAAGAAGTCCTTCTGGGTGATGGGGTCGTATTTGTGGTCGTGGCAGACGGCGCAGCCGAGGGTGAGGCCCATAAAGGTGGTGCCGACAGCGGAGACGCGGTCGACCACATTTTTAAAGTGGGATTCCTCGGGGAGAGCGGTGCCACGATCGATGATGAGGTGGAGGCGATTGAAGCCGGAAGCGATGAGTTGTTCCTGAGTGGGTTTCTCGTAGAGGTCGCCAGCGATTTGGTATTTGGTGAAGTCATCGTAGGGGAGATTTTGATTAAAGGCTGAGATGACCCAATCGCGGTAGGGGGAGTGGTCGCGGAAGTGGTCGTGGTGGTTGCCGTTGGTGTCGGCAACGCGGACGAGGTCGAGCCAGTATTTCGCCATGTGCTCGCCGTAAGCGGGTTTGTCGATGAGCCGGTCGACGAGCTTTTTTGTGGCCTCGGGTGAGGAGTCGGTGAGGTAGGTTTCAATCTCTTTGAGAGTGGGCGGGAGACCGGTGAGATCGAGGGCGAGGCGGCGGACGAGGGTGCGCTTGTCGGCTTTTTCTTTGGGTGATTTTTGTTTTGCTTCGATTTGGGCGAGGATGAATTTATCGATATCCGAGGTGGGCCAAGAGGTGTCTTTTACGGACGGGGGGGCTTGTTTTTTGGCGGGGACGAAAGCCCAGAAGGCTTGGTATTCGGCGCCTTGCTCAATCCACTGTTTAAGGAGGGATTTTTCTTCGGAGGTGAGCGGCTTGGAGTGACCATCGTTAGGCGGCATGGGGTCGTCGACATCGATAATGCGTTGCCAGGCTTCGGATTTTTCGAGGGAGTTGGGGGCGATGGCGGCGATGCCATCTTTGAGGGCGTAGGCGCCTTCGGGGGTGTCGAGACGAAGACCGGCCTTGCGGTTAGGTTTTCCCTTGGCGTCGATTCCATCATCGGGTCCATGGCAGGCGATACACTTACCTGAGAGAATAGGGCGGATGTCCTGATTAAAGGATATCTCAGCATACACCAATGATTGGAGTGCCAAGAAGGAGAGGAAAGTGCGAAGAACCATGTCTGAAGCTAAAGCTATTGGAGGTTGGTTTTTTGGAGATTGGTTTTTCCAAGGTCTTAAGAGCTGGAGATCGAAACTCTCTTAGCAATACGGTGAAAGGTGAATTATTTTTTCGGTAAAGGAGGGTGGGTGGGTGATTCCTTTGGTATGGGAGTTGCTGGATTGCTCGATCATCTCTAGAAAGCTGAATGGCTTTCACTACTCTCGGTATTTCACCGCTTTTTAGCTCTGCTCTTGCGAAATTTGAGGAGCCGACAGAGGTTCAGTCAGCTGCGATTCCTGAAGTGCTCAAAGGTGGTGATCTTTTGGTGACGGCGAAGACGGGTTCAGGTAAGACGACGGCCTTTATTCTTCCGCTGCTGGAGCGATGGATGAAGGGCTCTCAGAAGAAGAGAACATTTGCGCTCATTTTAGTGCCAACTCGTGAGCTCGCTGCTCAGGTGAGAGAGGTAGTGCAGGATTATGCGAAGTGTTTTCCTGAGCGGCTTAAGGTGGTGAGTGCGGTGGGCGGAGTCTCGATTAATCCTCAAATGATGGCGCTACGTGGAGGGGTCGATTTTTTGGTGGCGACTCCTGGTAGGTTGTTGGATTTGGTGGGTAAGAATGCGGTGAAGCTTGATGAGGTGAAGTCATTGGTGCTGGATGAAGCGGACCGGATGCTGGACTTAGGGTTTGCGGGTGAGCTGGGTCGTATTCTGGCGATGCTTCCGGAGGAGAGGCAAAATTTGTTATTTTCAGCGACCTTTCCGAAAGCGGTGGAAGCGATTGCGGGGGAGCTATTGAATGAGCCTCATAGGATCGAAATTAAGCAGGAATCAGAGGATGTTCCGGATATTACACAGCGTGCGATTCGGGTTGATATGGCAAAGCGAACGCCCTTATTGAGGCATTTGATCAAGCAAGAGGAATGGGAACGAGTGCTGGTTTTTGTGGGGAAGAAATACACGGCGGGTCACGTCGCCGATAAGCTCAACGTGAACGGGATTGATGCGGAGGCGCTGCATGGGGATCTGAGTCAAGGGGCGCGGAGTGCAGTGCTTCGTGATTTTAAAAACTCGGCGGTGCAAGTTCTGGTGGCGACTGATCTAGCGGCACGTGGAATCGATATTGTGGGCTTACCAGTGGTGCTAAACTATGAATTACCAAGGTCACCTGCAGATTATGTTCATCGCATCGGAAGGACGGGGCGTGCTGGAGAAAAGGGGGTTGCGATCAACTTTGTGACAGCGGAAGCGGTGGCGCATTTTAATGTGATCGAGAAACGGAACGGCTTGTCGATGTCACGTGAGGTGATTGCGGGATTCGAGCCGGTGGATCCGCTTCCGGTAGCGTCGGGGACTGGCGGGGTGAAGGGGAAACGCAAAAGTAAAAAAGATAAGCTGCGGGAGGCCGCAATAAAGAAGCAGAAAGAAGATGGTCTCTAAGCGAGGAGGTCTTTGACAACGTGGCCGTGGACGTCGGTGAGGCGGAAATCGCGTCCGGCGTGGTGGTAGGTGAGGCGTTCGTGATCGAAGCCGAGGAGGTGGAGGATGGTGGCTTGGAGGTCGTGGACGTGGACTTTGTCCTTGGTGATGTGGAAGCCGAAGTCGTCGGTTTCGCCGTAGGTGCCGGGTTTGGTGCCGCCGCCTGCCATGAGAGTGGTGAAGGCTTGTGGGTGGTGGTCGCGTCCGGCCATACGGCCGAGAGCAGGGTTGGTTTCGACCATGGGAGTGCGGCCGAATTCGCCACCCCAGACGACGAGGGTTTCGTCGAGGAGGCCGTGGCGTTTTAAATCCTGAATGAGCGCAGCGGTGGCTTGGGCGGTTTGCTTGCAGTTGTTTTCGGTGGAGCCCTTTACGTTTGAGTGGGCGTCCCAGCCGGCGTGGTAGATGTTGATGAAGCGGACGCCGCGCTGGACCATGCGCCGGGCGAGGAGGCAGGCGCGGGCGAAGGAGTGCTTGTCACGGTCGCAGCCGTAAAGATTGATGGTCTCGTCGGATTCGGATTTGAGGTCCATGAGTTCGGGAGCGGAACTTTGGAGGCGGGCGGCCATTTCATATGAGGCCATGCGGGTGGCGATTTCCTGATCGTTGATCGTGGCGAGGCGCTCGGCGTTGAGTTGGTTGACGAGATTGAAGGTGTCAGATTGAAGTTCGGGCGAGAAGCCTTTTGGGGTAGAGACGTTGGGGATGGGGTCTTTGCCTTTACGGAATTGGACGCCGGTGTAGGTGGTGGGGAGGAAGCCGGAGGACCAGAGGGCGGAGCCACCGGAGAGGCCGGCACCGGTGGACATGACGACGAAGGCGGGGAGGTTATCGGTTTCGGATCCGAGTCCGTAGAGAGTCCACGAGCCGAGGCAGGGTCGGCCGGGTTGAGCAAAGCCTGAGTTGAGAAAGAGTTGGGCGGGGGCGTGGTTGAACTGGTCGGTGGTGCAGGATTTGACGATACAGAGGTCATCGGCGACGGCGCCGAGCGGGGCAAGGGGAGAGCCGAAGGTGGCGCGGGTTTCACCGTATTGTTGGAATTCGAATTGGGGGCCTAGGACGGCGGCGTCAGGTTGAATGAAGGCGTAGCGTTGGTCGCCAATGATGGACTTGGGGAGAGGGGAGCCTTCGAGTTTGGTGAGGTGAGGTTTGGGATCGAAGAGTTCGAGTTGAGAGGGAGCACCGGCCATGAAGAGGTGAATGACAGCTTTGGCTCGGGGTTTGACGGGAGGAGATTGGGTGAGGAGGGAGCGTCCGGAGAGGTTCTTGGTGAGGAGAGAGGCGGCGGCGATTTTGCCGAGGCCGATGCCGCATTCGCCGAGGAAATAGCGGCGGGAGAGTGGGGGTGAGTGGGGCATGGTTGAGGATTTTTTTGAACCGTTAAGACGCGAAGTTTTGAAGGCTTGGTTGGGGGGCAGAGCGGGATGCTCTTGCTCCTTACTGTTTTGTGACGAATTCGTCTAGGGAGAGGAGGGCGCGGGTTAGGGCAGCGAAGGATTGGTGCTTTTGGTGGAAGGTGGTGAGGTGTTGGAGTTCGCTTGGGGACGGGGGACGGGTGAGGAGGAATCGGAAGGCTTGGGTGATCTTTTCTTCGGTTGAGCCGGGTGATTCCTCAAGGTCTTTGCCGAAGTGTTGGGCGATCTCGATGAACATGGGGTCGTTCATGAGGGTGAGGGCCTGAAGGGGGGTGTTGGAGCGGTCACGCTTGGAAAGGCAGGCTTCGCCGGACCCGGCGTCGAAGGTGGTGAGGAAGGCGAAGGGGGCAGTGCGTTTTTGGTAAGTGTAGATGCTACGGCGATAGCGATCCTCTCCTTTGGAGGGATTCCATTTTGGGCTGCCGTAGGCGACCTCGGAGGTGCCCTCAGGTTGGGGAGGGCGGACGGGTGGGCCGAACATTTTTTTGGTGAGGAGGCCGGAGGCGTAGAGGGCGGCGTCGCGGATGATTTCGGCTTCGAGGCGTTGGCGAGGGAATTGTTCTGAGGTGCCAGATTCGATGACGGAGCGTTGCTGATACGCTTGTGAGGTGACGATGAGACGGTGGAGTTTTTTAAGGGACCAGGCGTTTTCGATGAAGGTGACGGCGAGGTGGTCGAGGAGTTTCGGGTGGGTGGGGAGTTGGCCCTGCATGCCAAAGTCATCGAGGGTGGGGACGATACCCTCACCGAAGAAGGCGGCCCAGTGACGGTTGACGACGACGCGAGCGGTGAGGGGGTTGTCTTTGGAGACAAGCCATTTTGCGAAGGCAAGGCGGTTGGCGGGGAAGTTGGATTGGTCGGGGTAGATGGCGGCGGGGAGTCGGGGAGCGACGAGTTCTTTCGGGTGCGTGTATTCGCCGCGGTGGCGGAGGTGGGTTGCTCGGGGATGCTTGGGGGGGCGTTCCTGCATGACGAGGGTGGGAGTGCCACGGAGTGGTTTTTGGAGGGTGCGAATTTTATCAGCGTGGGTTTTGAGTACGGGTGACTGAAGGAGAAAATCCTTTAAGGTGCCAGAGTGGGAGATGGCTTTGATATCGGGGAGGGTGGAGGCGGAGAGGCGGAATTTACCGAGAGGAACGGGGTAGTGGCGGGAAAAGGTGAGAGTGATGGTGAGGGGGGTGCCGGTGGGGATGGCTTCGTTCAGATTGAAGACAGCGTAGTGGTTACTGCCGGTATCATTGCCAGGCTTCCAGCCGGTTTGGATGTCGCCATCGTGAGAGAGCTTGATGGAGTTTGCTCCTTTGGCTCCGTGTTGTTGGGCTTGGGAGGATGATTTAATGGGATGGTTTTTAGTGGATGTGATGGAGATTTCGCTGAGGAAGAAGTCGCCCTTTCGGCCTTCGTAATAGGTCATGCCGGGGCCGTATCCGGGGAGTCGTGGATCGGTGAGTGCTTCAAGGCGGAGGCTTGAGAGCGGTTGGGATTGGGGAGGGAATTCGAGGGTGTAGGTGTCGAGCTTTTGAATGTCTCCGGCGGCGAAGATGATGTCGTTTTTTTCGAGGGTGAGGTAAGGGGTGGTGGAGTGGAGTTTGATGGGGCGGAGGTTTTGCCAGTCGGTGAGGTTTGGCTTTTGGGTGGCGAGCCAGGCTTGGTAGTCAGCTTGCAGGTCTTTGTTTGCGGGGTAGTAGGAGGGGAGTTCGGTGAGGAGTTTTTCGGTTTGGGCGAGGTTGGCTTCTTGGCGTTGGACGAGGGAGGGATTGGGGATGTGGTAGTTGGGCTCGATGGTGTTATCGAAGTAGGCGAAGAGACCGAAGTAGTCGTGGTGGGTGATGGGATCATATTTGTGGGTGTGGCATTGGGCGCAGCCGGTGGTGAGGCCGAGCCAGGTGGTGCCGGTGGTGGCGACGCGGTCGGCCATGGCGTGGTAGCGGAATTCGAGTGGGTCGATGCCGCCTTCCTCGTTGAGCATGGTGTTGCGATGGAAGCCGGTGGCAATGATCTGCTCGGGAGTGGCATTGGGGAGCATGTCGCCGGCGAGTTGTTCGATGGTGAATTGGTCAAAGGGCTTGTCGGCGTTGAGTGAGCGGATGACGTAGTCGCGGTAGGGCCAGATGGAGCGATCACGGTCTTTCTCGTAGCCGTTGGTATCGGCGTAGCGGGCGAGGTCGAGCCAACGACGGGCCCAGCGTTCGCCATAGCGGGGAGATTTTAAGAGGTCATCAACGATGGTTGCGTAGGCTTCGGGGGATGGGTTAGAAGCGAAGCGATCGGCGATTTCGATCGAAGGAGGAAGCCCAATCAAGTCAAGATGGAGGCGGCGAACGAGAGTGTATGGATCGGCCTTTTCGGCGAGCTTGTCTCGAAAGAGGTGGTCGACGGGATGGGCTTGGGGAGGAATGTGAGACTTTTGCGGGTGAATGAAGGCCCAGTGTTTTTCGTATTTGGCTCCTTGTTTGATCCACTTTTTGACGAGGTTGATTTGCTCTGGAGTGAGTGTTTTATTGGCCTGGGGAGGAGGCATGATTTCTTCCGCATCGTGTGAGGAAATACGGACGATGAGTTCATCCCAATTTTGATCGTCGGGGGTATCGAGTCGGAGTCCAGCTTTGCGGAGAGATTTGCCGTTGTCGTCTTTGGCGTCATCGGGGCCGTGGCATTTAAAGCAATGGGCTGATAGAATAGGGCGAATTTCTTGGGAGTAAGAGATAAGATGGTTCTCTCCTTGTGCCAGTTTTCCCATGAAAAGGAGAAAGGCGGTGATGGCAAGAATCAGGCGGGGCATCAGAGAGATGGTTCTAGAACGATACGGGGGTTGGGCTTATTTCTTTGTCCTTTTTTGCCAAATCAAAGGGCCGTTGTTCAGTGGGCAAAGAAGATCTGGAAGTTGGTCGCCGGTGATGTCGAAAAGATGAAGGCCGCGGGGGTCACCGGGGAGGAGGATGCCGCTTTCACGCGGCTCTAGGGCGGTGAAGTTTCCTTGGCCATCGTTTTTAAGCATGAGTCCGAAGCCTCCGGAGTAGGGGCCAGTTTCGAACTGCGGATTCAGGAAATTTTGTGAGATGATAAGATCCGGTGAGCCATTGCCGGTCAGGTCAGAAAAAACGAGTCCCTGTATTGGCGAGAGCTGTGCAATTCGCGGCATGGGTCGGAAGGTGAGTTTTCCCGTTCCATCGTTGATGAGGAATCCGCTTTCGAGGAATTTGGCATCGAAGCGTTGGGCCTCTTTGAGATTGTAGATTTCATTCAGCTCGGCGAGTGCGAAGGCGTGGTAGGTGTCGAATTTTTTTGCTAGATTGGGCATCGCTGCCGTTGAGCAAGACTTACCGCGAATGGGGAAGAGGGTGTTGTCTTCGTATTCGGCTTCGATGATCTGTTTTTTGTCCGAAGTCCCAACGGTGCCGTAATAGAGGAGGGCTGGTTTTTTGGGAGAGGCGTGATATTTGGTGTTGAGCCCAAAATTTCCAATCGCAAGGTCAAGATCACCATCACGATCGATGTCTGCGCTGCGGATGCGGGTCCACCAGCCGGTGAGATGGTGGAGTCCAGATTTGAGATCTCTGGTGAGCTTTCCTTTTGTGTTTTGATAGAGCACCGGGGCTGCCCATTCAGATACGGTGATCAGTTCCGGATAACGGTCACCGTTTAGATCGACCCAAACGGCATCAGTAACCATCTGTTGATGTTCGTCATCGAATGAAATCTCGGTGAATGTGCCGTGATCGTTTCTGAGAATCCGGCTGGGAGTGGAGAGTGGGTATTGGCCCGCTTTGACACGACTGCCTAGGAAGAGGTCGAGATCGCCGTCTAAGTCGAAATCGCAGGGTTTCACACAGGAGCGAAAGTCTTTGAACTTGGAGAAGTTTTGGGAAGCGGTGAACTGACCAGAGCCGTTGTTGAGAAAGAGTTGGTCTCCATTTGAGGCAGCGGAAAATTCATAGTGTGCTCTGCCAACGAATAAATCTTCATCGCCATCGCTATCAGCATCAAAAAATGCGGCGGCGGTGCTTTCTTCTAAAAAGGATACTCCAATCTCCTTGGCCTGAATCTCTTCTAGTCCTTTTCCGGTATTTCTGAAAAGGCGATCAGGTTTTCCGGAGGCTCCACCGAGAAAGAAATCAAGATCACCGTCGCCATCGATATCTCCAACTGCGGTTCCGGGGCCCAGTTGGGAGAGTTTGTGGGGAAGGAGAGGTTGGCGGGCGAAGTCATCAAAGATTTTCTCTTCGTGTTTGATCTTTTTGAAAATGCGAGGTGGTCCGAAATGGGCGAGCGGTCTTTGTGGGGCGTCTCCAATTTTTGAATCTTTGGTGATGGAGTAGTGGTTACCGGATTTGAGATTGGGAACGGTTTGCTCAGAAGCATCAGGCCAAGTGATTTTAAGGTCGGCGCTGATGCTGCTTGCGAGTGCGAAGTGTTGGGTCGGTGGCGCGGTGGTGTAATAGCCGCCGGCAGTGCGGATGGTTTTGCGTTGGTTGTTGAGTTGGAGAACGGCGCCTTCGGTGACGGGTGAATTGAGGGTGATGCTGAGTCGCGGATTTTTAGCGTGGTTTTCGAAGATGGAAATTTCACTACCGACATTGGTGGTTACGAGATCGGGGTCGCCATCGCCATCCAGATCACCGCAGGCGAGGCCGTGGCTGATGTTGGTTTCACCGAGCCCCCAGTCAGGTTGATTTTTGAATTGGTAGTCGCCAAGGTTTTGAAAAACGAGGTTGGCTTCTGGACGGGATGGGGTGTCTTTCCAGCGATCCCAATTTGTGGTTCCGGGCGTGATGTCGGGATCGTAGTCAGCGTGGTTGAACGAGCGGATGGCTCCATTAGTAACGAAGAGGTCGAGATGGCCATCGAGATTGAGATCGGAGAATTTTACGGCCCAAGTCCAATTAGATTTCCCGAGTCCAGCGAGTTGAGCTGCTTCTCGGAAGCGGTTGAATCCAGAATTAAGGAATAGGTGATTGCGCATGACTTGGAGTGGCTTGATACGCTCGAGTTGAGCCTGCTTCGCCCCCATTTGTCCCATGCCGACCTTTTGTTTATAATGAGTGGTGAAGGCCATGTCGGCGCAGAAGAGGTCTTCGAGTCCATCGCCATCAATATCGGCGGCATCGGCCCCCATTGAGAACCAGGCGCAGGTGGGGAAGGCGGTGCGAGCAGCGTCCTTGAAGGTGCCGTCGCATTGATTGACCCAGAGTCGATCAGGATCTATGAAATCATTCCCGATATGGAGGTCGGGCCAGCCGTCTTGATTAAAATCAAACCAAGTGGCACTGAGGCCAAAGCCGAGCTTGGTGAGACCTGATTCTTGAGTGACATCGGTGAACTTGAGTTGGCCGTTTTGGGAATCGTTTCGGAAGAGGTAGTTGGGGCGGCCGATGTTGTCGATCTGTAGCTTTCCTTTGGAGTCACGTTTGATGCCGTAGTAGCGCTCAAATTCTTTTTTAACACGAAGCTTTCCGTCGTTGGTTTTTTCAACTGGAGGGTCGGCAGGACGGCCGCCTTGATGGTAAAGTTGATTCGTTAAGATGAAGAGATCGAGGTCACCATCGCGGTCGTAGTCCGCGAGGGTGGGCATGAGGAAGGCGTCTTTCCCGGTAAGATCTATTGCGGTGAATTTACCGCTGCCATTGTTGATGAAGATTTGCACGGGTTGATCGTAGGCACAGATAATAAGGTCGGTATCGCCGTCTTGATCGAGATCAGCGGCAGCGGAGCCGGAGTTCCAATGCTCGGTGAGGAGGCCGGAATCTTTTGTGGCGTTGGTGAATTGAAGGGGAGTTTCTTTTTGAAGAAAGAGGCCATTCTTTCCGGCACCTCCGGTGAAGAAGAGATCTTGGCGCCGATCTCCATTGAAGTCTGCCATGACAACGGAGCCTGAGGCGAATCCGCTGAAGTAGAGACGGGCAAGAGGGTGAGATTCGTCGACTTGATTGACGAAATTGATGCCCGTGGATTGAGATGAGTGTTTTTGGAAAAGAGTGTTTCCGAGATCCGTGGTGGCTGGTGGTAGCGGGGTGATGGTCACCTCACCGCTAACCGCGGTGATTGCGGTAAAGAAGAGGAGCCAGCGAATGTTCATCTGAAGAGAGGTTATTTTTTAAGTTCCATGAGTTCGATGGACTTAAACTGAATGGGCGCGGTTTCGGCTTGAATAGCGAGGTAGCCGCTGGTGAGTGGAGAGCCATCGTCGAGTTGGGTCTTGGTGTAAAAGGCGGCAGTTTTACCGTTGAGGGTGTGGGTGAATTGATCGCCGCGGACTACGACTTCTACCGTGACCCAATCATCGCCGTGGATGGTGGGGCCATTGGTGTTGATGACGTGAGCTTTGGTGAGTTTTCCGTTCCAGTGAAGCTGTGTGCCTGGAGTGCAGATGTTGAGGGTTCCGCGCTTTCCTTTACCGAGGCCGCCGAGGAATTGGACTTCGATGGAATCTGGAAAGTCCTGATCTTTCTTCATCGTCTTCGGGTCTTGGCAATGGAGCATGAAGCCGTTGTTGCGATTTGCCCAGCCGGGGCCGCCTTTGACTTGCTCGCCAAGGAAGCGGTAGGTGGCACGGATTTTATAATGAGAATATGGCGTTTTGTAGAAGAGGTGGCCGAATTCGCCGTTGAATTTATCCCACTTGGAGTAGTCGATAGTGAGAAGCTTATCTTTGACTTTGAAGGTGTCCTTGTAGTTTACGCCGAGGTCGGAACCGGAAAATTTCGGGGTCCATCCATTGAGGTTTTCGCCGTTAAAAAGTGGGGTCCACTTTGGTTCAGTTTTCTTTTTTTCGTGGTGGTCGGCGTGAAGAAGAGAAAGGGAGGCGATGAGGGAGGCGGTGATTGCTTTAAGCATGATCCTGAGATGCTAAGCGAGCGAGAAAATGGATCAATCTTTCAAAGAAAAAACCCAGAGTGGTTAACTCTGGGTTTTAGAGAGAGGATGGAGCCTTGATGTTCTTTAACGCATCGAGGTGAAGCGCTGTTGAAGGATTTCTTGGTCGGAAAGATCTCCGATTTTACTCCGGGCATCGGTGAGCCATGCGCGCTCGAGCTCGTTCTTTGTGGGGAGCTTGGTTTCATAGTAGACTCCGAATTTTCCGGGATTTAGATCTTTGCTAAGTTCCATTGCAGCGGAGGTGGATTCGAGGTCCTGTGTTTCTTCATCGACGAGGTCGAAGACTCCGCCTTTGCGCGGATTACTGTCATCGAATGAACCAGGGTTAAACATGGTGCACTCGGAGAGAGTTTCTACGACGGCGAAGCCGGGGTGTAGAATGGCTCGTTCGAACATTTCGTTCATATGCTTCACTTGTGCGGCATGGGTGCGGGCGATGAAGGTTGCACCGCTGGCAACGAGTTGAGCCATGGGGTTGATGGGGCGGTCGATGGCACCACGAGGATCGGTTTTTGATTTTTGACCGAGCGGCGTGGTGGGAGAGGTCTGGTTCTTAGTGAGACCGTAAACGAAGTTATCCATCACGACGTAGGAAAGGTTGACGTTCTTACGAGCGGCGTGATTGAGGTGATTTCCTCCGATTGAGAAGCCATCGCCATCTCCGCCGAAGACGAAGACGTGAAGGTCTGGACGAGAAAGAGAAATCCCGGTCGCAAGCGGAAGTGCGCGGCCGTGAATGAAGTGGATGCCGTGAGCGTTCACGAAGTAGGGGAATCGCGAAGAGCAACCAATGCCGGCAACGACACAGATTTTTTCATGTGGGATGCCGAGCTTTTGCACGACATTGAAGAATGAGGCCAGTACGGCGAAGTCACCGCAGGCTGGGCACCAGGTTGGGTGGTCGGCCTTGAGTTGTTTCTTGGTGAGCTTTTCAGCCGGAGCGGCGGAGGTGATATCAGACATGATCTTGAAATGTTGGCGTTTATTTGGCGGCGATAAGTTGTTCGGCGGCAGTGACGATTTCGAGGACACGGAAGCCGATGCCTTTGACCTTGTTGGT
>JBDNAW010000128.1:0-3956 GCA_039768255.1 Akkermansiaceae bacterium | reverse complement strand
CTTACTTGCCGCATTTTTTGCAAGAATGGCACCAGTGGTAGCCATCGTGGCGAGAATTGCGATAATGGCGACCACGACGAGGAGTTCGACAAGGGTGAAGCCCTTCTTGTGGGATCGCTGTGAGAGTTTCGAGGTGTGTGCTTTCATCAATAATGTTGGTTAATTGCGTACACCGAAGGTAATCTCATTTTTGTGGTGCGACCAGTGGAAAGTTTGAAAGAGCAATTGGGGCACGGGGGGCGGGATCAGCAGTTGTCGTAGCTCCTTTCCTAGTCCACACTCCGATCATGGCTCGAAAAGGACCCCGCCCTTCGCCGCTGAAAAAGCACATTATTTCTCTCATCAGTGGAGATGGTAGCCGGCCTATGAATAAAAGTGAGCTCGCTCGCGCACTCGACCTCAAAGGAAAAGACCGAACGAAACTTCGTGAAGCGCTTCGCGAGATGGAGCGAGATGGTGAAGTGTTCTACGGCAAAAAAGGTCGTTTCTCGACTTCGAAAGCTCCAACACGTGATCGTAAAAACGCGGGTGAGAATCGTCGTGATCCGAAAGGTTCATCAGGTCTAGCTTCCGGCCTGATCGGTACGATCCGTCTCAATCCCGCAGGACACGGCTGGTTCATGCCGAGTCAATCAGCGGAGGAGAATCAGGATAAGGGGATCGATCTCACCCAAGGGCCTCGATTTTATGTTTCTGCGAAAGCTCTCGGAACATCGCTTGATGGCGATACTGTTTTCGCAAAACTGGTGAAACCAGGAGGACGACGTCCACAAAATCGTGAGCCAGAATTACGAGCCCGTGTTGAAAAGATCATCGAGCGTCGATCAGGCCGTGTGACTGGAACGATTCATCAAAAAGGGAAACTGACTTGGCTTGAAACGGAAGATACCCGCGTGCCCGATGGCATCTTGATTACTGATCGCGGGGAGGCAAAGCGTGGGCAGATTGTCGTGGTAGAAATCGAGGAATGGAATAATGCGAATGAACGACCGCGTGCAAAAGTGGTCGAGGTTCTCGGATTTCCCGGTGATCCTGGCGTAGATGTGGAGCAGATCATTGCTTCACATGGAGTGGCTCGTGGTTTTCCTGAAGAGGTGCGCCATGAAGCACTGGCAGTTCCTGAAAATGTGGGACCCGCAGAGCTTAAACGCCGTGATGACTGGAGGAAGAAGGATGTTATCACCATCGATCCTGCGACAGCAAAGGATTACGATGATGCCGTCTGGGTCGAGAAGATCGAAAATGGCTGGCGCCTCGCGGTCCACATTGCCGATGTTTCTCACTACGTGAAGCCGGGCTCTGCGCTCGATGCTGAAGCGCGTGAACGGGGGAATTCGACCTATCTTGTTGACCGGGTGATACCCATGCTTCCCGAAACGTTAAGTAATGGAGTTTGCTCCCTCAACCCCGGGGTGGATCGCCTCACAAAGTGCGTGGTGATGGAATTTGGGCCCGGAGGAGCGATGCGAAATGCCCGCTTTTTAGATGCGGTGATTCGGACACCTCGGAAATTCACTTACGAAGAAGCGCAGGATATTTTGGAGAGGAAAAACGATGGTGGAAAACTTGGAGATCTCATCCGTGAAGCTTGGGAGTTAGCGAGCGTACTCAGGAAACGTCGTTTCGCCCGAGGAGGAATTGAGATGGAGATGCCTGAAGTCACCTTGATGCTTAATAAGCATGGCGTGCCGTCTGGCTTTAAGAAGGATGAATACAACGAGAGCCACCAACTGATTGAGGAATTCATGTTGGCCGCAAACGAGGCGGTTGCTCGTAAGGTGAAGAACTCGAACCGCTCGACTATTTACCGCGTTCATGATGACCCTGATCCCGATCGCTTGAATGAGTATGCGGAATTGGCACGTTCCCACGGGTATGAGCCGGGTGATCTTACCAACCGGAAGCATATTCAGATTCTGATTAATCAGGCAAAAGGCACTTTGGAAGAACATGCGATCAAGCTTGGGCTTCTTAAGAGTATGAAACGTGCCGTTTATATGGCGACACCTGAAGGCCATTATGGTCTTGCCAAGACAGACTATTCTCACTTCACGAGCCCGATCCGTCGGTATGCAGATTTGATCATGCATCGAGCCTTGCAGCCTCTTTTGGAAAACCCGCCCAAGAAACTGGATCGGACTCCGAATCAGGAAGGGTGTATTGAAATTGCTCAACATATCTCAGGGACTGAGCGCACGAGTGCGAGTGCCGAGAGTGAAAGCCGCCGCATGAAGATGCTCGAATGGCTCGAGCTTGGTATGGACTACAAAGAGCCACCTGTCTTCGATGCGGTGGTGACCGAAATCCGCGCGATGGGTCTCTTTATCGAGTGCACTGATATGATGCAGCGTGGGGTGGTAAAACGTGAAGGCTTCCCACTGGGGCATTGGGCGTATCAGGCGAATTCGGGGCGCTTTATAAACCGCAAAGGAGGAGAATTTACTTCTGGAAGTCGTCTTAAAGTAAAGGTGATGGAGGTAGACCGGGTGAACCAGCGGGTCAACTTTGAGGTGGTGGGGATCGTGGGAACCACGACTGGAAAGAAAAAACAGCAAAAGAAAAAACAGAAGCGCTGAAAGTAAGAGCATTCCATTGATCGGATTTGAGGAGAGGAGGGTGTCCAATTCGCCCCGCTTGGTGCACGAAATGGGTCTAATTTTTGCGCCATACATGAGTTCAGACCTTCAAAAAACCGGCACGATTAGACCCATTAGACCCAGTCCAGAGGGCTTTCAACTCCGAGCTGGTTCGCTCCCGAAGCGACATGGGTATAAATTTCGGTCGTTCTCACATCTGTGTGCCCTAGCAGAGTTTGAATGGTTCTCAAATCTGTTCCATTTTCCAGCAGATGAGTTGCAAAGCTGTGCCGCAGTGTATGACTTGTCACCCTTTTCGCAATGCCGGCTCGATATGCTGCTCGTTTGACTGCTGCATTGAAAACCTGAGGATGGAGATGGTGTCGGCGTTTCACTCTCGATTCAGGATCAATAGATTCTGATTGTGCTGGAAAGAGCCAAAACCAATTCCAGTCTTCACCAGCTCTGGAGAATTTTCTCCCAAGACCTTCTGGTATCGCCACTCCTGCTCTTTTGAAAGATCGATCTTGTTCCCAGATTTGACGAATCTTGATGAGGTGGTCTGCTAATTCTTCCTTGAGCTTTTGCGGAATGATCGAGGTCCGATCCTTGTCACCCTTGCCACCTCGAATGGTGACCACTCCTCGACTGAGATCGACATCTTTGATTCGGAGGTTAACGAGTTCACTCAGTCTTAATCCTGCTCCATACTGGAGTTTAACAGCTAGGAGATATCGGCACTCCATTTGTCCCATCAATTTTGGAACTTCCTCTTGAGCGAGAACTGTTGGAAGCCGCTTTGATGTCTTCTTAAGACGGACATCAAATTTGACCTCGTCCAGTCCGCAGACATCACGAAAAAAGAATACCAAGGCATTAAGAGCGATTTTTTGTGTGGCAAAAGAGCACTGCTTTTCTTCCACAATCCAACCGAGGAAAGCAGTGGCGGTTTCTGGCTGCATTGCCGCTTTGGCGGTTTTGGCAAAGAGGCCATAGCGCGCAATCCAGCTCCCATAACTTTGGCGGGTCCGTCTGGCTAATCCTCGGCGCATCCCCACTGAATCAGCTGCCTGACGCATTCTTTCTGGAACGCTCCGATGGTCAGCGCCCTTCAAATTGCAGGCTTCCAACCATTTCAGATACCAGGAAATAGCGTCAGCCCATTGCTCGAGTTGCCAGGACTCCCGTTCCTTTTTTCTATCGAGAACCTGTTCGCGCCAGAAGGTGACGGCCGCTTTACGACCCGCTGGGATGCCGAGCCTCAAACGAAAATTTTCGAGCCAACCCAGTAGCATAGTGAAGCCGTGCTTTTGTTGGGATGTTAAATTCCGAGATGCTTCGAGATCAGCTCGCCAGCAAGACTTGGGAGATTTAAAAGTG
>JBDNAW010000127.1:0-16239 GCA_039768255.1 Akkermansiaceae bacterium | reverse complement strand
GTTTCAACTCAGGGCCCGTGGTCCTTTTTGAGCTTCCAAGTGCGAACACTGGAATTCCGAACTTAGCCCACCTTCGTCATGTGAAGCTTTCAGAGCTTGCATGGTCACCGACTTATCCGATTGGAAACTCCTTAGCGGATCCTCGTTGTCAGCCTGATGGCACGATTGCTGACTTGAGTGAAATTCCAAATAACAAGAATGGATGGAACGTGAAAACCATGGGTAATAATAACTCACGAAACAGTGGCCAGGGTTCGGACTATTGGTCACGCCTTCACCGTGAGCTTCTCATGTATCAGACAGAAGAGACGCACGTTGTGTTCGACATGTCTTACGAGACGAATTTTAACCTCTGGGATACCTTCATGATTGTGAATGGAAACCCAATCATGAATAAACGTGATAATGAAATTAAGCGTTTTGCCGATGATCCCAAGAACGACCCTCTTCCAAATGGACGTCTTGGATTGTTCCAGCGCTCCGATCTCGATACGAATGTTGAAGAGGATTTGTCAGACTACTTCCGCGCGGCTTCACGCTTAAGCTTGGAGGGTGGATTTAATGTGAACTCTACAAGCGTCGAGGCATGGAAAGCGCTTTTAGGCAGCACCCTGAAAGTTTCAGTCAATGATAGTGATGAGATTGTCTTTCCCCGTTTCTTAAACCCGGTTGAAAGGACCGCGCAGAACGAGGGCGTCTCTAAAAACGCACTGGCTGGAAACCGTGAGTTGACTGACTCAGAAGTTGAGGTGCTTGCTGAAGCAATCGTGGCTCAGGTAAAGAAGCGTGCACCATTCTTTGGATTGTCTGACTTTGTAAATCGCCGCCTCGTTGCAAACGATTTTGAGCTTGCTCGTGCTGGTGCGATTGAAACGGCGCTTGAGACTTCAGGAGTCAATAGCTCCTTCAATACAGGGCTGCTTGCGATCTCGGGACGCGATACTGATATCGAAGGTGGAACGCACAACAGGATTGAGGATCCCACTCGCCTGAACCACCGCCTTAAGCCTGCCTCCCAGGGGTGGGGCTTACCAGGTTACCTAACTCAAGGAGATGTGCTGGGTGTCATTGGTTCAGCTCTCACTAGCCGAGGAGATACCTTTAAGATTCGTGCTTACGGTGACTCCCGTGATGTCAATGGAAACATTTTAGCACGTGCTTGGTGTGAGGCCACAGTTCAACGGACACCGGAGCCGATGAATCCCGACGACTACAAACTCAACCCTGAGCCGGTCAGTGGAAACGCCGTTGATTTTGGCCGCCGCTTCCGTCTCGTTGGCTTCCGTTGGCTCGATCCTGCTGAAGTTTAAGAATCATGAACTTGGCTGAAGGGCAGATTCAGAAATCAAGCGCTTTTCATGCCCAAGTCACACCACCACCTACCCTTTTTCCTTCCTCTTTGAATAACGGGATTTGAGATTGCGTTCTATAACTAGAGAAGGGACTCTCCCAGAAATATGAAAAAACTGTTACTCATTCCACTCCTTTTCATTCAGAACTTGGGCGCCCAAGCTCAGCCTGGAGAAGAAATCCCCGGCTTTCTTCGTGTTCTTGCAGTTGGTGAAACCCCGACTTGGAAAACCCGAAAAGAAGGTAACAGGCGTGTTCAAATCCCACCTCCTCCGGGGGCGATTCCTCCGCAACGACTCTCATTCTCTGGTGCCGTCGATGGCGCTGAAGGGTTAGCCTTTGGCTTGAATCGCATGACCGATTGGGTCACGGTTGCTGATAATACTCTCCCAGTTCAGATTTCTGAACTTAAAGCAGGTCAGGATGGAGCGGGGAATGTCATGAAAAACTGGGCTAAGGCACCAGCGCCCAAAATCCCTCTTTTTTCTGTTCTCACCAAAGATCTGACGAATGACAAATTCACCTGGGATAATCCTAAGCGCTATGACTTTAGCGACTCGTTGAAGGCGTTCCCGAATGAAAGCATACGCATTATTAACCTCACCGGCAATAGACTCGCGGTCAAGATTGGTGAAGGTGCTCCGAAGGGAGTTGATCCATTTAAGCATAAGGTTTTTACCGCTACCGATGGGGTAGTCGTCAACGCAACGTTCCTCGATATTCGTAGGATCGTTGGTAAAGAATACCGGAAGCTCAAAGCAAAGGACGTTGGCCTTCTCCCAAATCACCGGATGACCTTTGTCGTTCATATGGGAGATCGGCCCAAGACTAAAACTGAAGTGAAAGTGAGAGAGTTTATCAATCCTTCACGCGTGCCTACACCTCAGTAGTATTTCCCATCAGTTAAGCCCTTATTTTTAAGGCTCGGTTGGTTTTTGACCGCCGAGCTTTTTTGTGCATTTTTCATGAGGTAAGAGGGAAAAGGGGCCATGCGAGAGCCACTTTTTCCCCTCGACGACTCCCTCGACTTGAGCGAAGTTTTCAACTACCCCCTACTTTAACTTCCATGAAATCTCTTACCTTTGCTCTCCTTCTCTCCCTGATATATGCTAGCGATCTTTCCGCTCACTGTCCCGCTCATCATCTTGCAGACGCGCAAACTCAAGCTGCGGCACAAAAGAAAAGTGTTCTCCTCGTTTTTGTAGGAGGAGATTGGAGTAAATCGAGTCAGATTTTTCGAGAAGAAGTCCTTAAAAACGCAGAGCTAAAAAAGAAGATCGACGAGCATTTCATCGTTCACGTTTTGGAGTATCCGCAGAAACAAAGTGAGAGAAATGAGACTCTCAATTCTCTGAGTGAGAAATACCGAGCCACTCGTTTTCCGACGCTTCTGATGACCGATTTTCTTGGTCGGCCTTTTGGATATACCGGCTATCGCGCAGGTGGTTCTGAAGCGTTGCTCAAGTCTCTCTCTGAAGCGAGAGACCTCCTTGCAAAACGCGATGCCGCATTTGAGGAAGCACTAAAAGTGCAAGGAGTAGCTCGAGCGAAAGCATTTGAAAGAGGATTAAGCTTACTTCCGCAGTCTATTCTTCGTGAGCATTACAGCTCAGAATTGGTAGCGATTAAAAAAGCTGATCCCCAGGGCGAGACCAAGCTTGTGTCTGATCTCGAGAAGGCTGAAGCGCTTCAGAAAGAGCGGGATGCTTATCGTTCTCTTTTTAAGGAAAAGAAGTATGACGCTGTTGTCCAAAAATCTCGGATGGAAGCGGCAAAGGCCCAAGGTGAAGAAGCACAGCGGTTATCGATGTATGCGGTGCAGGCTTTGGTGAGCCAAAAGAAATATGACGATGCTATGAACGCCATTGAAGCGATGGCAAGGCTTGCTCCGGATTCAAATTTTGGAAAATCAGCGGAGCGCTACAAAAAAGTGGTCACGAATGTGAAAGAGCGTGATCAGAAGAAGCACGAAGGAAAAGCGAACGCGGCGAAGCCCGGGAAGCCGCGTCTCCCAATTGTTTCTAAGCCAGTTGCGGTTGTTAACGATGTGAAGACACTTGAAGATGACTTGAAGCAACTCCGGACAGAATTGGCTGAGAGTGCAAAGAAAGCTCGGAAGGCAACGATTGCTGAGCGGGAGGCAGCACTTAAGATTACCGCTTTGGAAAATGAGTTGAAGCCGCTCAAGGATAGCCAGGCCAAGCTTGTCGATGAAGCCAAGAAGGCTCGCTCTGAACAGTTACGCCTTACTAAAAAGGAAAAGACTCTCCAAGAGGTGATCGAGAATTATCATGCGATGCAGAAGCGGAAGCGCGAGGTTTCTGATCTCGAGAAAAATGCTGCTGAGCTTCAGAAGAAAGCCGAAGAACTTCGCAACAAATCTAAGGAAATCGAAAGTGGTCAATAAAACCATTCTTGTTTCTTTATGTCTGGTCGTTCCTGCAATTGGGGAGTGGCTGACAGATTTGGAGAAAGCTCAGATTCGGGCCGAAGAAGAGACGAAAGATATCTATCTGGTTTTTACTGGATCAGATTGGAGTCAATCTTGTCAGCGTTTTGAAAAAACAATTCTTTCTCAAGAGTCATTCCAGAGTGCTTTGGCGGAACGTTTCTTACTCGTTCGCGTTGATCTTCCGATACGAAGTAATCTCCCGAAGGAGGTGATCGCGGCGAAACGGAAACTTTCGAGCCGCCTCGCCGTCGAAACCTGGCCGGAGGCCGTGTATCTTGACCCTCAAGGACGCCCTTATGATCGGGATACGGGTGTTTTGCCTCTCTCAGTTAAGAACTATGCTGAGCACGTTCTTGCCAAAAGGTCGGGGAGGAAAACACGTGATCTTCTTTTTGAAAAAGCAGATCAGCTCGAAGGACAAGCTCGTGCCGAGGCGATCGTAGAAGCCCTGCGTCAATTACCAAGGAATACTCTTCTGGAGTTTTATCGTAATGAAGTCGCGGAGCTGGATCGTCTTAATCCTGACAACTCCAAGGGCTTCTTGAAATCACTTCGAGCCGAAAAAGGTCTGCTCGAAATTGAGCAATCTTTAGCAGAGCTTTTTAATCACCGTTCTTTCGATCGCTTGATTGAAAAAGTTGATCTCTATCTTAAGGTGCACCAGCCGCTTGGCGAAAATAGGCAGCAGGCCCTTACTTATAAAATGGCTGCTTATCAAAATTCAGCCCGTCCGCAGAAAGCGTTAGAAATCGCGCTAGAGATCATCTCAATCGATGAGAAGACCGATTTTGCTAAATCAGCAGTGCAGGTGCAAAATAAGCTCCGACGGAAACAATAAAAACCTCCGGCCGATCTAGGTAATCAGCCGAAGGTTGGTGAAAGTTCGGGTCGTTAGTCCTGAATGACCTTCACACGCATGAAGTGCTGTTGGTCATCTGCGATGGGTCCTGTGTAGCGATAAGTCTCATGCACTGAGCCGTCTCCAGCAGGGGTTGAGCTGAGAAGTAAGATTCCGGTAGAATCCCAACTGAGAAGTGCACCAGAATGCTCTACCACGACGGTGGCATTATCAACAGGGAGGTAGCGTCGTAGGTTCAAGTGAAGGTAGTCTTTTGCTCCGGCGCCGTCGTCGAAGCTTTGCACCGTCACGCTTGGGGAGATGTAGTTTCCGGCACCATCACAGAGCACTCCTTCGATGAGGTTTACGATTCCATTTCCGTTATCATCGTTGTTTGCGACGCCTGTAAAGGGCTCGCTATCGGATGTCCCGGGGTTTCCTCTATTTGTGGCACTTAAGCGCCAAGAAGCGGGGTCGTTTGGCGCAGCTCCATTGATTAGCACGAGGCTTGATCCACCACCATCGGCTGATTCAGGCCAGCCGTTGTCGTCATTGTAGGAAACCGAGTAGAGAAGGGTGTTTCCGTTGAGGAGGAGATCGATGGTTGCATTGTTATTAGAAAGCCCTCCGCTCCATGGTCCAACATGAGCCACTCCAGGGTAGCGGATGGCAAAGGCTGCGGAGTTTTCTACGACAATGATGCGGGCACCGGGAGCAAGAACGCGATCCCCGGGCTCAATGATATCCGAGAAGTTGTAAACCACTTCATTTCCAAGTGAGACGTTGGTGAGGTCGATTGGATTGGCTGAGGTGTTGTGAATCTCGATGAATTCAAATTCTTCTTCATCGGTGATTCCGGCTGCTTGTTCAGCCGCAGTAAGATCATCCGGATGATAGTTGATCTCGGAAATGACGAGCTGGTTTGCCGCTGGCGGCCCAGCAGTGAGAAATTCTGCAGAGGTCAGTGCGGACCAAGTGCTAGAGTTGATGCGGACACGTGCTTTTACCTCAGAGGAAGCATTGAGCGTGACTGCTGTTCCTGAAGTAGCTGAAGGATTGATGCTACCTCCAATGTTTCGTGGATCACTTCCATCCGTGGTGTAGTAAATGGTGCCGTCTCCGTTTGCGTTATTCATCATGAGCATAAAGCCCGGTGAGATTTGGCCTCCGTGTTGACTGAAGACGGGAGCATCCGTAGATGGGTAAAGATCATCAATGATTAGCTGCGTAAGAACCTCATCATTTCGTCCACTGGTCCAGCCCTTGAGTTGGTTGACAGCGAGGGCCCACTCGGTTCGATCGAGTGGATTACTAGGATTCTTGGAGTCGCCCCAGCGGGCCGCTTCGGCATCGATGACGAGGTTGACCGTTGCTTCCCGCTCTTCGAATCGGGCGATGACACTTGGATCATCAAAGACACCTCCATTGAAGAAATGCTTATGAGTGAGATCGGCAAATCTGAGACGATATTCATTATTCGTCATCAAGAACTGATGAACATACTGTGGATTGGAGCGGCTGAACTCACGGTTTACAAAGGGAAATGGGCCAGTGCGGTCTTGGCGGCTTGTGAAGTAAGAGCCAAGACTGTGCTCCATATCATGTGCGAAAAATTTCCAGCCGAATTCATCAGTCGTACGGTTCCGAACACCGAACCAGTTGTTCGAGGCATTGATGAAGGTAGAAAGTGGGGCATCGAATGAACCATTATAGAACACAGTGAGCATATAATGAATCAGGTTATCAACATCGATATACGCGGGTAGTGCTGGGTTACGGACGCCTGAGTTATCGAGACCTTGGAGCTGGAAGTAGGATCCGTTACTAGTGGCAGAGGCATTTTCAACGAGCTTTGCGATTTCGTATCCCGTGTTCCAGTCACCATTATTTCCATCAGTCATTTCAGTCTGATAGCCGCCGCTTGAGCCGGCAGATTTCACGGTGTCATAGTCATCATCATTGCCACCGAGATATGAGGCTCCGAATTCAGCTTCGGCGCGCTCTTGGGTCATGAAAAGCCCCCAATAAATGCCATTGAGATAGAGGTGAATGTAACGTGAACGTGTATGGAGCTCACCGAGATCACGCTGTGTATCACGGGCGAAGACCTCGCGCATGAAGGTATTCTTTGAGCTGTTATCACTGTTTGAAGTCAGTCTGCCGGAACCTTTGAAGGACCAAGAGTAGTTCTGTGCCGTGCGGAGATCGATCCCCTTGTATTCATCAGTGCCTTCGTTTCCAAAGAGGGGGAACCTGAGGCTTCGTTGTCCATATTCTCTTCGGAAAAAGATGCGGAAAGCGTGCTTGGGATTGTTCGTGCTTCGGGATGCGCCACCACGAATTCGGATTCCAGCTTCAGCTTGGAAGCCCTCTTCATGACCATCTGGGCTCACATAGCCGGGAGGGAGAATCATTTCGATTGAGGCGGGGCGCTCCCACGCAATGCCTCGATTTCCAGGTCGAACATAGATCCCATCACTTGCGGCAGTCAGATGATCTTGATCAGTTACAATTGACCAAGTGGGAATGGCGTTGAGCGCATCAATGATCCCTTGCGTGCTGGAGCTGACAGCACTGCCAGGGTCCATATGATAATCCATGACTTGTCCATTCACGCTTCCGGTAGGCCAGCCGGGAGGATTGGTAGGTTGATTCACAACATCAGCGGGGAAGATGTAGGAGTGGGTGTCGATATTGGTTGAGATGTAGTTTGCCTTTGTGCCAATCGCACGAATGACGGTGGTTTCACTCAGAGTGAGAGGTCCGGAATAGATTGTGCCATTGGTGGTAGATGGTTCTGATCCGTCGGTGGTGTAGTAAATGACGGCATCAGGAGTATTGCTGGTAATTTCTACTGTTTGAGCTGTCGGGTAGACGCCTCGACCGATGGAGAATCTGGTATCGCGCACATAGTCCTCGAAAGTGTTCCCGATGTTCACGTCGTTGGGAGTTGGCGTTTCGTAGTAAACGTAAGTGGCAAGGTCTGAGAGAACACCATAAGAGATATCTGTGAACTGTTCAGGATAGTGATCAAACTCAGAAAGAATTGTGGTGGTGCCACCAGAGACTTTGACGAGGGCAAGGTATTCTCCCTCACTTGAGAGACTGAAGTTAATGTGGGGCTCTAGCGTGCCAAGTTTGTTGGATGCAAAGTAGCGATTAGAGGATCCTGGAGTCAAAGTTTGGCTCGGGATTTGCCACTTCTGAAGATTGTTTTTGTCATCAGTGAGGTAGTATTCTCCGTTAATAACTGCGTTGATGTCGGTTGGATTGGAGATTTGAATCCAATCACTTGCGTCATTGTCTTCATCGAGAAGGACTCCATCGTTCACGGCGAGAAATTCCGAGATGATTGGTTCCCCAGGAATGATGACTGGGATGGTTATGACCTCGGTCGTGGTTCCATTGGCATTGATGGTAGTAAGAGTGAAGTGAGTGGTGGAGTTAACGACTGCGATGATTGAACCGCTGGTAGCGACAGGTGAGCCATCGAGTGAAACGGAAGTCGTGTTTAAGGTTTCCCACGCGATGGTGACGCTATCACCGGGTGAGGCGACAGATGGAGTCGCGGTGAAAGACTTAATAATGGGTTGGTTTGTCACCGTGATCGGAATTTCGCGGCTATTTGTGCCAGTTCCGATTGCGTTGATGGAGATGAGGGTGTCCTCAGTGAAGCCATCGGTGAAGGTGTATGTGCCCATATTGTTGACCGTGATGGGTTTTACGTTTCCTACTCCGGGAGCGAGAATAATCAGGTTGGAAGCGGCAGCATCGATTTCCCAGGTGACTGTTACCGGCGTATCTGGAGGCACGATCTCATTATCAGCATCAAAGGAAAAAATAGTAGGGCCGCTGGAGCCAGCAACTCCACCTCCGGCATTTTCCAGCTGAACAAAAACACGTCCATCGTTAGGGTTGGAAGCAACTGAAGTCCATGTGAAATCTCCGACTGTCAGGGTATCTCCTACTGGGTCTGCTGCCAATTTGATGAGGTCGTTAATCTGATCGAGGGTGAACTCGTAGGCGGAATTGTCGCCAAGAGAATGGATCGCGGCGACTTCGTGCTGATTGAGAGCCTTGTTGAAAATACCGACATCATCGATCAAGCCCTTCCAGCCGCGGTTACTTGCTCCAGGGTTTGCCCCGATGAGCATTGCGCTTCCGGAGTCATTAATGTTGGGAGCGCTTCCAGTTTCGACGAGTACGCCATCGATGTAGAGCCTTGTGCCCACTCCAGCTTCTGAAACTCCGACAACATGGTGCCAAGAGCCGTTGTTCACACTTCCTCCAGAGATATCACCAGCTCCACCAGCGTAGGCAAGTTCGTTCGTGCCAGCTCGGCGCGCGATCCGCCAGTTAGAGTTTTCACCTTTCGCGATGAGGGCCTGCCAGTTGGTGTCGAAAGTCACAACACGAAACCAAGAAGAAATGGAGATGTTGTTGGAAGTTCCACGAATGTCCGCGCTGTCAGGAACAGAAACCCAAGTGTTACCCTTCGTTTCGATAGCCTGCCCGAAACCTGACTGACTGAGGGTATAGTCAGCGGTTCCGATCCAAGAACCATTGTCAGTTGATGATCCCGCAGTAGCAGTATCATTGGTGTCGCTTTCGAATGACCAATACGAGACCAAGTTGTCAATGCCATTGGCCAAAAGAGACCCTGTGAGCAATGGGAGAGTGAGAAGAAGGTTTTTCATTTGTGTGTGAACTAAAATCTTACGCGGTAGAGAAATCACTGCAAGCTGCAGAGACAATGTAGTTACTTTGCTGCCATTTGTCATACAGATAAGAGTCGTTTAGCGTGATTTTTTACAGTTTGAATCGATTTTGTTACTGTCATTCCTATCAGACCCGTCAGGAGGCTGCGCTTTATAAGTTTAGAGATTGGGTTCGAAATAAGAAGAATCTATTCTCTAATAGTTTGCTTCACGGGTAAGCAAGAAACGAGGTCTTGTGGCAGAACTGAATGTCTCGTCGTTAAGGATTGATTACTCCTAGCGCTGGCTGCTCCCTCATGAAGTGTCATTGTGATTTTCCCTGCTCGACGAATCGGTGAGGGTTGAGTTCAGTAAGAGAGATGAAACTTTATCGCACCGAAGCGGGTGAAATTTTAGAACAGGATCACAATTACGGTTCTCTTCCATCAGGAACTCTAGAGGCGTTATTTCGAGGGGCGAAATCTGCTGCCGACCTAAAGAGTGAAGGTGAGGCGTGCTTAGGAAAGACGCTTCCTCCGGTTCTTCCTGATACTGAAATCTGGGCCGCGGGAGTGACTTACATGCGCTCGAAATCTGCTCGCATGGAAGAATCTGAAGAAGCGGGTGGTGATGTCTTTTATGATCTTGTTTATGAAGCGGATCGTCCCGAACTTTTTTTCAAGTCGATGGGCTATCGTTCGACAGGCGATGGTGGAAAAATCCGGGTGCGTGAAGATTCCGAGTGGGATGTGCCGGAGCCAGAACTTACGCTAGCAATCAACGCGAAGGGGGAAATCTTCGGCTTCACAATTGGGAACGATGTCAGTTCGCGATCCATCGAAGGCGAGAACCCGCTCTATCTCCCGCAGGCGAAAGTTTACAATGGCAGCTGCGCCGTTGGTCCCTGTCTTTTGCTAGGGCGTGATGCTCTTTCTGAGACGGCAACAATCGAGCTTGAGATTTCTCGCGCTGGGGAAGTGGCCTTTTCTGGATCGACCGATTTCACCCAACTCAAACGCTCCCTTGAAGAGCTCGTCGAAGCACTTTACCGCGAACTCGATTTTCCCAATGGCGCACTCCTCATGACGGGCACGGGCGTGGTGCCCGGGAACGATTTCACACTCACTTCTGGCGATGTCGTGAGGATCACCATCGAAGGAATCGGAACGCTTGAAAACACGGTAGCATGAAAGATATTCTTGAGTCGGGAAATGAAGGAATCGAAGAAGTCGTCACGCGTGCCGATGGTCCCGATGGCGAGCTTCCGATCTCAGGTGACGATTTAAAAAATGGATCCAGCGGCGACCTCTTCGGCTGGATGCAAAACGTCGGCATGGGCTGGCAAACGGCAGGGTGGGGGAAGAAAGAAATTCTCATTCTCTCCACCCAAGGTGGAATTCGCCAACCCGACGGGACTCCGACCGCGCTCGGTTATCACTCCGGCCATTGGGAAGTCGGGCTACTGATGGAAGAAGTTGCCAAGGAAGTATCACGACTCGATGGTGTTCCTTTCGCGGGCTTCTGCAGTGATCCCTGTGATGGTCGCACGCAAGGCACAAGCGGGATGATGGACTCACTTCCTTATCGAAATGATGCCGCGATGGTCTTGCGTCGTCTCATCCGTTCACTCCCGACCGCGAAAGGAGTCGTCGGTGTCGCGACCTGTGACAAAGGTCTTCCCGCCATGATGATGGCTCTTGCGGGCTGTGGAAACCTTCCCGGAGTTCTCGTTCCTGGTGGTGTGAGTTTGCTGAGCGAAGAGACCGAGGATTTAGCTAAAGTGCAATCGCTCGGCGCGCGCTACGCCCATGGCGAAGTGAGCCTTGGTGAAGCTGCAGCTACCGCCTGCCGTGCTTGTGCGAGCCCCGGTGGAGGTTGTCAATTTCTCGGTACCGCTGCCTCCAGCCAAGTGATGGGCGAGGCTCTCGGAATGAGCCTTCCGCACAGCGCGCTGAGCCCAAGTGGAGCGCAAATCTGGCGAGACCTCGCCATGCGGAGTGGGCGCGCTGCGATGCATCTCGCGGAGGAAAAAATGACGCTCTCAAATATTCTCACCGAAGCGTCTTTTCGAAATGCCATGATCATGCACGCGGCCTTTGGCGGGTCGACCAATCTTATTTTACATCTGCCCGCGATCGCTCACGCCGCAGGCTTACCAAGGCCGACGGTCACGGAGTGGAAAGAGGCGAATCAACTTGTTCCCCGGATCGTCGATGCTCTCCCTAACGGACCGCAAGGCTACGCCACGGTGCAGGTGTTCCTCGCAGGTGGAGTGCCGGAGGCGATGCTGCAGCTGCGTGAGTTTCTCGATCTCGATACCCTCACCGTGAGTGGCCAGACGCTTGGTGAAAATCTCGTATGGTGGGAAAAGTCGGAGCGCCGGAAACAAGTGCGCGAGCGACTTTTTATAGTCGATGGTATCGATCCCGATGACGTTATTCGTTCTCTGAAAAACGGACTTCCCAGCACCGTGACCTTTCCGCAGGGGAATCTTGCCCCAGAAGGAGGTGTGGTAAAAAGCACCGCCATCGATCCAACGATGATCGATGAAAACGGCATCTACCTCATCGAAGGTCGCGCGCGAGTCTTTGGGAGTGAAGCCGCAGCCATCACTGCGGTAAAATCTACGGGCGATGACCGCATCCGAGCCGGCGATGTCATGGTCCTTGCCGGAATTGGCCCGATGGGCGCGGGGATGCCGGAGACCTTTCAAGTCACCTCTGCTTTAAAATATTGTGCCGTTGGAAAAGAAGTCGCCCTCATCACCGATGGTCGTTTTTCCGGAGTCTCGACTGGAGCCTGTATCGGCCATGTCAGTCCGGAAGCGCTCGCCGGAGGTCCAGTCGGAAAACTCCGCGATGGCGATTCCATCCGCGTGCGAATCGATACCAACTCGCTCGAAGGAAGCATCGACTACCTCGGTGATTTTTCAGAACTGGAAAAACGAACGCTCCACCCCGAGATCAAAGTCCACCCCGATCTCCCGGCCGACACCCGCCTCTGGGCTCACCTCCAAAATGCCAGTGGAGGAAGTTGGGGGGGCTGTGTGTATGATGTGGATTCGCTAGGTTAAGCGAAGGGTTTAAGAGAAATATTTAACCCCAGCTTTAAAGAGCGGCTGGTGCTTGTTACCTGTGATGTTCTGACCGACGTCGGGACCGCGGCGTTCGGTGTGGCCCATTTTTCCGAGGACTTTTCCGCAGGGGCTAGTGATGCCTTCGATGGCGAAGATAGATCCGTTTGGGTTAAACTCAGGGGACATGGTAGCTTCGCCCTTAAAATCGGTGTATTGGGTCGTGATCTGTCCTGCTTTGGCGAGGTCGCGGACTTCGTCTTCGCTCGCGTAGAACTTTCCCTCGCCGTGGGAGAAGGGGACGTTGTGAAGATCGCCAACTTCGCATTCGGAGAGCCATGGTGACATATTCGAGGCAACGCGGGTGGTGGCGTAGCGGGCGATGTGACGGCCAATATCATTATGAGTCAATGTGGGGCCGCCCGGCTTAGGATCGCGGATTTCTCCGTAGGGAACGAGGCCGGTTTTGACGAGAGCTTGGAAGCCATTGCAAATTCCAAGGATGAGTCCATCACGGTTTTTGAGGAGGTCCATCACGGCATCGGTAACGCGAGGGCTGCGGAGAATGGTAGCGATGAACTTGGCAGAACCGGCAGGTTCGTCTCCAGCACTGAAACCGCCGGGGATGAAGAGGATTTGCGATTGCTTGATCTGATCGGCGAGCGCAGAGAGAGATTCTTCGACCGCTTGCGGGGTGAGGTTTCGGAAGACCTCGATGTGAGTGTCCGCACCGACGAGGTCGAAGGCTTTGGCGGAATCGTATTCCGAGTTGGTGCCGGGGAAAGAAGGGATGATGACTTTTGGCTTCTGAACGTTGAAGGTTGAACGTTGAACTCTGAACGTTGAACTGGAGAAGGTTTCGACTTGGTCACTACTTGGATCGGCTTCTTGAGGAAAGATGGTAGAGAGTGGCTCGGACCAGGTGTCGAGGAGTTGATCGAGAGGAAGGGTGACTTCGCCAAAGTCGAATTGCGCTTCTTTTTGAGTTTTCCCGATGATCTTTGCGCCGAAGGCCTCAGGGAGTGGGCCGTCGGATTCGACGAGGAAGCTGATAAAGCGCTCGCGGAAGAGATCAGTGGCGGCAGTGGCATGGAAGCCGATGCCATTCCCGAAGGCCATCTTAGCAAGACCCGTGGCGATGCCGCCGTGATCGAGACTGTGGATGGCGTGGATGGTTCTCTTGGCGATTTCAGCGTGGAGACGGTCGGCGATGTCTTTAAGAGACTCAAAGTCTGGGACATCGTCGTCATCACGGCGAATCGCGATGAGCGAAACGGTGGATCCGGCTTTTTTAAACTCGGGGGAGATGACGGATTCGGTGCTGCCGGGAGCGAGTGCGAAACTTACGAGAGTCGGAGGCACGTCCATCTCATTAAAGGATCCAGACATCGAGTCCTTCCCGCCGATGGCGCCTAGACGAAGTTCATGCTGAGCGCGGAAAGCTCCTAGGAGAGCGGAGAAGGGGAGCCCCCAACGGGCGGGGTCGCCGCCAAGCTTGGGGAAGTATTCCTGAAGCGTGAGACGAACGTCTGAGAGCTTTGCGCCGGAAGCGACCGCTCGGCAGACGGACTCAGTGACGGCGTAGAGCGCACCGTGGTAGGGGCTCCAGCTGGCGAGGTAGGGATTGAATCCCCAAGCCATGTGTGTGGTAGTTTTACTATGGCCTTCGAGGAAAGGAAGAGTCGCGACCATGGCGTCGACGGGTGTGCGCTGGTGCATTCCGCCAAAAGGAGCAAGAACGCTTCCGGCTCCGACAGAGGAGTCGAACATTTCGCCGAGGCCTTTTTGGGAGGCGGTGTTGAGGTCGGAAAGGGCGGCTTGCATTTTATCCTCGAGGTCATCTTCTGCAGCGACGGCAGGGATGGCGTGACCGAGGGGGGACTCTGCTTGTGGAGGTTTGACGTGGACGGCGGCGCCTTGTTGGACTCCGTTGGTATCGAGGAACTCACGCGAGAGATTCACGATGGTTTCGCCCTGCCAAGTCATGATGAGGCGGCCGGAATCGGTGACGGTGGCGGCGTGAACACACTCGAGGTTTTCCTTATCTGACTCGGCAATGAAGTAGTCGACCTCACTTGGATCCACGCAGATTGCCATCCGCTCTTGGGACTCAGAGATGGCAAGCTCAGTGCCATCAAGGCCGTCGTATTTCTTCGGGACTTTATCGAGATCGATGATCAGGCTGTCGGCAATTTCACCAATCGCGACGGAGATTCCTCCGGCTCCGAAGTCGTTACAGATTTTGATTTTTGGAGCGAGCTCGGGATTGCGAAAGAGGCGTTGAATCTTACGCTCGGTAGGAGCATCTCCTTTTTGAACCTCGGCTGAATTATCAAGCGCGGTGTCGGTGTGTTCTTTCGAAGAGCCCGTGGCGCCGCCAACACCATCGCGTCCGGTGCGTCCACCGATGAGGAGAATGTAGTCACCATTTTCAGGGCCACCTCGGAAGACGTTCTTGCGCGGAGCAGCGGCGACAACGGCTCCGATTTCCATGCGTTTGGCGGCATAGTTCGGGTGGTAAACCTCGGAGACCTTTCCGGTGGCGAGACCGATTTGATTTCCGTAGGAGGAATAGCCGTGAGCGGCTTCCTGACAAATTTTACGCTGCGGGAGTTTGCCGGGGATGGTGTCGGCATACGGAGTGCGGGGGTCAGCTGCTCCGGTGACCCGCATCGCTTGGTAGACGTAGCTACGGCCGGAAAGGGGATCGCGAATGCAACCGCCGAGGCAGGTCGCGGCACCACCGAAGGGCTCGATCTCGGTGGGATGGTTATGTGTTTCGTTCTTAAACTGAACGAGCCATTCCTGGCCGTCATCGCCATCGACGACGATGCTTGCGGCGTTGATTTCGTTTGAGATCTCGAGGTTATCGAGTTCACCAGATTTGCGCAGCTCTTTCATGCCCATGAGCGCGATATCCATGAGGGTAACAGGGCGCTCGGTGTCTGCTCCGTAAACATTGGTGCGGACGCGAAGGTAGTTTTGATAAGCCTCTTCGACAATCTCGGAGCCGGGTTCGAAGCTGACTTGATCAATCTTCGACATGAAGGTGGTGTGACGGCAGTGGTCCGACCAGTAGGTGTCGAGCATGCGGAGCTCAGTGATGGTGGGCTCACGATCTTCACTTTGGAAATACTTCTGAGTGTGGACGAGGTCAGCGAGTGACATCGCGAGGCCTAACTCAGAGCGGAGCTTTTCAAAGCCGGATTGGTCATGCGTGTTGAATCCGTTGAGCACCGCAACTTTTGCAGGAGCGGGTGAGGTTTTCTTTTCCGTAGGATCAGTGACAGAGACCTCGTGAGAATCGACGGGATTGATGAGGTAGGTCTTGATGCGTGCGAGGTCCTTTTTCGAGAGGTCTCCGGAGAGAATGATGATCTTGGCGGATGCAACGTAGGGGCGGTCTTTTCCGGTGAGAATCTGAACGCATTGTGCGGCGGAGTCGGCTCGTTGGTCGAACTGGCCGGGGAGGAATTCGATCGCGAAGGAATACTCGCCCTTTTCGAGCGAGAGCTGAGGCGATGCGGTCTCAACTTGTGGCTCAGAGAGGATGAGCACAGAAGCTTGGGAGAATTCGTCCTCGTTTAGGCCATCAAGGTCGTATCGTTGAACGATGCGAGCGTTGGTGATGGACTCGATGGCAAGGTTCGCGCGGAGATCGGCGATGAGGTGTTGCGATTCGGAGGCGAATCCGGCGGTTTTTTCAACGAAAAGGCGGTGCATGGGAGCGAAATCCCAGACTAGGAGATCGCACAAATAGGGCAAGTGTGAAGGGGCAGAAGAAGAGATGTTACGGATTTCTTAAATAGTAGAAAGTTGGCAAAGTATT
>JBDNAW010000126.1:0-9306 GCA_039768255.1 Akkermansiaceae bacterium | reverse complement strand
AGATGAGCATCCTTCTGCGGTCTGGAGCCCCGTAGTCGTCGATGTTCATACCGATTCTTTGGATACCATTTGCACGGGTGATCCCGGCGGTGTGCTCCATCAAGGGGTGGGCCGCACCCAATTTATGCTCATTGCGGTAAAGCATTCCGATGGCACGGCCTGCACCTATGGCGGCCCAGTTTTCAACCACTATGAATTTTGGACTGCTGATTCGAGAACTCGGTGGAATAACGAGCAATGGGAATCGGCACTAGTCACCGGCAATGAACCAGCGCAAGCGGATTGGAAAAAATCCTTCCGTGTTGGGCTTCCTGAAACCGAGTGATTTACCTGCTCACTCCGGTGATATGCTCGTAGAAGTCTGGACTGAGGTCTGCGAGCGGTTCACGGAGTTGATCAAGCTCAACTTTGGGGCCATGAACTTCTACTCGGATGAGTTCAGAAAATCCGAGAGCTTCTTCGATGCAGGCTCCGACGTTTTCGAGGTGTGCCAGTAATCCGGCAGCGCCTTCATATGCTTCACGGCAGAAGACGATTTCTCCACAAACGGTGAAGTCATAGTAGTAGCAGGTCTTTTCAGTGGAGGTGCGCTGGACGAAGGTTTTCATCGTATTCTTAAAATCCTCAAGCTTCCCCGGCTGGACTTTGAAATACGGATTGATGCTGACGGCTTGAGAGAGCTTACTCATGAGAGAGGAAACGCAGCTCCTGCCATTTTCATTTCAGATTTCCGATGCATGTAGGCTTTTTTAGCGATCGGTAAATCCCTCAAGCATCATACGAAAGACCGGGGTCAGGTAGTGTAGTGATCCGGTCTGAGTGAGGTGATCATCGTCAGTATAATAAGATGCGTCATCGTAAATTTTAAGCGCCTCACCATCAGGGAAAAACGCATTGGTAGGATCAACAATTGCGATGAGGTCTTGATCGAGTTTCGCAAAGACGTCGTTGGTCTTTTGCTGACGTTTTTTGTGGGCCGCTAGCGTTGTGGTGCGTGCGGGGAGGCTGTTGAATTTTGGAAAGCGTTTTTGCGCATCGACGAGATTGGCCGTCTGTATCGAGGTCGTCTCCGGCACTTGCTGGAGGAGTGAAATGCGGATGCCATGTTGGCTGAGACGGCGTGCGAGCGCTTCGATCTTCTCAATGAGAATGCGTGGAGAATGTTCGAGGTGGGGTTCTGGGCAGTCCTCATTCACAACCATCCCGACGTAACGGTAGTTTGGTTGTTGATGCTTTACTTCAGCATCAGTGTAGCCCTCACAGCGGGCGACCCAACGACCAATCAGAATGAGGTTTTTAGACCCGCTTTCGATGATCTTCTGCTCCACCTCGGCATTGAGCTTTTCCATTTCTGTGATTTGCCCGGAGGTGAGATCGGAGAACCAGAGTCCCGGAATAGGAGGAGTGCCATTATTAAGGTAACCAAGACCGTATAGATTAAGCTCAGTGGCGGCTTGATCAAGCGCGTGTGCCGCAGAAGTGCCGTGGCTATCTCCCCAGAGGATGAAGTCGGGAATGTTTGTTTTTTCGACTCCAAGGACCGCAGCTGCTGCTCCGGTGTTGCTGAAGTCTCGCACGCCGGATCCACCACTTGAAACGAGGGTTCGGATAGAAAATGCGACCATCCATAACGCAATGAGCGTGCTTGCACCGAAGGCGTAACTGGATCGCCTTTTAGTAAGGAGAGCGCCACTACGGAAAGGGCGTTCGATGAAGCGCCAAGAGAGAATTCCAAGGATAACGGAGAGCAAAAGCATCCCGATTTTCCACGGGAGTGTGACCTCGATAACCATGACGTTGACATACGCGACAAGGGGCCAATGCCAGAGGTAGAGAGAGTAGGAGATGAGCCCGATGCTGATCATTGGGCGCGCTGCTAAAAGTCGTCCTGTCCGCGTCAGTCTTGCTTCATTGGTGGCGATGAAGAGCACCGTCCCAAGAACGGGGGGAAGGGCATTTAGACCAGGAAAGAGAGTGGCTTTTTCAAAGAGAGCCATCGGCACAAAGATCAAGGTTAGCCCGAGGAGTGAAAGTGCTTCATGAGAGCGATGCGGTTTTCCGACCGGCTTGAAGGCAAGTAGGGCTCCGGCTAAGAGTTCCCAAGCGCGAGCTGGCAAGAGGAAGAAGGCGGCCTTTTGATCGGCATGAACTTGCCAAGCGCTGCCAGCGAGGGAAAGGAGCGCGATCACGCCAAGGATGAACGGGACTTTGGCACGTGCGAAGCGCCAGAGGAAGAGTAAGAGAAGGGGGAAGAGGAGGTAAAATTGTTCCTCTACGGAGAGTGACCAGGTGTGCAAGAGCGGTTCCTTTTCTGCGCTTTCTGTGAAGTAGCCTTGATCGCGATTGAAGTAACAATTGGAGGCGAAGAACACATGCGCCATGAGTGACCGGGCGAGATCTCGGTAGTCACTGGAATCAAGAATATGCCAGCCCATCGCTAAGGTCCCAAGAGACATCGCCACCGCAGCGGGTGCGATTCTACGAATACGCCGCGCCCAGAAATCTCCCAGTGAGAAGCGGCCTTCACGGAGCTGTCGCTGTAAAATCCCAGTGATCAGGAACCCAGAGATCACAAAAAAGACATCAACCCCGATAAATCCGCCAGGAACTGAGAGTCCGAAGTGGTAAAGAAGCACGGCAATGACCGCGATGGCCCGCAAGCCGTCGATCTCTGGTCGGTATCGTGCGCCCGTCATCGCAGCGATATGAAGCAGCGCCTTTGCGGTGAGACAATCTTAATAATAAATCGAATTCATCATCATCGTCCCAATTGCGGTGACAAAGAGCGCAAATACCATCCCGAAGCTGAAGGGGAGGGAGTTTTTCAGATTATTTGATGAGATCAAAAAAATTTCAACAGCGGCGTGTGAGAACGCTCAGGAGGACAAGCCCGCTAAGATGTGCTCATGATGAGCGGATCAATTTTGCTGTCGTATCTAAGGGTAAGGCGGTGTCATCTTGTTCGCTTTTTTTTTGGATTTCTGATCCCCAAGTGGTGCTATTCACGGTTCATATGGCGATGCTCAACCCGCAACCAATAGTGGCAATCGGGTAGCAGGATATTTCACCTCATACATTTCGGATCAAATGGACAATTTTTACCTATTTTACAGAATGTTTCATTTATCTTTAATGCTATTACTCTGACTTTTCCCTTTATCTTAATCGAGGTATGTTGCTGGCTTATTGTAATGGTGTAATCTGTTAGAATTTTCCGAGAATTAGGATTTTAGAAACTTTATGCAATCTGCTAAATGTCTCTTCAGTGTCTTTATTACCTGCAAATAACCGCACATATGAATCTCCGCTTGGTAAGCCGGAAGCCCTTTGGTGGTTTTATGAGGACTTGGACGGTGTGAAGCACGGGCCGATGCCATTTCGTGAACTTCGAGGGAAGGCTTTGAAGCGAGTTCTCACCGAAGGGATGACGGTATGGCGTGAAGGAGAAGAAGATCGATATTCGTCAGAAGAAATTGTGGGCTTATTGCCTAGTTTACCTCCACCTGCACAGAGAGACTCTGGTCCGGAGTCTTCTCTTACAGACAAAAAACCCTATGCCGCCCCCAACGCTGAGCGGTCGATCGCAGAAGGACCTCCAGGCGGTCTTTATCTTCCTCATCTTGGGAGGACACATTTTTCGGTGTTGCTTGCTTTTATTTCCTTTACGGGAGGGCTAGGGTATTTGTCTACGCTGATTTCTGATCCGCCGACACGCTTGATTGTTTTGGCCTTTGCCGCGCTTTCCCTCGCGGGGTGGGTTCTTTTTTCCCTGCTCTATCTTCGTCGTGCTTGGAATATGATGAATATGCTCGGTGCACCCATGAATGGCACTAAGGCGGTGATGGTTTTCTTGATTCCATTTTTTAATGGCCTCTGGTCTTTTGTCGCAATTTTTGGATGGGCGAAACTGTGGAATTTTAATGCTAAACATCATCCAGGGTTTTCAGAGGCTAAGTCGGTATGGAAGTTTGGATTCCTTCTTTTCTGTATCGGTCTTTTGATGACGCAGGTCATCATCTTAATGTTGTGGATTTCAGGAGAAGTGCCAAATGACCTGATGAACCCACGCCACCAATTTGCGCTTGGAACTTTTACCGTGACCATTTTGCTTTGCTTCGCAATTTGGTATCAGCTTTGCCGTTCGGTGAACTTCCTAGCTCGGAAGAAGTCTTAGTGCTTCTCGGTCCGGCGTTTCTTCCGAAGTTTACGAGGGAGCTTTCCTGTGCGGGATTCTCCAGACTCGCTCACTTGCCAAAATCGTCCGCGCTCGACGTCGAGACAGGTCAGGAATCCACCTCGACACACTGCGGTATCGATGCAAATTGCGAATCCCTTATCAGTGGGCCATCCTTTTTTCTGTACCGTATGGCCACAAATTATGAGTTTGCCAGATTTGTGGGGTTTGGCATCCCGAAAGCGTAACCAGCATATCTCTTCTTGGTTTTGATCGAGTAGAGGTTGTCTGGGATTAAGGCCGCCGTGCACGAAAATGAATTCTTCGGTCTCATAAAAATATCGAGCCCCATCCATAAAGTCCCAATGAGCTTCTGGGACCTTCTCTAAATCACCTCCATAAGAATCGAGCGTCGCCTGACCACCGACTTCTTTCCAGTGGTCACTATGAAGCTTCGATTGGAGTGCGTGCTTCATGATGAGCTCGTGATTTCCCTTGAGGCAGACGAGGGACGCCTTCCATTCCCAGTTTAAGAGGTAATCAATCACGCCTTTCGAATCAGGTCCACGGTCGATATAATCGCCCAGCATTATCACAGTATCCTCAGACTGTGGATCGACTTGATTGAGAAGATTCTTCAGTGCCTTCAAGCACCCATGCACATCCCCAATCGCCAGAAGTCGACCAGATTTTAAAATGATTTTATGCTTTGCCATTGAGAAAGATGGCCAGTGAGGCGTCGCCAGATTAGTTTCAGGGAGGCCTTCGCATCAAGCTCGGAAGGGCGCCCTTGCATACTTTGGAAATTCCCATCCTGATCATAGTAGAGAACCCATTGAAACATCGGCTCCTGACGTCCTGTCTTTAAATTTCGGAACGCTCCATAACGCATGTCTGCCATCTGGATCTCTCCAGTCGGGAAACGTCGCGCCACCCAATACCCGCGAGAGAACCAATCGATTCCTTGATAGATCGGCTCATCGCGCAAATGTTCAGTGAGCGTTTCATACTTCGGGTAAAAATCCCACTTCCCTTGCTCCTGATCAAGTGGGGACCAATGGAGGACCCAATAACCTTTATCCGTTTCAGCCAGTCCGCGCCATAAGATGGTGTTACCCATTGAAGGGGCAACCTGCACGAGCTCCGCCTTGGGTAGCTCCGCTATCATCCGAGCTTCAAATACCTTGGTTGCTCTCAGCTTCATCCCAAAGCTGAACAGTGCATAAAGACAGCTTAAGGTCAGCGCGATCCGTGCCGACCTCCCGGTGAAAACGAGCTCTTCTGGTCGATGTCCAGATGCAAAACGATGCTTAATCCATCTGATGACATTCCACTGAACTCGAGCACATGTAATCAAAACGCAGACCAGCAGCGGTAGCGTGAACAACGGATCAATAATCGACATGTTATTCAGTGAAACCCGCGTATCCGAAAATGGCTCCAAAATCTGCGTCCCGTAAGTCGTGAATACATCAATTAAAACATGCGTGCTCCATGCCAAGAAGACGAACCAAGCTGCTCGTATCGTCGAGAGCTCTCGCTCACGATGTAGCCACGAAAGTGGCTTTGAAAAAACAAAAGCGCCCACAAACATGAGTAAAATCGAATGCGAGATCCCGCGATGCCACTTCAGCCGTGTCACTTCATCAAGAAATGGCGATACCAAAATATCCAAATCCGGTAGCGTCCCAAAAAATAACCCCCAAGCCATTCCTCGCCAGCCGAGCTTTCGCCCTAGAACTAATTCTCCCACCACTCCTCCGAGGGCTGCTTGTGTGATTGAATCCACTTCTTTAGCCTAGCCCTTCTTATTTTGCTGCCAAGGCGCGAAATGAACTTCCCAGATGAATCCAGATCAGGCATAGCATATACCACAAAATGAAAGCATTCCTCAGCTCCTTTCTCCTCAGCTCCACAATTTTTGCGTTCTCTATGGAGAAGCCAAACATCATCGTCATCATGGCTGATGATCTCGGCTATGGTGATCTCTCCTGCTACGGCGCCACTACCTTTAAAACCCCGCATATTGATGCCCTTGCTAGTGGTGGGCAAAAATTCACTCACGGTTACTGTTCCGCCTCCACCTGCACCCCGACACGCTACTCACTTCTCACCGGCACCTACGCCTTCCGAAAATCTGGTACTGGAATCGCACCGCCCAATGGCCACCTGATCATCGATGCCGATACCTTCACTCTGCCTGATCTCATGAAAAAAGCCGGTTACCAAACTGGAGTTGTTGGGAAGTGGCACCTTGGTCTCGGTGAGAAAGGCAAAGGTCCAGACTGGAATGGTGAACTCAAGCCCGGACCACGTGAGATAGGCTTCGACCACCACTTCCTTCTTCCCACCACCAACGACCGCGTCCCACAGGTTTACGTCACCGAGAGCAAGGTCCTCAACCTCGACCCTGCAGACCCGCTTTGGGTCGGGATGCAAAAACCATCGCCCGATCACCCGACCGGAAAAACACACCGCGATACGCTGAAGCAAGATTGGTCCCACGGACACAATCATACCATCCATAATGGGATCTCCCGTATCGGCTATTACACCGGAGGTCACAAGGCCCGCTTCCGTGATGAAGACCTCGCCGATAAATGGGCGGAAAAATCCATCGAGTTTATCGAAAAAAATAAAGACCAACCCTTCTTTCTCTTTTACGCGTCACACGACCTTCACGTCCCGCGCATCCCGCATGAGCGCTTCCAAGGCGTCACCCCGAATGGCTTTCGGGCCGATTCCATCGTGCAACTTGATTGGACTGTGGGCGAAATTGTAAAAACCCTCGATCGACTTAAGCTACGCGATCACACACTCATCGTTTTCTGCTCTGATAACGGCCCCGTGATGGATGATGGTTACCAAGACGAAGCCCTCGAAAAACTCGGAAGCCATAAAGCTGCTGGTATTTTTAAAGGTGGAAAATACAGCATCTATGAAGGTGGAACTCGCACCCCCTTCATCACAAACTGGCCTGGAAAAATTCCTGCCGGAGTATCTGAAAATATCGTTTGCACCATTGATCTTGCTGCGAGCCTCGCTGCTCTCACCGAGACCGATCTCCCAGCAGATTCATGTAAAGACAGCTTCGATGTATTGGCTTCCTTTCTTGGTCAAAAAGATGCCAAAGGTCGCGCCACTTTGATCCAACAAGACAACGGTGGGCGCGGACGCTTTGGTTATCGTTCCGGTAAATGGAAACTCACTCATCACAGAGATGAAAAGGCGAGGAACACCAAAGTCGAGATCAAGCTCGCTAACACTAAGGTGCCTGAGTTTCAGCTCTACAACCTTGATGCCGATCCTTCCGAGCAAAGAAATCTCGCGCAAGAGAACCCCAAAGTGCTCGCGCGTCTCAAAGCTGAACTTGGGAAAGCGATCGCTGATGGGCGCACTCGTTAATTCTAATTTTTTATGCGGCTCCTTTTTCTTCTCCTCTGTCTTCAGCATCCCGCGATCGCGGAACAGGCTAACCTTGATTGGCCGACTTTGTTGGCGCAGATGGACTCGGAAGAATTTGCAGAACGAGACGCCGCTACCACAAGCCTTCAAGACTGGGCTGAGAAAAACGTAGAGAGAGCTTTCGAGCAATTCCCTCAAAAGATCTCGATCACCACTTCACCTGAAATTCGCCAGCGGCTCATCGGAGTGCTTCGAGTAATCTACATTCCCGAAATTCGTCCACTTTATGGCTTCCGATACATTGCAAAGCGCAGCCCTTCGCCCCTTGGGAACACCAAAACAATTCTTGAAGTAGAATTCGTCATGGGCCGTACCGCTGCATCAATCGGTGGTCTAAAGCGTGGTGATCAAATACTCTCCATCAATGGCACTTCTTTTGACCCGAAATTGGAGGACGACGAAATTCAAGCATTGTTCGTGCGTCATAAACCAGATGTCCCTTCCGTTTTTCAAATTGCACGAAATGGTGAAGAGATCGAATTAACCCTCACACCAAAAGCTCACCAGCTTACTCCCGAAGAAAAGCAAGCCTACGCCGCGCGCTTCAATCGTTGGCTCTCAGAAGCCATCGAAGACCAAAAAGAAAAATGATTACGTTTCGATTCTGCTTTCTCTTCATCTCTCTGACCTTGGTGGTAACGGCGAATAAGGTGCGGAAGCAGGAAGACTTTCAAATTTTTGTGCAGGATTCCGATTGGAAATACTCATCGGAAAAACTCCACCAGATCTTTAAACAAGCCGGCGGAATCTTATGGCGTGATTTCCCGGAGGCAGAGCTCCCTCCGATTGAGATCAGCTATGATGCAGATGGTCCGATCGCTCTCTTCGGTGAAAATGAAAAGGGACATAAACGAATCAAGCTTTCCTCTCAGGAATCTTATTGGAGCCAACACATCTACCAATTTTCACACGAATTCTGTCACCTCCTTGTCGTCTGCCAGAAAGGGGATCGAAGCAATCATTGGTTCGAGGAAGCCGTCTGTGAAATGGCCTCGATCTACGTCATAGGAGAAATGGCAAAACTCTGGAAAACAAACCCCGCGATCTCAGGCGCGGAAGACTACGCCAATTCCTTTGCGAACTATGCCAAGGACTACGAAACCAGAAAAAGCGATCAACTTCCTGAAGGGGTGAGCTTTCAAGAATGGTTTCAGAACCATCAAGTGACCCTTCGGAAAAGCGATGGATACCGGCGTGACCTCAATGGCGTCATCGCCCTTCAACTTCTCCCTCATCTCAAAAAGACCCCTTCCAACTGGGGGGCATTCCATTTTCTCAACGTGAAACGCCGTAAGGAAGCGATTCCCTTTAAAGCCTACCTCGCCAATTGGCGCGCGAGTAGCCCGAAGAAATACCATCCATTTATTGATCAAGTGGTGGTTAAGTTTGGCCTGTAGAAGCTGAGGGCTCAGTCAAAGAAACCTTGTGGACCCAAAGCCAGCCGTTGAATGGCTCAATCACAAGGCGGGCATGGCCCGCATGCTTGCGACCGCACATTTTTCACGCAGAGCGTGCTCTCTCTGGAACGATGGCGCGATCAGGTTTTGCTCGCCTGAACGATGCGCGTTAGAAAAATCCACCTAGTTGGGGTGTGCACTGGCATTGGCGACCTTTACGGGGACTCGGGCCCGCGCTTCTTGGGCTGTTCCGGCCTTCACCACCGAAGT
>JBDNAW010000125.1:0-3850 GCA_039768255.1 Akkermansiaceae bacterium | reverse complement strand
GGGCCAGTGTCAGAGAGCAAATTCTCAGAAGAATCCCTTCAGGGGAGTGGCCGCCATTCACCATGCTGGCTGGCATACCTCATTCCTTCGCACCATGAGGCCGTTATTCGCCTGATTGAATAGAGTTTGAATTTCGATCTCTTCGGACTGATACTATCACCATGGTGAAAGACCGTGCGAAAACAGAAACCCTAGTCGGTAGCTTTATCCTCGTGGGCTTATTGATGTTGGGGGGCTTAGCTCTCCAGTTTGGAAACATCATGGAATGGGCGAAAGGGAAGTATTCGATGACGGTTGATTTCAAAGAGGCCACTGGTGTGATCAAGGGGAGTTCTGTCCGGATGTTAGGTGCGAAAGTTGGCGAAGTCGCTTCAAGACCTGAGCTGATGGAGAGCGCTAAAGTGCGAGTCACTCTCTCAATCGAAGATAAATTTAATATTCCCAAGGGCTCCGTATTTCAAATTGCAGGGGCAGGTTTTCTTGGAGATAAAGAAATTATTATCACACCGCCGGAAGAAGAGACAACGGCCTACATTGAGGCTGGATCACAGCTGAAGGGTGGAGGTCCAAGTGGGCTAGAGCTGATTCAAGCCGATGCAGAATCGATCGCAGAAGATGCCCGAATTTTGATGAAGGATGCCCGCACTGCGATGGTGAAGATGGATAGCTCGCTCGATGATATTCGAGCGGTGGCGATTCGTCTCAGCGAGAGCATCGAGATTATTAACGATGGTGTGCTATCCGATGCAAATGTCACCAATCTCAGTAGTGCGATTGCGCATTTTGAGAAGGCAACTAAGTCCGCCGCAGAACTCGGTGACGATGCAGGGCCTGTAATGGCTGAAGCACGTCTAGCGATTCAGGATATCAGGGAGGCGGTTGCTGAGATTAAGTCTGCGGCCGGAAGTGCTCATTCGGCGATTCAAAAAGTTAGCCCGGCGCTAGAGCGTGTGCCTCAAACACTCGCTTCCATTGAAAAGACCGTCGATCAAGCAGGTGCCGCGATCGAGAATGTCCAAAAAGGGGATGGTGCTTTGGCTGCGATCACTTCCAATCAAGAGACAAAAGAAGACACCCAGACCTTCATTAGAAATCTCCGCAAATATGGAATCCTTCGTTACAAGGATAAGGAGACGGAGGAGGATGATCCTCGTGAGCGCTTCAGCGGTCGCCGACGTTAACTGATTTCAGGAAGTTGCCATTTGTCGCGGTCGAGCTGATTGATGAGGGAATCGGCGAGAGGGTGATCGATGAACTTCATCGACTGGGGATCGAACTTGAGGTTCTGATTGAGGCGATGAGCGATGACACCAAGGTTTACTAAGGTGCAGGAGTGAAATCCGTTTTGCTCGTTGAGGGCAAATTTTTTCTTCTCGCGAATCGCTTGGTGGAAGTCGGTGACTTGTGCTTCTGGCTCGGGGAGGTCTTTCACTTTCTCGGTGAAGCCAGCGACGTCTGATTGAAATCCTTGGAAGATTTTCCCTTCGGATCCTTCGATAAAGGCCGCGTCTTTATCCTTGTTTTCGCCATCGAGAATGATCGTTGTGTTGTCTTCATATTTGTAGGTGATACGCCGCCAGGTGCCGACGGCATCAGTGTCTTGAGGGTCGGCATCGATTTCGATAGAAACGGGGAGTTCGTTGTCTTTACCGAGAATGTATTGGATGGGGTCTAGGTAGTGCTGGCCCATGTCGGCGAGTCCTCCTCCGTCGTAATCCCAATATCCGCGGAAGGTTCCGTGGGTACGGTGAACATTGTAGGGGCGGTAAGGTGCTGGCCCGAGCCACGTGTCGTAGTCGAAGTGTGATGGAACCGCTTGCAGTGGAAGGTCGGTTTTTCCGACCCAGTGGAATTTCCAGTTAAAACCGGTGTGTCCGCTCAGAGTGACTTTGTAAGGCCCGTCTCCGATGAGCCCGCCATCAACAGCCTTACGAACTTGAGTCGCGGTGACTCCTGATCCATAAAAGGTGCTTTTGAAACGGAACCAGGTATTGAGGCGGAAGGAGACGTCGGCTTTTTGGATCGCTTCGACCATTCTTTGACCTTCACCAATGGTGCGTGACATCGGTTTTTCTCCCCAGACGTGTTTACCAGCATTCGCAGCGGCGATGGCCATGTGGGCATGCCAGTGCGGTGGAGTGCAAGTGTGGATGATGTCAATGTCGTCACGGGCAATGACTTCGCGGAAATCAGCGTGCATCGTCGCGTCCTTATTGCCATTGTTGATGGCCTTCTGAGTACGCTCTTTCATGCGCTCGGAATCAACATCGCAGAGAGCGAGGATGCGCCCGGGCATGTTGAGGTGGGAGTTGCTGATCCCGCCGCAACCGAGAATTCCGCGAGTCAGCTCCTCTGACGGTGGAATTTGGCCATTGAGTCCGAGCACTCGACTTGGGACAATTGAAATGGTGGCGAGTGAGGCTAAGCTCCCTAAAGCTTGGCGGCGTGAGACATTTTTTGGTGGAATCATTCCAGAAAGATACGGAACTCATTCGGGAAAAAAATCATTCATTCTAAAGATGTCAAAAATCTCTGTAAAAAATCATCTCGCCCAATGGCCGAGTCAGATTCTTGAGAAACATGTTTAGAACAGATTTTTAGAGTGATTATTAAGAATTACCATTTCAAAGCTGCCTCAGCCGCACGGGTGCCGGTGGCGAAACATCCTTGTAAAAGATAACCGCCAGTGGGTGCTTCCCAGTCGATCATTTCCCCAGCGACAAAGACACCTGGAAGATCCCGAAGCATCAGATCGTTATTAAGTTCTGACCAAGCGACTCCGCCTGCTGAGGAAATTGCTTCGGCGATTGGGCGCGGACCGGTGAGCGGGATACGCAGGTCTTTTGTAGCCTCAGCGAGTGTTTGCGAAGAATGGAAAGGGCCGTGAAGTGCTTCTAGCAAGTCGCGGGCTGGTTCCGGGAGTTTCCAGCGAGTGGCGGATTCGGCGAGGAAGTTTCGCTTGGCTGATTCCATTTTGGCAACGAGGCGTTCGACGGTAAAATCAGGTTTGAGATCGAGCGAGAGGGTGGGCTGCTTCATTGCTCTTAGGGCTGGACCGAGTTTGTAAATCGGGCCGCCTTCGATGCCGTAGCGGGTGAGCATAAGCTCTCCTTTTTCCGATGTATCTCCAGCAGTGGCGATGACATTCTTCAGTGGTTTCCCTTCGATGAGAGCGGAAAGGCTCTCGGGCCATTGAGCTTCCCAACCACAGTTGGCGGATTGAAGGGGGGAAACAGCGATGCCTTTTTCACGGAGGACTTCGACCCATCTGCCATCCGATCCGGTCTGAGGCCAGGAGCTCCCACCGAGGGCGAGCACGATGGTGTCAGGCTCAATGACTTGGATGCCATCAGGTGTTTCAAACTTTGCGCGTAAGGGATTCACCGAGAGTGAAACAAGACGGTGATTCATGCGGAGATCGACTTCACGATCACGAAGTCTCTTGACCCACCGACGGAGCAGAGGCGCGGCCTTCATCGACTGCGGGTAAACACGGCCCGTGCGCTGTGCGAAGGTCTCGACTCCAAGATCATGTGCCCATTTACGGATGTCTTCATTATCAAATCGGGCGAGTAAATCAGGCCAAACTACTTCTGGTTCACTAGGACCACGGTATTTTTTCTCGAAGGACTCGCGCGGCTCGGAATGAGTGAGATTTAGGCCGCTTTTTCCAGCGACGAGGAATTTACGACCCACCGATCTCTTCTGTTCACAGAGGGACACGCGCACGTCTGTCCCCGACGCGATTTCCGCCGCTCGCAGTCCCGCAGGACCGCCACCAATGATCAAATGGTGTCTCACGCGGGTGAGTTTGCCGGGGCTTGGCAAGAAAACAAAGCCTGCGCCTCGG
>JBDNAW010000124.1:0-57799 GCA_039768255.1 Akkermansiaceae bacterium | reverse complement strand
CGTGAAGCTTCGGGAAAACTGTTAAGGAAATTGAGAGTGGCCCGATCTGGGTTCAATGCTGACATGCTACTTGCCATGGTATTGGTGCAGGTAAAATTAGATTTGCGCGGAGCGAAGATGTGTGAAAGCGCCGGCACCTCCACTTGGAAAATGTGGGTGCAACGACGCGGACTGCATTCTAATGCAGGTTTTCAATTTTAGGCAACAGAAAGTGGCAGTGAAATTCATCACTGCCACTCGCATATTTTTATAATTTGTAAAAATTAGATCGAGCAAACTGCTCAAATGAAGTTAGCAGCCTCATCCACCACCCCCGCCTTCAGCCTCATTACCGCCGCAGCATCCTCCACCATTCGCTTGGGCGAAATCTTCTGCTGTCGGAACTCGTCCAAGCTCGAGAGTCATCCCGACATGCTTACTAATAGCCATTTGGAGAGTTTCGAGAGATTGCTGAGCCTGCAGGAACTCAGAGGCAATTGGATTTGCAAGAAGGCTTTCGCGAGCGGTCTCGAACTCGTGGATTTCTGTCTCAGCGAGCTCAAGGCCAGCTTGTTGCTTCTGGTTTAACTCCTGACCACGCTCGTGGACAGATTGGTAACTGAGGCGAGCCTCATCATTCGCGAGGAAAGCTTCAACCTTCCCTAGAAGGCTCTGATAATCGGAGTCTTTTGCGATTGTCTCGCACAACTCACGGGTTTTGGTCATCACTGCGGAATCATCGTCGAGGATTTGCATATCGACTCCCTATCGCCGCATGCTCCCTCCCGCAATGGCAGATTCAAAAAATCTCTACTGCAAGATTTCTTTTCTCTGATAAGTTTTAACACCTTATGAAACGCGTTGCGCTGATCGCTGCTGCTTGGATTGCTACCTGTGGAGCGGCTTACTATCTAGGGAGTCAGTCTGAAATTGCAGAATCCAACGCTGACGATTCGCCCTCAAGTCGGACCATCGTTCGCGCGAGCGAGCGCTCTTCTTCAGGAAGCAGCACCTCAGCATCACGCCGAGCTTTGGGCGAACGAGACCAACTTCTCAACGTGCTTTCTTCGAGCATCCCTGCGGATCAAATTCAGGAAATCGTTCAGATGAATGATCCCATCGAGCGTGCCGAAGCCCTCCTCGCGCTTATGAACGAACTCTCCCCCGGCGAATTTCAAGATGTGGTCGCTTCCTTCCGTGGTCTCGGGATTACTCGTGAGCGCATGGGTGAATACGCCATTATGCTCACGGCCTGGGCTAAGGCGGATCCTGTGGGCGCACTCGATTACGCCAAGGAAAACACCGAAACCTCATTTGCGCGCCAAACGATCCTCGCGACTTGGGCACAAACTCAACCAGATGCCGCGATCGCATGGGCCGAAGAGAACTTCGAACCCGGTGAACGCGAAAACCAGGCAAATCCATGGCTTGTGGGCATCATTAAAGGGCTTGCTGAAAACGATCTCAACCGAGCCAGTTCATTACTCGAAGATCTCCCCTTCTCTCGCGGGCGCGGCGATGCTCTCGACAGCGTGCTTAATAAAGTAGTTCTCGATCAAGGACTTGACGCTGCCAAACAATGGGCCACCGGTCTCTCCGATGAGCGTTTACAAAATGGGGCCGTCGCCCGACTTGCTGCTGAGATGGCAAAAGATGACCCCGCAGGAACTCTCGACTGGGCTGCTTCCGTAAGTAGCGACGCACTCGAGCGTTCCGCTGGTGAAGTCGTCGAGCGTTGGGCTTCTGAAGATCCGATCGCCGCAAAAAACTGGATCGAGCAGCAACCCGAAAGTATTCAAGCTAGCTCAGCTCCCGGACTAATACAGGCAATGGCAGAGGATGATCCTCAAGGAGCATCCGACTGGCTCACCCCTCGCGCAGGGAATCCTGCTTTCGATGATGCTGTTCGCGAGCTAGTCTGGCGCACCTCAGAGAGTGATCCCGCAATGAGCGGAGGTTGGATCATGAATCTTACCGACGAGCGTGATCGAACCCGCACCTTTCATCGCACTCTTCGCCAAATGATGGGGGCCGATGCTGAGGCCACCATGAACTTCGTCCAAGGCAATGAAGTCCCAGAAGGGATTCGCGAGCGTGCTACCCGATACTTCGAAGAACGTAATCAATAAACTATCACCATGAAATCCCTCCCATTTCTTTTCCTAGCTTTACTCATCTCCTGCAAATCTGGCCCAGACGAACAGAAACGAATCACTGATGTCGAAAAGGCATTTTCAAAAGAGAATAAAGAAGAAACAATCTCTACCGAATCTGAAGATCTTGCTGAAAAAACCATGCCTTCCACAAAAGAAACAATCACCTTTGGCACCGGGTGTTACTGGTGCTCCGAAGCCATCTTTCAACAGCTCGATGGTGTCGAGTCCGTCACCTCCGGCTTCATGGGTGGCCATATCCCAAATCCAACTTATGAGCAGGTCTGCACGAAGACAACTGGACACGTTGAAGTCATCCACATCGTCTTTAATCCTAGCGTCATCTCCACCAAGACTCTTCTCATGTGGTTCTGGAAATCACACGATCCCACTGATGCTGGCGGCCAAGGTGCTGATCGCGGCCCGCAGTATGCTACCAGCATTTTCTATCACAGTGATGAGCAAAAAGCGCTTGCTGAAAAATCGATGGGGACAGCACAAGCAGTCTTTGATAAGCCGATCGCTACAAAAATCCGTAAGGCTGAGACCTTCTACAAAGCGAAAGACGAACATCAGGACTTCTACTTCAACAATAAGAACAATAGATACTGTAACGCGGTGATTAACCCAAAGCTCGAAAAGCTCGGCCTCGATCAATAGAGCCATCATTGTGTATCATCAGGGGCTTTACTTCCGGCAATCCCCTGCTAATTCCCCTTGCAGTCCCATGGCTCTCATCGTTCAAAAATACGGCGGCACCTCCGTCGGCTCGATCGACCGCATCCGGAATGTCGCCAATCGCATTAAAGCAGAACGCGCCGCCGGAAATCAAATCATCGCCGTCATATCCGCGATGGGCGGCGTGACTGATCAGTTGATCGGAATGGCTCAGGAGCTTTCAAGTGACCCAGTCGAACGCGAACTCGATGTTCTCCTTTCCTCCGGCGAGCAGCAGTCGATTGCCCTCCTGAGTATTGCGCTCAATGAACTCGGCGTCGAAACGCTCTCTTCCACCGGACGTCAGGCTGGCATTATCACGGTCGGTTCACACACCCGTGGTCGAATTGACGACATCCAGCCCGACTTTCTCAACAAATGCCTCAGTGAAGACAAAACAGTGATTGTCGCCGGATTCCAAGGAGTCACTCCTGAAGGAATGATTCACACCCTTGGTCGGGGTGGTTCTGATCTCTCCGCGATCGCCGTAGCCTCAGCGGTAAAAGCGGATGTGTGCCAAATTCTCACTGATGTGGATGGAGTCTACACCGCTGACCCTCGGATAGTCCCTAAGGCTCGCAAGCTCCCTGAAATTTCTTATGATGAACTTCTTGAGCTCGCTTCTGTGGGCACGAAAGTCATGCAATCTCGCTCGGTCGAATTTGCCAAAAAATATGGCGTAAAATTTGAAGTCCGATCCTCACTCAATCACAATCCCGGGACCATCGTCACCGAAGAACACGAAGCCATGGAAGCAGTAGTCATCCGCGGAGTCTCCATCGAGCGCTCCCAAGCCCGCGTCACCATCACTGGAATCCCAGATGTCCCCGGCATGTCCGGCCGCATCCTCGGTGCCCTTGCTGAAGCTGAAATCAATATCGACATGATCGTGTCAAACATCGCTCACGACGGGCTCGCTCGTCATTCCTTCACCATGCACACGAACGACCTTGGTCGCGCTCAAGTTGCGCTCAAGCCTGTGCTGAATGATCTCGAAGGTGATGCGGCAATCGAAACAGAAGCGGGTATCGCCAAACTATCCTGCGTTGGCATCGGAATGCGTTCACACTCAGGCGTTGCTGCTAAAATGTTCGAATCTCTTGGTGAAGCGCGCATTAATATCGGAATGATTTCCACTTCCGAAATTAAAATTTCGGTCACTGTTGAAGAAGCACAGATCGAAGAAGCTGCTCGTGTCGTCCACACCGCTTTCGACCTTGATGAATAGTTTTAAATCACGTTGACAGCGTCGCGAAGCGAGTTTACTCCGTTCGCACTCCAAGGCGGAGTAGCCAAGTGGTAAGGCGCGGGTTTGCAAAACCTGTATTCGAGAGTTCGATTCTCTCCTCCGCCTCCAATTTTTACAAAAACCCACGTTTCCTCAAAAGAGACGTGGGTTTTGATTTTTCTGAGTTCCAGGATACTTATTTCTCTTCAATTATACGGTAACTAGTATTCCAAGTCCTGCTTTATTGTGCACAATGGCCCTCGAAGAATAAATAAACGACTCAACCTAAAATTCATATGGCTGATTATTCGGAGCACCTCACCGTAGGATGGCGTGAATGGATCTCACTCCCAAAAATCCATATTCCTGCAGTAAAGACAAAGATCGATACCGGAGCGCGAACCTCCTGCCTTCACACTACCAACTATGAAATCTTTCAAAAAGAAGGGCAAGACTGGGTGCGGTTTTCAGTACACCCGCTCAAGAAGCGTCAAGAGATAGAAACTCGCGCCGAGGCCGCAGTTTCTGACTACCGCATTGTAAGAGACTCCGGTGGGCATGAAGAAAAACGCCCCTTCATCAAAACACTTCTTGAAATTGGAACCCAGTCTTGGGAAATCGAAATCAGCCTTTCAAACAGAGAGCGCATGAAATTCCAAATGCTCCTAGGACGCACTGGCTTAAGGGATCGCATACTCGTAGACTGCGCTTCTTCGTATTTAACCGGACTTCGATTCAAACCTAATTCTTAAAAATGAAAATCGGTATTCTCTCGCGGAATGAGAAACTCTACTCGACTCGACGTCTAGTGGAGGCCGCTGCCGAACGTGGTCACGAGGTTGATGTGATAGACTATGTGCGCTGTTACATGAACATTGCTACCAAGAAGCCCTCGATCTACATCAGTAACCGTGAGCTCAATGATTACGATGCGGTCATTCCCCGAATTGGAGCATCGCAAACATTCTTTGGCACTGCCGTCGTGCGACAATTTGAAATGATGGGAACTTACTCTGTGAATGAGTCTGTCGCTATTTCTCGGTCTCGTGACAAACTTCGTAGCCTACAACTCCTCTCACGCAAAGGTGTAGGCCTTCCAGTGACTGCCTTTGCCCATGACACAAAAGCGACTGGCTCTCTGATCAAGCTCTGTGGCGGCGCACCTGTCGTCATCAAGCTTCTCGAAGGCACTCAAGGTGTCGGTGTCGTACTCGCAGAAACTCAAAAAGCAGCCGAGTCCGTAATCGAAGCGTTCCGCGGGCTGAATGCCAACATCCTAGTCCAACAATTCGTAAAAGAAGCAGGCGGAGCTGATATCCGTTGCTTCGTGGTAGGAGGTAAAGTCGTCGCCGCAATGAAGCGTCAAGGCGCTGAAGGCGAGTTTCGCTCAAACCTCCATCGCGGAGGAAATGCCACTCTCTGTAAAATCAGCCCTGCCGAGCGTGCCGCAGCGGCGCAAGCAGCCAAAGTGATGGGGCTCAACGTCGCAGGCGTGGACCTCCTACGTTCGAACACTGGTCCAGTGATTATGGAGGTGAACTCCTCTCCTGGTCTCAGAGGGATTGAGGAAGCTACTAAGAAGGACGTGGCAGGAACGATTATCGATTTCATCGTCAAGAACGCTTCCAAAAGCAGCACAAAAACCAGAGGAAAAGGTTAAATGGCAGCATGGAAGAATAAGCGACCTGCTTTCGAACTCCAGGGACAGAAAGTTGAAGCGGGAACTCGTTCCCTCATCAACCTTCCGGTGGGAGTTTTCACCAACAATACGCGAGTGGATCTCTCAGTGGTAGTGGTTCATGGGCGCCGTCCTGGCCCAACACTTCTTGTCACTGGATGCATTCATGGCGACGAAATCAACGGTGCTGAAATCATCCGCCGCCTTCTGAAATCAAAATCCATTAGTCGTCTCAAGGGGACTTTACTAGTCGTTCCTATTGTGAATGTTCCAGCGTTTTTAAACCGCTCACGTTACCTTCCGGATCGGCGCGATCTCAACCGGCTCTACCCCGGCTCAGCGAAAGGTTCCCTAGGAGCCCGTCTTGCTAAAGTCGTCTCTTCTGAGCTTCTCCCGCAGGCAGACATCGTAATTGATCTCCACACTGGGACAGTAAACCGTCCCAACCTCCCTCAAATTCGAGTAACGGTTGATGATCAAGAATCCATCGAATTAGCGAAAATTTTCAATGCGCCGGTAACAGTCTTAGCACCTTTAAGAAATAATTCATTCCGTTCACTTTGTCGTGAGGAAGGGAAGCAGATCCTCCTCTTTGAAAGCGGTGAGGCCCTGCGTCTCGATGCTCACTCGATCAGATACGGCGTGCAAGGAATCGTCTCTGTGATGAGACAACTCGGTATGCTTGCTCCGAAAAAAGGGCCTGCGAGCAAAAAGAAAACAGACACCGTCATCTGCACTAAAACCTATTGGGAACGCGCTACGATTGGCGGCCTCTTCACCCCTCTGATCGCTCTTGGAAAAACGGTCGAGGCGGAGGACATTCTTGGCTTCATTTCCGATCCTTTTGGAGGAATCGAAACACCAATCACGGCTAATTATCAGGGCGTGGTCATCGGGCGAACTAATGAAGGTCTTGCTGATGAAGGCGACGCCCTATTCCACATTGCGCTCTTTGGTAACCTCGACCGCGCACGTGATCAAATGGCTTTAGGAAACCAGGGACTCGATGTCGCCGCAGAGATTGACGATCATCCTGTTCCTGACGAACCATTTATTGAAGACGAATTCGATATGGAACAGCAGTAAATTCACTCCATTAGCGAGCCCCGGGAAACAACGCTTCTGACCTCCGGAGAGCCCGGCAATTCATATTCGAAAATGCCACCACATCATTAAATTTACCACCTCAAGCATCAATTAGATTCCTATTGTGCTAGCTCCCATCCCAGGGATCAGGCAGATGACCAAAATAACCGAGAAAACAATTCACCTCATCGTGATGACTTTCCTCCTCACTGACACCTCATCGTTTCTTGGAATTTAGCAATCGGCTCTTTTTACAACGATTTACAACGAAGACTTCATCGGTTTTGACTTCCACTTGGGCGGGGGTTTCCCCACTGTCGTGACGTGGCGGAGGAATTGGCAGAAACTCTCAGCAATGCGGAACAGGCGGTGAGCGACCGTGACGCAGAACGCTTGGTGGAATTGAGTAAAGGACTCCACCCCGCCGACCTTGCGGAAATTTACGAAGAAGTGAGCGTCGATTCACGTGAGTTCCTCATCGAAACGCTAGGAACTGAGCGATTCACCGATGTTCTCGCGGAAATCCCCGATACTCTTGTTGAGAAAGCGCTCGATCATTTCGAGCCCGACGAGCAGCGCGAAATGCTCGAGGCCATCCCAGATGATGACCGTGTTGACATTCTTCAGGATGTCAGCGAGGCCAAAAGGAAAGACTTTATCGACCTGCTCGATGAAGAAGATCAAAACCGCACCCGCACTCTTCTCCGCTACGGCGAGGAGACCGCTGGTGGCCGGATGACGGCCCAAGTCGGTCGAATATTTGCCGACATGACGGTGAAGCAAGCTCTCGACCATCTCCGTGATGATCTAGAGTCGACCGAAACGATGGCTCGGATTTTTGTCATCGATTCCGAGGAACGCCTTATCGGGAAAATTCGCCTCCGTGATCTCGCCTTCAACCCGTGGGACACTCCGATCAACAATCTATACGAAACTGAGGAACACACCGTCCTCGCAACAGCTGACCAGGAGGAAGCGGCCAATATGCTCGCGCGCTACGACATGGCGCTCGTTCCTGTCGTCGATGAATCAAATCGCTTACTCGGCGTAATCACGCCTGATGATGCCATTGAAATTCTTGAAGAAGAATCCACCGAAGATATCGAAAAGGGGGCCGGTATTTCCGGTGAACAGTCTGAAGAAACCTACCTAAACACCACCATCCTCGCGCATTTCAAACGCCGCTTCGGCTGGCTTCTCATTCTTGCTCTCCTTGCGATTGCCTCTGGGTATATCATGCTGCGTTTCGAAGGAGTTCTCAATGGCGCCTTCCTCCTCTCGCTCTTCCTTCCCATGGTGGTAGCAGCTGGGGGCAACACCGGTGGCCAAGCCTCAACCATGGTTATTCGTGCAATGGCCTTGGGAGAGCTCCACCCCGAAGATACGCGACGAGTCGCTTGGAAAGAACTCCGCCTTGGTGCGCTACTCGGCGGCCTGCTGGGAATCATTATCGGCTTGGTCGCTATTTTCATCCTTCCTGCCTTCAAACCGGAACTCCCTGCGGACATCTCTTTTGGTATCTTTGGAACCGCCGTAGCAGTTGCTCTTACCATGCAGATCGCGACTTCTACCGTCATCGGTTCCCTGCTCCCCATCGGAGCTCGCGCCATCAAACTCGACCCCGCTGTCATTGCGGCACCCGCAGTGACAACTATCGTCGACGCCTCAGGTATGGTGATTTATTTTACGGTCGCAAGAATGATGCTCGGTCTTTAGTAGATAGGGCATGAAGTTTATTGCCCCGCTCATCCTTTCCATTGCACTCCTCTCTGCTCACGAAGGCCACCACTACCCGGTCACCTCTGAGATGACCAATGCTGCGAAGATATTCCTCGCTAGCCTCGATGACGCGCAGAAAAAACAAACCTGCTTTGAGTTTGAAAATGACGAGCGAGAGAATTGGCATTTCGTCCCCATGGTTCGCGCAGGAGTCCGCTTTGGAACATTAAAAGCCCACCAACAGCATCTTGCCTTCGGTCTTCTTGGGACTGGACTGAGCCAAAAGGGCCTCCTCACCGCGACGCAGATTATGACCCTTGAGCAAATTCTGGCCAATCGCGGCGGTGATCCGGAAGTTCGAAATACCGAGAAATATTATATCGCGATCTTCGGTGAGCCTTCTGACAAGAAAACTTGGGGATGGCGTTTCGAAGGCCATCATCTCTCACTCAATTTCACGGTCACGGAACACAAGGTGCTTGGCTTCCCGACCTTTTATGGAACGAACCCTGCCGAACTCAAAAAAGGCCCACTCAAAGGAATGCGCCCACTCGGTGAGATCGAGGACGCGGCACGCAATTTCGCCGTCACTCTTAAAGCACATGGAAAGAGCCCTGTCTTTTCAGATGAATCGGTGAAAGAAATCCTGAGTCACCAAGACCGCACCGCAAAAGCTCTCAAAGTCCAAGGCCTCACCTCCAAAAAAATGAATGGGCAAGAAGTGAAGCAACTCTTCACCCTCGTTGATCAAATCGCGAGCTTCCAGCGCAAGGACATTAGCGCGGAAACACTGCGTAAAATCTACGCTCTCCAGCGCAAAGACCTTCACTTCGCCTGGGCCGGATCTCTAGAGCGCGGCAAAGGACACTACTTCCGCATCCAGGGAGCTGACTTCCTCATCGAATACGCCAACACACAAAACGATGCCAACCATGCCCACCTCGTCTGGCGCGACCTTAAGAATGACTTCGGCCGCGACGTGCTCAAGAAGCACTACGAGAAGAAGCATTAAGGCTGTAGCAGCTTCGCCTTCAGCTCCTCAGCACGCCGCACGACACCCTGTCCTCCGATAAGATTCACATGTCCCATTTTACGGCGCACGCCAGGGTCACTTTTCCCATAGAGGTGCAGCTTGGCTCCTTCCGTTTGTAAAATAGTAGCCGTATCGAGTTCACAAGGATCACCATGCCACATGTCACCGAGAAGATTGAGCATCACACTCTCACCGTGGAGCTCAGGTGAGCCAAGTGGGATCCCACAGACGGCACGTAGTTGCTGTTCAAATTGAGAAGTTACCGCACCATTCATGCTAAAGTGGCCCGAGTTGTGTGGCCGAGGAGCCATTTCATTCACGAGCACGCGGCCCGATTTCTCGACAAAAAACTCAACTCCTAAAAGCCCTCGATAATCGAGAGCTTCGGCCAACTTCGCCGCAATCACCTCAGCATCTGCGAGAATTTGGTCATCAACCTGCGCCGGGGCGATGGTCAGGTCCAGCATATGATGGCGATGACGGTTCTCAACTGCTGGAAAAGATACTGTTTCTCCGCCTGCGCCACGCGCAACGAGGACCGAAATTTCACAATCAAAGTCAATGAAACCTTCGAGAACCGAGGGTTTCCTCTCGACACTTTCCCAAGCATCATCGAGTTGCGAGGCGTCGGTAAGCTTGACTTGCCCTTTTCCATCATACCCAAAGGCTGCGGTTTTCAGAACCCCTACTGGACCGATTTCCAGGTAAGCATTTTCAAGATCAGCGAGCGAATTGATCAAGGCAAACGGAGCACACGGAATGTCATTCTCAAGCAAAAAAGTCTTCTCACGCGAGCGATGCTGGCTGACTCCAATACTCTCGGATGATGGATAAAGGCTCACCTTCTCCTCAACCGTTCTTAGTGTTTCAAGCGGGATATTTTCAAACTCCACCGTTACGACATCGACTTGTGAGGTGAATTCAGCAAGAGCCTCAGAATCGTCGAACGGTTTATTGATGACAACATCTGAAACACCCGCCACGGGATCAGCACTTGCCGTTCCGCTCCAAACAACAGAGCGATAGCCCATGCGTCGAGCATCGAGTGAGAGCATGCGGGCAAGTTGCCCTCCGCCTAAAATTCCAAGCGTCCCTCCAGGAAGAATCATATTCGTTAAGATTGAGGTGGCAGAGTTTTCGAAAGAACGGTGTCGCGTTGATTGGCTCGGAATTCTTGTAGCTTTTGGGTAAGAGCTGCATCAGAAGTTGCCAAAATAGAAACCGCCGAGAGACCAGCATTTCCTGCACCAGCTTCACCAATCGCAAAGGTTGCGACGGGAATGCCCTTCGGCATTTGCACAATTGAAAGAAGTGAATCCATGCCACTTAGAGCACGAGATTGAACAGGAACACCGAGAACAGGAAGAACGGTCATCGAGGCAACCATTCCAGGCAAATGCGCTGCCCCACCAGCCCCAGCGATGATGACTCTCAATCCACGCTCTTGAGCCGAGTTCGAATAATCTACAAGAAGCTCAGGCGTGCGATGAGCACTCACCACTTTCGCTTCATAAGGCACGCCAAATTCTTCAAGAACGGCAACGGCTTTTTCCATCGTAGGCCAATCGGAATCACTTCCCATGACCACACCAACGAGGGGCTGCTCGGAATTACTCACGGCAGGAGTATCAGCGTGATTTGAGCGGATTGGCAAGACTGACCTTTGAACTAAGATCTCGTGATTGGCTCCCCGAGCTCCTGAATCTTCCCATCAGCGAGATCATAGATCATCGAATGCACGGTCAGATTTTGGCCAGCATCCCAAGCATCTTGCACAATGGTAGTCCGACTCAAATTCCGTGCCTGAGCAAGTGCATTGAGTTCACAAAGACGGGCGATTTTAGCATCCCCTTCAAACGCAGCCAATTCAGCGCCCTCGACTTCCGCGAGATCGGCAATCGGCTTAATCCAGTTATCCACGATCCCATGACGCTGACCATCGATCGAAGCCGCTACTCCACCGCAGTGATAATGCCCTGCCACAATAATGTGTTCTACCTTCAGATGTTCGACGGCATACTGAACGACGGAAAGTAAGCTCAGATCATTGTGTTGCACCACATTGGCAATATTTCGATGAACGAAGACTTCACCAGGCTCTAAACCTAGGATGGTATTGGGCGGAACCCGGCTATCCGCACAGCCGATCCAGAGATATTTAGGAGATTGCCCCTTGGCGCTTTCCGTAAAAAAATCACGCTCAACTGCTGCCATAGAGGTAGCCCATTTCCTATTATTTTCAATCAGTGTCGCTAGCGAACTCACGGGTGAAAAATACGGGAACGATTCATCCTGACAAGGAGGAACATGAAACTAATTTCGTGTTTTAACTGACAGGAGTTCAACCTCAAATATTAACACCGCCCCGCCTGGAATCTGTTTCCCTGCGCCACGCTTTCCATAAGCCAAATGGGAAGGAATGATTAAGCGATACTTTGCCCCAGGCTTCATCAGCTGAAGCCCTTCGGCCCATCCTTTAATGACCGCGTTCAATGAAAATGATGCCGCTTGGTTACGTTCGTAAGTGCTATCAAATATCATGCCATCTTCAAGTCGGCCTTCATAATTGACTTCTACAATGTCTTCTGGACCAGGCGCATCTCCCGCCCCTTCCTCAAGCACTTCATATTGCAAGCCTGATTCTGTCGTAATGATGAGATTTCGTTCATTCCCATCTCGGAGAGACGCTTTTCTTGAACGAGCCCCTTCATCTTCCAAATCACCTACAGTAGCCGCGCTCACTAACTGAGATGATTTCCCCGCATGCTCCGAATTATCCTTTTCGGCACCCCCTCTTTTTTCGAGAATGAGGAAAATACTCACGATCAGCAGCACTAGAGCCATTCCGAAAAGAGGGTATTTCATGGTCTCAAAACTAGCTCCCGAAGATCAACAAAGCAAGATCGCGAATGAGTTGAAATTTTCCATCGCGAGAACAGCCGCAAAACTTTACAAATCTTTCCATGGATTCGCTCTTTGCGCCTGAAGACTCACCGGCGGACTCTCCTTTGGAGGTTTCTGGGAACGAGCCTCTCGCCACACGCATGCGCCCGCACTCGGTCGAGGATGTCGTGGGCCAGCAGCACATCCTTGCTGAAGGAAAGCTCCTTCGACGTGCCATCGAGGCCGATCGTTTCACCTCGCTTATTTTCTACGGCCCTCCCGGCACTGGGAAAACGACTCTTGCTAGCGTGATTGCTCGCTCCACTGGTTCACGCTTCGAAGCACTGAATGGTGTGGAATCTAATGTCGCTGAAATCCGCGCTAAAATCGAAGCTGCGCAGACTTACTCTAAGCTCCGAGACCAAACGACGATTCTTTTCATTGATGAGATTCACCGCTTCAATAAAGCCCAGCAAGACACCCTTCTCCCACACCTTGAACGCGGGACCGTTCGCTTCATCGGAGCAACCACGCACAATCCGTATTTCTACATCAACTCCCCGCTCGTTTCTCGATCTCAAGTTTTTCAGCTGGAATCCATTCCAACTGAAGAACTTGAAAAGCTCCTTCATCGCGCTATTTCTGATGAGGATCGGGGGTTTGGGAAACACGACATTCAGGCGGATGAGGAAGTTATCCGCCACCTTGCGGAGAAAGCTGATGGTGATGCTCGCAAGGCTCTGACCGCTCTGGAACTCGCCGTTCTCACCACTCCTGCTATCAATGGGCGAATTGAGATCAATCTCGCAATTGCCGAGGAGTCGATCCAGAAAAAAGCCATTCTTTACGATGCTGATGGAGACCAACACTACGATACAATCTCGGCCTTCATTAAATCCATCCGAGGTTCCGATCCCGATGCTGCGCTCTACTGGCTCGCTAAAATGCTTCATGCTGGAGAAGACCCACGCTTCATCGCTCGGCGCCTCGTTATTTCTGCCTCTGAGGACATCGGTTTAGCTGACTCCTCCGCGCTCCAAGTCGCGATCGCCGCCCAGCAAGCCTTCGAATTCATTGGTATGCCCGAAGGTCGCATCCCTCTTGCTCACGCTACGATCCACCTCGCCACTGCTCCGAAATCGAACTCAAGCTACAAAGCGCTCGGTGCTGCACTAGCCGATGTCCAAAACGGAGCTACACTCCCTGTCCCCGATCACCTCCGCACCCGTTTCCGGAAAAAAATCAGCGAGGAGTCAGCCGAAAACTCCGGAGGGCTCAAAGAGAAAGAAGCCGCCCGCGCCGCGATGCAATATCTCTACTCGCACGACTACGACGGCAACTTTACTCCCCAAGCCTACCTTCCCGAAGGTCGCACCTACTACGAGCCTACCGAAAATGGCATGGAAAAACGAATCAATGAACGCCTAGCCCACTGGCGGAAGCAGTTTGAAGAGTCATAAAGCTTTGCGACTTTGGGCTGATGCTCACCCTCTAATTTTAAAGCACCTGCCGTAATCATAAGAATCACACATCGCAGAACTCAATTTGTGACTCTGCGCAAATTCCCTTCCCCCTCCCATCTCTCTGATCTAACACAGAGCCGCACGCATGTTCGAACTCCTAGCCAATGATCCTGATACCCGAGCTCGCTGTGGAAAGCTCACCACGCCTCACGGAGTCATCGAGACCCCCATTTTCATGCCCGTAGGGACGCAAGGCTCAGTGAAAACCCTACACCCCGAGGATTTACAGGCTTTTGACGCTCAGATTATTCTTGGAAACACCTACCACCTTTGGCTCCGTCCCGGCACGGATGTCATTGGTTCACTCGGCGGACTTCACGCATTCACCTCTTGGGATGGCCCGATGCTAACCGATTCCGGCGGATTCCAAGTTTGGTCGCTTTCCAATCTCAATAAAATCACCGAGGAAGGAGTCAGCTTTAAAAGCCATCTTGATGGCAGCGCCATGATGCTCAGTCCTGAAAAGAGCATGGAGATTCAAGGCATTTTTGGATCCGACATCGCAATGCTCTTCGATGAATGCCCGCCTTACCCCTGCGAGCGTAAATACGCCGAAGACTCTACCGCCCTCACCACTCGCTGGGCAAAGCGATGTAAGGATTGGGTTGAGAAAAATAAACCCACCAGCGGAAGAGGTCGCCAACTCCATTTTGGAATTGTGCAAGGCTCCTCTTACGCCGATCTCAGAGAACAATCTGCGAGGGAGTTGGTTGATCTCGATTTCGACGGCTATGCCATCGGCGGAGTTTCTGTCGGCGAACCCGAGCAGGAAATGTTCGCCGCCATTCAAAATGCCGAGCCTTTTCTCCCACCGCATAAACCTCGCTATGCCATGGGCCTTGGCACCCCAACCCAGCTCCTCGAAATGATTGGCCAAGGCGTTGATATGTTCGATTGTGTCCATCCCACTCGGTGCGCCCGACACGGTCAGGCTTTCACCCTCGATGGCCCGATCCACATTAAGAATAAGCAGTTCGAATTCGACGCCAGTCCACTCACTCCAGAATCGCACCCACATGTCGCGAGGTTTTCGCGCGCATTTTTGCGCCACAGCTTTCGCGCAGGCGAAATCATCGCCCAACGAGTCCTCTCATTTCACAATCTCCACTTCTACCTCCAGCTCATGGAGAATACCCGTGCGGCCATCCGCGAAGGACGATTCAATGAGTTCAAAGCGGAATTCACCGCCCGTTATCAGGCCGGATTGAAAAAGTAGTCGGTGAATCACCGCGTTTGCCAAAAGATCAATCTATCAATAACTCACCTTTACTTTTGGCCTAAACTGCATTCTCTTTTCGCGCTGCTTTGACGCAGCATAGATTCTCAATCAAATGACCATTTTTTCTCTCCTCGCAGAAGCCCCGCCCGCTAATCCACTTGGCAATCCTCTTATCATGATCGGCCTCATGTTGGTCATGTTCTATTTTATTCTTATTCGCCCGCAGCAGAAGCAACGCAAAGAACAGGAAGCCAGAGTGAACGCTCTCGAAAAAGGCGACAAAGTCGTCACCATCGGCGGACTCCACTCCACCGTTCACCACATTTCAGAAAAGACCGTGACCCTCAAACTTTCTGAAGGTGTCTTCGTCCCCTATGAGAAATCCGCGATCCAAAGTGTTGAAAAGGCCAAGGCCGCTAAGAAAGACGAAGCGAAGTCTTAAGCATTCTACCCTCGTTCTCAAATGAACTTCCCAGCTGTCATTGCGCTTGCTCTCGTCTTTCTGACGAGTGGCTTTTCGATGGCTGCTGAAAAAAAGGCTCCAGCTCAAAAAACTGTTCAACTCCTTGCTTTAAAAGAAGTTTATCCAGACAACTGCAAAGTAGCCAAAGAGGTCGATCAAGGAAATCAGCCATGCCCGACTGGTTATCAGATCCATCAACTTCCCATTCTCGATGGAGACGGGAAGAACACAGTCGAGAATGAGCCGGTGATCCTTTCTCTGCAAAACATCATTACCGAATCCAGTGTTCAACGAGCCATTGCTGTCTGCGATAAAGGGCAAGCCTTGAGCGTGCCCGTTGTTCAGTCAACGCTGAGTCTCGATTTCCAGATTAGCGGTATCGAGAGCAAAAAAGAACGCGACCGCATCGTCAAAGCCCTCAACGCAGCCTCCAAAAAATAATTTATTTCCCCCACCCCTTTTCAAAAATCTAAACACCATGGACATCCTCAACAACCAACTCCTCGTCGTCCTCGCAGGCATCGCGATTGTCGCGCTCATCTTCTGGTATGTCGCGACTGAATATGACCGCCGTAAGCGGACCGTCGGATCACTCGCGGTCGGTCTTGTCATTGCACTTTGTGTTCTTGCGCTCAACCCACCTTCTTTTGACAACCTCAAGGGCGGTATCGATCTTGTTGGTGGTAATTCTCTGACAGTCGAAATTCAGCCAGCAAAGAATGTTTCCTCCACCGGTCAAGTGACCATCGAGCCCGTTTCTCCAGATGCCGTTGAGTCCGTGAAAGCAATCCTCGGAAAACGATTCTCTGCAGGTCAAGCAGATGGAGTTCTGATGCAAGCCTTGGGGAATGACCGCCTGATCATTGAGATGCCAGGTGTCGATGGTAAAGAAGCGGAGCGAATTCGTAAAATCATCCTAAAAACCGCCATCCTCGAGCTCAAAAAAGTCCACCCTGAGAATCAATTCCTCTCCGGACGAGTGGCGAGTGGAGCCGAACTCGCCCCTGCAGGATACAAGCTCTACCAAATGCCCATTCTGGACGATGACGGTAAGAAAACAGGACAAACCCAGCCCATCATTCTTTCTTACGGGAATATCGTCACAGGCGACATGGTGCAGCGCGCCATTCCTGCGCCGCAGCGACGTGGCATCGTCTTAATTCGCCTCAACTCTCAAGGTGGTGATCGCATCCAAGCTGCAACAAAAGCAATGCGTGAAGGCGTTGATCGTATCGCGGTGGTGGTTGACGGGGTCTGCCTCAGTGCACCGACTGTTCAATCAACCCTTTCACAAGACTTCCAAATTTCTGGACTCGACAATGACCAAGAGCGCAAGGACCTCGTAGCAGCACTCGGAAACCCTCTCAGAAACGAGTTGGAGATTCTTTCCGAGAATAAAGTTTCCGCAACCTACGGTTCCGAAGTTGTCCGTCAAGGGGTCACCGCCGCCGTTGCCGGTCTGATTCTCACCCTCATCTTCATTCTCCTCTATTACCGTTTTGCAGGCATCATCGCACTCATCGGTTTGACCATCAACATTCTCATCCTCTTCGGATCGATGGCGATGTTTAAGGCCACATTCTCCCTCGCCGGAATCGCTGGAATCATCCTCACGATTGGTGTCGCAGTTGACGCGAACGTGCTCATTTACGAGCGCCTTCGTGAGGAACTCGCAAACGGCAAATCCGTTGGAGCAGCCATCAAAGCCGCTTACGAAAAAGCCTTCACCGCAATTTTCGATGCTAACATCACCACGCTGCTCACCGCGCTCATCCTTCTCTGGCAGGCCTCGGACCAGATTAAGGGCTTTGCGATCACGCTCACTATCGGAATCGTAGCTTCTATGTTCGCCGCACTTCTCGCCACTCGTGTTCTCTTCTTCTGGGGAACCGACAGCGGAATACTCAAGAAGCTCAGCTTCATGAACCTCATCCCCGAGCGGACAATTAACTTCATGAATAAGCGGAAACCCGCCTTCATGCTTTCAGCCCTCCTCATCATCGGCTCCCTCGTTTCCGCAGGAATGCATAAAGATGACGCCTTCGGAATCGACTTTGTTGGCGGAAGCGTTCTCACCGTGCAGGTCGCAAGTGATAACAGTGTTGAAACGAGTGAAATCGACAAGGCTCTCGAAGGAATCACCCTTGAGAAAAAGCACTCTACTCAAAAGGAAACGATTCCAGGTGGAGACTCTGATATCCTCAAAATCAAGGTCGCCGAAAACGACAGACAAATCGTCGAAGATGCCCTCCGCGCGAACGTCTCTGTTCTTGGAGCTCTTGATGAAGATGCGTTCTCCTCCGAAAGCATTTCAGCAACTCTCGGAAACGAATTCCTCAAGAACTCCCTCTGGGCACTCGGGATCGGCCTTCTCGCCGTCCTTCTCTACATCAGCCTTCGTTTCGAATTTTCCTTTGCGGTTGGTGCCTTCGTCGCGCTCTTCCACGATCTGATTATCTCCATCGGCGCTGTTCTCCTCATCGGCACGGAGCTTTCCATGATCCACGTAGGAGCATTCCTCACCATCGCTGGTTACTCGATTAACGATACCATCGTGGTCTTTGACCGAATCCGCGAATCCCTCCGCACCAAGCGCGGTGACATTCAGGATCTGATGAACCAAGCAATCAACGCCACCCTCTCCCGGACGATTCTTACCTCGGTCACGACCTTCGTCGCAGTCCTCGTGCTCTGGATTTTCGGTGGAGCTGCGCTGAAGGACTTCTCCTTCGCCATCATGGTCGGTGTTGTCATCGGAACCTACTCCTCGATCTTTATCGCAGCACCAGTGGTTTACCTCTGGAGTCAGAAGCGTGGCAGCAACCTCCGTGCTGAGCTTCTAGATGCGAACCTTCAAGCTGAAGTCACTCCGAACAAAAAGAGTGTTGGTCAACTTGAGGACTAGTCTGCCGATCTTCTCGATAAATATGAGCATCCTCGCATTCATCTTTGGTGCTTTGATGCTCATTCTCGGAGTCTTAACGCTCCCATCTCCTCCAGCGACGCCTGAAGAGGTTAAAGCTTCAGGTGCGCTCACCGGGTTCTTCTTCGGCGGATGGTTTATCATCTGCGGGATCTTCATCCGCAAATACGGTCGTCACGGAAAGATCGGACTTGGGATCATTGCGATCTGCGGCCTCTGCCTCGTTCTTTATCGCTTCATTCCAGCGATTTCAAATGGCGAGCCGCTTCCAGCGATCATCCTCAACGGCCCGCTCTTCATTGCATCTCTGATTCTCACCGCCACCACTTGGGTTGCTTGGCGTCAGAGCAAGGGAGTCAGAATCGAAGACGACACGGCCCGCTAGAAGCTACTTGCCAAAGTGATCAAGAATCGCCTGCACCAGTCCAGGAATGTTGTGAGAAGCGGCTTCCGTCGCAGCTGGTTGGCTATTTTTCGCAAGCGCTCTACTCGTCACCGGGCCAATGCTTGCGGCTTCACAACCTTCTGGCCAATCGATTTCCATATCGAAGAAGCTCTCGACCGTTGAGCCGCTGGTGAAAGTGATCATGTCGGCTCCATCTTTCTTGAGTTGTGCCGCTGCCCCGGTCGGGTCAGATATTTCCGGAACAGTGCGATAAGCAATGCACTGATCAACAATCGCCCCCTCTTCTGCAAGTGCATCTTGGATGACATCGCGAGTCTCCTCGGCTTTGATCCATAGGAGAGTCTGATGTTCGATGCTTTGCTTTTTAAGTGCTTCAATCAACCCTTCGGCGACAAATTTCTCATCTGGAAGAAGATCAACGGTAAAGCGATATTCTTTAATCTTAGCTGCGGTGCTTGGCCCGATCGCTGCGATTCTCGGTCCACCCAAGCTTCGCGCGTCTTCATACGTCGCGTAGAAGGCATCGAAGAATTTTTCCACTCCATTCGGACTGGTGAAAATGAGCCAGTCGTAGGTGTGCGCGTCTGCCACCATCGAAGCGAACTCGAGCTTATCTTTCGGAGGCTCGATCTTGATCGTTGGCAACTCAATGACATCAGCACCAAGTTTACCAAGCTGCTTGCTGAGTTCCCCTGCTTGCTCACGAGTTCTCGTCACCACGATTCGTTTTCCAAAAAGTGGACGCTCTTCAAACCAGCTGATTTTTTCACGCTCTTTCACCACGTCGCCGATCACGGCCACTGCGGGTGATTTAAAATTCTGTTCTTCGACAATATCCGCAATCGTCGCGAGGGTCCCCTGCACCGTGCGATGCTTTCCGGTGGTTGCCCAACGGGTCAGCGCAATTGGTGTGTCTTCACTTGCTCCCCCTTTGATAAAGTTTGCACAAATGCCACGAAGCCGAGCCACACCCATCACGAACACCTTTGTTCCGGGCGTCTGCGCAAGCTGATCAAAATCCAGTGAGCTATCATCCTTAGTCGGGTCTTCATGGCCCGTGAAAATTGTCAATTGCGAACAATGATCACGATGCGTCACCGGAATCCCTGCGTAGCAAGGCCCCGCGATGGTCGAAGAAATCCCTGGCACGATTTCAAATTGCACCCCCGCTTCTGCGAGCTCAGCGGCTTCCTCACCACCGCGACCAAAGATCATCGGGTCGCCGCCTTTAAGACGCGTCACAATTTTTCCCTCAAGTGTTTTTTCAACAATAAGGTCGTTAATCTGATCCTGAGGAATGGCATGATCTGCTGCACGTTTACCAGCAAAGATGAGCTCGCAACCCTTCTTGGTCCAGCTCACTAGCTCAGCACTCGAAAGCGCATCATAAACCAAGACATCGCAAATCTCGATGCACTCTTTGGCTTTCAAAGTAACGAGACCAATGTCTCCGGGGCCAGCGCCCACGAGGTAACAGATTCCTTTTTTGCTCATGACAATGCGTTGAAAAGTTGTGTGGCCGCCTCCGTCAGTGAGGCCGTGATGGTAGCACGCTTCGGTTCACCGCCTGCTTCGGGGTAAACCCGTGCTCCCATTTGAATTTGATCTCCCTTCAGCTCGGTCCAGACCCCAACCGGAGTGTGGCATCCTGCATCGAGCAGCTCTAAAAATTGACGCTCCGCAGTCACTCGCTGCCACGTTTGAAGGTGATTAAGAGCCGAGACAATCTCCTGACTCGCTCCATCTGCGGCGCGTGTCTCAAAGCCCACTGCACCCTGTCCGGCTGCCGGGAAAAATTCTTCTTCAGGAAGGCAATGAGCAACCAGCGTCTTGCCTAAAACTTCGATTGGCTGATCAATCTCATAACCGAGACGATGCAGTCCCGCTTCTGCGAGCAAAATACCGTCCATCTCCCCTTCCGCGAGTTTCTCAAGACGGGTCGGAACGTTTCCGCGAAGGTCGCATACTTCGATTCCGCTTTTCAAATCCACCAGCTGTTTTGCACGACGAACCGAACTCGTCCCAACGACATGACCGGCCTTCAAATCATCCCAAGCAACTTTCCCGATAAAGACATCGCGCACCGGGGCCCGCTCCAGCACTCCCGCGAGCACAAACTGTTCTTCTAGAACCGTCGGCAAATCCTTCAACGAATGCACTGCGATGTCGATCTCGTCATTCTGCAGCGCAACTTCTAGCTCCTTAATAAAAACCCCTTTATCCCAGACACCCTCAGCCTTCGCCACTTCATTCAAAGCAACGTCGGTCCGGCGATCTCCCGTCGTAGTGATGATAACGCGCTCCACTTCCAGCTCAGGAAAAGCCGAAGCCAAAGCAGCTTCAGTCATTTCTGCCTGCTTGAGAGCAAGCGCGCTTCCGCGAGTTCCTATTCTGATCGAGCTAGCTTTCTTCATTCCAATCCTGGCAACGCGGCCTTAGTGAGTTCTTCGTTGATGATATCCTCGCACACTTCAAGCTGCTTCACCCGACGCTTCCGCGCCCGCTCAGCCATGCTTTTCAGCGTGTCGATATCGTAGAGGTAAACCTCTTCGATCTCGCCAACTGCAGGATCAATATCACGAGGCACCGCGATGTCCACCATGATGAGCGGACGGAATTTACGTTTTCGGCGCACCGCTTCGACATGATGAGGCTTCACCACGAAATGCGGAGCACCCGTCGAGGAAATAAGGACGTCAATATGCTCCATCGTCGTCTCCCAATCATTGAAGTGAATTGCTTCCCCGCCCATCGTCTCCGCGAGATCGAGAGCCTTATCGAAAGAACGGTTCGTCACAAAAACTGAGGTGGCTCCGCGCGACTGCAGAGCCTGCGCCGTCTGCCGGCTCATTTCACCGGCCCCCACCACCATCACCGAGCTCCCCTTGAGCTGACCAAAAACCTGTTCCGCAAGCTCGACCGAGGCGCCCGCGACTGAGGTCGCGCCTTCTTGAATCGAGGTCTGATTCCGCACCCGTTTCCCAACGGTGAAGGAACGCTGAAAAAGTTTATTTAAAATCCCACCCGTTGTCTTGCTCTCAAGCGCAACCGAGTAAGCCTTTTTTACTTGGCCGAAAATCTCAGTCTCACCCAGCACCATCGAGTTCATCCCGCTCGCCACCCGACAGAGATGCTGAGCCGCTTCGCGAAGCCTGTGTTGATAAAAGAGCCCCTCCCGACTCCCACTAAAACCCCGTCTCTCACAAACCCAATCTTCCAGCTGACTCGGATCATCGAGCACCGCGTAGTATTCCGTCCGGTTACAGGTTGAAAGAACGACGGCCTCATACACTCCAATTGTTTCGGTAAGAGCCATGATTTCTTCCAGCACCTTCTTTTCGGACAGCGCAAAGCGCTCGCGCACCTCGACAGGCGCGGTCTCATGATTGAGGCCCAGACAGACGAGTTTCATTTACAGTTTCCCAAAGACCAAAAGTGAAGCGACAAAGAGGACGATCAACCCCCAGGCCAATTGGCGGCCTGGTAACCCGCGCACATAATATACTCCCAGCAGCACCGCATAAAGCACCCAAGCGACAATCGCCACTAAGAGGTGAATATTCACTTCCCCCGCATCCATTTTAAACCCAGTCACTACGCCCGCTGTCAACACGAGCCAGCCCACCAGCGCAATCCGCGCCATCGCCTTTAATAAACGGCTTACCGATGGCATTCCCACCATGAGTCCACCCGTCAACTGCTGCGCCTTGAGTCTTTTATTTAGCACCAGAAACATCACTCCTGCCACCGCAGCCAACCCCAGCGCACCGTAACTTAGGACCGAGATCGGAGCATGCATTTCCCGCCAATAGTCGACCGCTTCCGCTTTGAAGGCCTCGTGATCGAGAGTCCCGGGAATGAGCGTCACAATTTGTAAAATTACCACAATTGGAGCGGTGAAAACCCCAAGTAAAGAAAGCCGGTAAGTTGATCCCGTGATGAGATAAAAAAGAGTAAGCGACCAAGCGAGGAAGAGCGCAATCTCCCCCACATCGCCCAGCGGGCATTGTCCACGAAGCTCGCCACGCTCCCCGAGAAAGAGCGACTGCGCAATAAAAACTCCGAGTATCCACCAGAAGGCGCGACGCGATTTTCCGTCATCATTCCGGACGAACCACCCGTGCACTGCTCCGGCCACCGCCAGAACAGTCGCCACGATTAGGTAAACCGTCTCCATCTGCATGTGGGAACAACTGACCCCCGGAACCCATTCTTTCAAGTGCGGAAAAGTCTGCGCGACTTCTTTCTTCGTTGTTTCTGACCGCCAGATTACTAATTTGAAAAAGTTATGAATTCGACCCCGCTCCTTTCGCTTTCGCTTTTGGAGACGCTGAGTGGGGCTGCACAGTCATTATTTGATCTGGCGCCGGCAGTAGAGGAGAGCGAATCAACCATCGCAAACCTAGAACTTGGATTCCGTCTCAACTCGCAAACCGAACTCATACTTGCGCTCAACCCCGTCCTTTTCCATTCAGGTGGCGAAACTCATTTTGGCACGGTCGTTTTTTCCAATGAAACAAGTTACGACACCCACAGCGCCCGCGCTGGCCTCCGTCACACCCTCCCCGAAAGCGGTGATCTCCAAATCGCCGCATTTTAATCCCTCAACCCAATTTCGCGTATTTAAATTATTTCGCGGTTGAAAAACCACACATTCAAAGTCCTTTTAAAAAAAATCACATTTTCGTCACTTTCATGGTTGGCCCTTCCCCCTTCTAAACTCTAGCCTCCCGCCCTCAGCTTTTCCCAATGCCCACCCAACAGAAACTCCTCGTAGCTAATCGTGGCGAAATCGCCATCCGTGTCTTCCGTGCCGCCACCGAACTTGGCCTCCGCACCGTCGCCATTTACGCCGAAGAAGACCGCTTCTCTCGCCACCGCTTCAAGGCCGATGAAGCCTACCAGCTCGACCAATCAAAAGGCCCTGTCGGCGCCTACCTCGACTACGAAGGCATCGTCGCACTCGCCAAGGCCAAAGGCGTCACACTCATCCACCCTGGGTACGGATTCCTCTCGGAAAATGCTGACTTCGCCCGCGCTTGCGCTCGCGAAGGCATCACCTTCATCGGACCATCTTCCGATCTCCTCGGCTCCATGGGTGATAAAACCGCCGCGCGCGCTCAGGCCATCGCTGCGAACGTCCCAGTCCTTCCTGGAACCGATGACGCCATTTCTGATCCCGACCAAGCAATCACAGCCGCCCAAGAGGTCGGATTCCCTCTCATCATCAAAGCGGCCTTCGGTGGTGGCGGTCGCGGCATGCGCATCGTCGAAAAGCCCTCCGAGCTCCAGTCCCGTCTCAAGGAAGCTCAAGAAGAAGCACTCAACGCCTTCGGAAACGACGCCGTCTTTCTCGAGCGCTACATCAAGCGAGCCAAGCACATCGAAGTGCAAATCCTCGGCGACCAACACGGAAATGTCGTCCACCTGCACGAGCGCGACTGTTCCGTCCAGCGACGCTACCAAAAAGTGGTCGAAATCGCCCCCTCCATTGATCTCGAAGGCAATCTCCGACAGGAATTCTGCGAATCCGCTGCCAATCTCGCCCGTTCCATCGGCTACGACAATGCCGGCACCGTCGAGTTCCTCTACGACATGGACTCCAAGGAGTGGTTCTTCATTGAAATGAACCCCCGTATCCAAGTCGAGCACACCGTGACCGAGTGCGTCACCGGCATCGACCTCGTCCGCTCACAAATCCTCGTTGCCCAAGGCGAAAAACTCCACGAGCCCGCCATCGGCATCCCCGCTCAGGAGGACATCCCGTGCAATGGCTACGCTATTCAGTGCCGCATCACCACCGAGGACCCAGAGAAAGGCTTCATGCCCGACTACGGGCGCATCACGAACTACCGTTCCGCCGCCGGTTATGGCATCCGTCTTGATTCCGGAAATGGCGACGCCGGAGCCGTCATCACCCCGTATTACGACTCCATGCTCGTCAAGCTCACCGCCATGGGTCGTGACTTCGAGACCGCTTGCCAGCGCACCGACCGAGCCCTCCGTGAATTCCGCATCCGCGGCGTGAAGACCAACATCCCCTTCCTCGAGAACGTCATCGCTGACCCCACCTTCCGCTCGGGCGATGCCCACACCAAGCTCATCGACTCCCAGCCGAGCCTCTTCGAGTTCGTGCCCAAGCGCGACCGCGCCACCAAGCTCCTCAACTACCTCTCTGACATCACCGTCAACGGAAACCCCGGAGCCAAAAACTGGCGTCCCGCCCAACCATTCGAAACACCCCGCCTCCCCAACAGTCAACCCAAAGTCGACTTCAAAAGCTCTCGGGAGGTTCTGTTAGAAAAAGGCCCCGAAGGCTTCGCCAACTGGATCAAAGACGAGAAGCGCCTCCTCGTCACCGACACCACGATGCGTGACGCACACCAATCCCTCATCGCGACTCGCATGCGCACCTACGACATGCTCGCCATCGCCGAGGCCTACGCCAACCGCACCCCCAATCTCTTCTCCATGGAAATGTGGGGCGGCGCTACCTTCGACACCGCCATGCGCTTCCTCAAAGAAGACCCTTGGGAACGTCTCCGCGAACTCCGCGAGCGCATTCCGAACATCTGTTTCCAAATGCTCTTCCGTGGTTCCAATGCCGTCGGCTACTCGAACTACCCCGACAACGTCGTCGCAGGCTTCGTCAAGCACGCCGCCGATGCCGGCATGGACATCTTCCGCATCTTCGACTCCCTCAACTACCTTCCCAACATGAAGGTTGCCATGGAAGCCACCCGCGAACATGGCAAGGCCGTTTGTGAAGCCGCCGTCTGCTACACCGGTGACATCACCGACCCCAACCGCGCGAAATACTCACTCCAATACTACGTCGATAAGGCAAAGGAGTTAGAAAAAATGGGTGCACACATTTTGTGTATCAAAGACATGGCCGGCCTCGCCCATCCAGCCGCCATTTCCAAGCTCGTCTCCACCCTCAAACAAGAGATCGGCATTCCCATCCACTTCCACACCCACGACACCTCGGGTCTCAACGCCGCCTCGATCATGGCTGCATCCGATGCCGGAGTCGACATTGCCGACATGGCCCTCGCCTCCATGTCCGGGTCCACCAGTCAGCCGAACCTCAACTCGGTTAACGCCGCGATGAAAGGAAACGAGCGCCACCCCGGCCTCGATAACGACACCATCAACGACCTCTCCGACTACTGGGAAGAAATCCTCACTCACTATGAGCCTTTCTACTCCGCCCCTCGCAGCGGCACCGCCGAGGTCTACCTCCACGAGATGCCCGGCGGCCAATACACCAACCTCAAGGAACAAGCCAACGGCATGGGCCTCGGTCACCGTTGGCAGGAAATCGCGCACACCTATGCGGATGTGAACCACCTCTTCGGCGATATCGTCAAGGTCACTCCGTCCAGTAAAGTGGTCGGCGACCTCACCATGCTTCTCGTCACCCAGAACCTGAAAGCAGACGACCTCCTCAATGGAAACGCCCCCACTCTTGACTTCCCCGAGTCCGTCATCGACATGCTCGCCGGAGGCCTCGGCCAACCTGATGGCGGCTGGCCCAAGGAAATCCAAAAGATCGTTCTCGGCGACAAAGTCCCCGTCACCGTCCGCCCCGGCGAACTCGCCGCTCCCTGTGACCTCGACGAGACCAAAACCGAGCTTTCAAAAGAGCTCGGTCGGGAAGCCACCGACGATGACCTCTACAGTCATCTCATGTATCCGCAGGTCTTCGCCGAGTTCCAGCAAAGTCTCAAAGACTACGACCGCCTCACCGTCCTCCCCACCCCCGCCTACTTCTACGGCCTCCAGGGAGCCGAGGAAATCCACGTCGACATCGGCCCCGGAAAAACCCTCTTCATCAAGCTTATCTCCATCGGCGAAGCAGATTCCGAAGGACGCCGAACGTTATTCTTCGAGCTCAACGGCATGCCCCGTGAAACTGTCGTCATTGATCGCGCTCTTGGTAAAGAAGCCGTCGCCAACCAAAAAGCCGACGCCGGAAATCCAAACCACATCGCCGCCCCACTGCCCGGCATGATCAGCGAAGTCGCCGTGAAACCAGGAGACGAAGTCAAAGAAGGCGACAAGCTAGTCGTGATCGAAGCCATGAAGATGCTCACCACCGTCAGCGCCCCCGCCGACGGGATAGTTGGAGAAGTCCTTCTCGCGAAAGGCAAGTCAGCGGATACCGGCGATCTACTCGCCACACTGCAATAATTGATAACTTCTTTTTCTAACCACCAGAGCTTCACCCTTGCGGGAAGCCCTCTCATATTAGTATTTTCAGGGTTCTAGATGAGAGAAGCTGAGACCTCACTCCGCCTCTCAGATTCTGCACCTCCTTTTTTATCCCACCAATCTTGCTCTATGGTCAGCACCTTTCGCCTAATCACATTTTTTGTGGGTGGGCTCAGCGGTGCCGCCCCCATCACATGGACTCCTGCAGCAGACACGACTGACCCCACTGTGATCGTGACATCTGGAGCTCTCGTGGAAGCTATTAATGGAACACAAGCAGCGGGAGTCACTACCGTCAACGGAGTCGACTTCACGCCCTCAAACGCACTCCTTCCAAATAACGCCGCGAATGTCGGACTTGCTTCACAAACAACCCTTGATCCCGGCTTCGACAACCTCCTACACAGCATAGAATTCGGAGATGGGACTTCGACCCGTATTTCCGTCGGCGGAGGCGCCTTAACCATCGGACAACCCTACCTTATCCAAATTTTTTTCACCGATCTTAGGAGCAGTCGAACCATGACTTATGGAGATGGAGAAGGAAACACCATAGAACTCGCCTCCATCGGATCGCCAGGAACTTTCGGACAATATGCCATCGGCACGTTTACTGCAGATGATACGAACCAAACACTGAGCTTGGCGACTCCATCTGGAAACGTCCACATCAACGGCTACCAAATCCGCAGCGCCACTCCCATTCCTTCAGTCGAAAGCTTCACCGCCAGCCCTTCTTTAATCGCGAGCGGCGAATCCACTACCCTGACATGGCAAATCACGGGAGCTGACAGCGCTGAAATCAATCAGGGCATCGGCTCGATCGACGCCACCTCCGGAACCCTTCTCGTCAGCCCCACCACGACGACCACTTACACCCTGACTGCCACCAATGGGGGCGGGTCCGTCACTTCTGAAATCACCGTCGGAGTTGATATCCCCGTTCTTCCTCCCGTCCTGAACGAATTCCTCGCCAGTAACGATAGCGACTTTGCCGACGATGACGGCAACTTTTCGGACTGGATCGAAATCTACAACCCCAACCCCTTCACCATCGCTCTCGACGGCTATCACCTCACTAGCGACCCCCTCAATCTCAGCGAGTGGACCTTTCCCACCGGCGTTTCCCTCGACGGGAATTCCTACCTCATCATCTTTGCCAGTGGGATCAGCCGTGGACTTCCCGAGCTCCACACCAATTTCAAAATCACGTCCAACGGCGGCTTCCTCGCCCTCGTCGACCCCGACGGCAGCACCATCATCAATCAATTCAACTTCCCCTCCCAACGCACCGATATTTCCTACAGCCTCGCGGGATACTTGTCCCCGGCTACTCCCGGCGAAGAAAATGGCGCGGCCACCAACGGCTTCGTCGCCGATACCACCTTCGATATCGATCGCGGCTTCTTCGACGCCCCCTTCACCGTCAACATCACTTCCACCACACCCGGAGCCTCCATCGTTTACACCACCGATGGCACCGATCCAACCCTCACCAATGGCACCTCCTCGCTCGACACTGCGAGCGTCAACATCACCGGCACCACCGTCCTCCGGGCCGCTGCCTTCAAGAATGGCCTCACGCCCACTAACATCGACACCCAGACCTACCTATTCACCGCTGACATCATCGAACAAGCCGATATGGATTCCGATGTCGTCACTGACCCAGCTTACAGCGGCGAAATCATCTCCAGCCTCAAATCCATCCGCACTCTCTCCCTCGTCACCCCTCCCGACAATCTTTACGATAGCGCCATCGGAATCCTCCGAAACAAGCAAGGGCGAGGCATCGCTTGGGAGCGCCCCGTTTCCATCGAGTTTATCGACCCTGATGATCCCACCGCCTCGATGCAAACCAACGCCGGCCTCCGCATGCATGGCAACGGCTCTCGTGGTAACGTCAAAAACTCCCTTCGCCTTCTCTTTCGTGCAGACTACGGATCCAAAAAACTCAACTACCCCCTCTTCGGCGAAGACTTCATCTCGCAGAAATTCAACACCGTTGTTCTCCGAGCTCAGAACGCCAACAGCTGGACCAGTGGCCGTTCCCTTGACCGACAATCCACCACCTTTCTCCAGGACTCCTTCGCCAAGGACACCCAGAAAGCAATGGGGCAACCACACTCCGGTTCCACCTTCGTTCACCTTTTTTTAAACGGCACCTACTGGGGACTCTACAACCCCACCGAACGACCCGACGGACATTTCGGCGCCGACCACTTCGGAGGCAATGACACCGCCTATGATGCCGTCAGCCGACGCTTCAGTGTCGAAGTACAGTCCGGCACCAAAACCCACTGGGACGCGATGATCGCGCACTCCAATACCGGACTCGACACCGAAGCAGAATACGATCTTCTCAAGCAAGAGTATATGGACGTCGACAACCTCATCGACTACATGCTCATGCACCAGTATATGCAGGCCCGCGATGGCCCGGACGATTTCGGCCACAATAACATGCGCCTTGTCCGCCGTAACAACCCCGGCGGGCTCTGGCAGGCCTACGCCTGGGACATGGAATACTCCATGATCGATACCACCGGCACGCGTAACTACTCTTACCCCTTTCCCATTTATTTCAGCAGTCGAAACAGTAATAACGATATCACCGATAGTATCGCTTCGGTCTACCTTCGCCTCAAAGACAACAATCCAGAATTTCAACTCCGCTACGCTGACCGCGCCTACAAGCACCTCTTCCACGACGGTGCTTTGACTTCAGAAAACGCCTCCGCCCGCTTCGAAGCCCGCGCTCAGGAAATCGAAAGCGCCGTCATTGGAGAATCCGCCCGTTGGGGCGATCAACGCCGCGCCGTTCCCTACACTCGCGATCTTGAATGGACCACCGAGCGCAACCGAATCAACACCGAGTTCTTCCCTACCCGCCCTGATCACGTCATCTCACAACTTCGCATCGTCGGCCTCTACCCGAGTATCGATCCTCCAACCTTCTCCCAACACGGCGGAGCAGTTCCAATCGATTTCGCGCTCTCTCTCAGTGCTGATGCCGGCACCATTTATTACACTACCGACGGTTCCGACCCCCGCGAAACTTGGACAAATAACGCCCTTGGAGCTGTTTACACTACTCCCATCGATCTTACCCAATCTCTCACCGTTAAGGCGCGTGCTCTCAATACCGGAGAATGGTCTGCTCTTTCCGAAGCGTCCTTCATCGTCGGGACTCCTTCCAACTCCAGCAATCTGGTCATCTCGGAACTCAATTACCACCCACCGCTCGGACAAGAAGGTCGCGAGTTCATCGAACTCCTGAATATTTCAGACGAAACGATTGAGCTGGGAGGTGCTTCCTTCAGCGATGGGATTGATTTCACATTCGCTCCGAACACCACCCTCGAACCGAACGAACGCATCCTCATCGTCAAAGACCTTTCCTCTTTCACGGTCAACGAGCAGGCTCAAATTGCCGGTATTTTCGAGAATGACACCGGCCTTGCAAATGGTGGAGAACGCATCGTCCTCTTAGACTACCTCGGAGAAACTATCTTCGACTTCTCCTACCTCGACGAAGGATCGTGGCCGACCTCCCCCGATGGAAACGGCCCCACTCTCACCCTCATCACCCCTTCCAACATCTCCAACCTTTCCGATCCCACCAGCTGGCGCTCCAGCGCTTTCGATGGCGGAAGTCCCGCCGCGACCGACGCCACCTTCTTCACCGGAAATCCTCTCGCCGACGACAATCATAACGGGATCCCTAACCTCGTCGAATATGCCGCTGGCCCTGACTTAACAACCAGCTTCATCACTTCGGGGTCTGAAACCTTTGCCACCATCTCCTTCGCCCAAAACCTCGCGGCCGATGACATTGAGATTATAGTGGAAAGCTCAAGCGATCTCATCACTTGGTCTCCATCACCGATCCAAACCTCTGCCCTTTACAACAATGACGGTACACGTTTGGCAACCTGGCGCACAACGGAACCAATTGGCGATTCCGAACCTAGGCGATTTCTGCGGCTCAGGGTCCTCAGCCGCTAGGCCGAACCACTCTTCTGAGCAACTCGTCATCCTAGAACTTTTTCACGCACAAAGAAGTCAATGAGCCCTCGCTTGCAATATGACCAAAAATAAAGCTGTATAACATCTTACATGATGCACAAATTCTTACCGAGGAGACTCTCCTCTCTCTTTTTGCTCCTGCTCACTCCCTTTATTTCTGCGCGCGAGACACCATGGAAGGAAGGCAACCGCATCGCCATCAGCGCCGATGGGAACCCCGATGCCGACCCCGACGACATCGGCGCCACCCCCTTCACTCTTGCCGTCCTCGCCAAGGCCGGTCTTCAAAAGAACCTCGTCCACTACGACTTCAATAACTTCATGGAGTATAAGCCGATTCCGGCTGACAAAAACAACATGTGGCTCGGAGCCATCGGCGGACAAACCCGCTGGAATTTTGACCGCACGAATTTTTTCGACGTCGCTCAAGATGCCGGCGCCGCCATCACCAATCTCACCCACGAGATCAATCAGTCCACCGCCGAGAACCCTCTATACATTATCGAAGCCGGCCCTGCCGACCTCATCTATCGTGCTCTCAAAGCTGCCAACAAAACAGCGCGCGACCACGTCATTCTCGTCTCCCACAGCGGTTACAACGACTACTACAAACCCCGCCCTTGGCTCAAAAATCTAAACGACATCCAAGCCCTCGTTCCTAACCTCAACTACATCAAGATTCCCGACCAGAACGCCCAGCTCCGCACCAAGGACGACTACTCTCCTTGGTTCTGGCTGCGCGACCACGCAGATCCCAACCTACAGTGGGTCTTCCAACGCATGAAAGCCGGCCTCCCCGATGTTTCCGACACCGGCATGGTCACGTGGCTCATCGGCCTCAGCGGCGAGGATCAAAAAATCACTATTGCCGAGCTCACTCAATGGTTCGGCACTGACCCTATCCCCACCAACGGAGGATCATCCGATGCACCTTCTTCTCCTGCGGCAGTCACTCCCAAAATCAACTACCCCGTCACCGAATCCATTTTCCAGGAAGTCGATGGCAAGCTCGTCATCGAGGCTGAAAGCGTTCCTCTCTCCGACGATTGGATTCTCGACACCACCGAAGAAGGTTACACCGGAAAAGGCTACCTCCGCTTCATGCCGAAATACATCCACGCCATCGTTTCCCAAACCCGCGGCGTGTTGATCTACAAACTCCGCATCACCAATCCCGGCAAATACCGTCTCGCACTCAAACACTCCCATAAAGGCGCCCCCGAGCGCGACAAGTGGAACGACTGTTGGACCCTCATGGGTATCGATCCCCACCCTTGGGGAAGCGTCCGCAAAACCTATCACTCGATCAACAACGAGGAATTCCATTCCGGAACCGGATTCACCTTCAAGACCACCCATAACAACTACGGTCCCGTCGCCCACAAAGATGGTGAGTTTTCTAAACCTCTCTACGACCTCAAAGCGGGAGATCAATACTTTTTCATTATGGGCCGCTCCGGCGGCTACCGTCTCGATAAAATCCACCTCTTCAAAGAAGGCGTCGAGGGATTTCAGAGCGACTCGGCTCCTGTGACCCCAGTGCTTTCAGGGAAGTAAGCTACAATCTTTAGATGATGAGCGGGATAACAATGAGCCTTCCACTCTCAATAGAACTAGGGTTTTAATCTCCGTGATTTAGCAACGCCTAACTTTCTCAAACGCATCGCCATCGACAACACCAAGCCGCGTCACCGATCACACCTTGGCATGATCAAACCGCCGTGGTGATCGATTTTAAAATTCAAACGCGATGGCCTCGCGATCATTCCTAATGAGTAGAATACGCCCCGCTAGGACCGGGTGATTCCAAGTGCGATGCTCTAGGGCATCGATGGTCTGAATGACCTCTTCCCGATCCGGGCTGGTTTTTAGAATCTTGATCGGGCCGTTTTCAGTCTGGACAATGAGATGGTTCCCGACACCGAGAATCTGCCCGTGGCCGAAGTTTGAGCCACGCCATTTTGCTTTCCCGTCTGTGAGATCAAGGCAGACCATGCGACCGTCATTTAAGCCATAAAGGTGACCGTCCTTGATCACCATATCGGCGAATTTTGCTTTCAGCTTTCGGCTGTGCCAAAGCTCCTCGGCTTTAAAACCCTCTTCGGATTTCGTAATTTGAATTCGGTGCGTTCCATATCCATAGCCGCTACTGGTGATGACTGTATCATTAAGAATTAGTGGCGAGGCACAGTTCCCCTGCCTATTACCGATCGGAAAACTCCAGAGAATGTCTCCAGTCTCGATATCGTATCCGTCAACGGACGTCTGCTGTATCGCCACCACCTGACGTTTTCCCGCTAATTCCGCGATCACGGGGGAAGCGTAAGAAGAGCTGTAATCCCCACTCCGCCAGACGAGTTCCCCGCTCAAGACGTCGAGCGCCGCGAGATTCCCTTCTGCTTCTTTCCCGAGCGTAAAAATCACCTTTCCATCAACGACTAGGGGGCTGCAGCTCTTTGCCCAAGTTGGAACATTTTGCCCCACTTCCTCGAGAACATTCTTTCCCCAAAATTGATCTCCGGTTCGAGCATCGAGGCAATTGAGAATTCCGGTCGCGCCGAGTGAGAAGACTTTTCCATCGATGACCGTTGGCGTCGAACGCGGACCATCATCACCCATTGACTCTTCAAAACGAACGCCCTCATCATGAACCCACACAACATTTCCCGTGCGAAGCTCATAACATAACGTTGTCTCCCTATCACCACGCTGCTCCATGGTGTATACGTAATCCCCTGCCACAGAAAACGAGGACCATCCTTCGCCGATTTTCTTTCGCCAAAGCTCTCTGGGTTTTGAGCTCTGCCAACGATCAGGCAGGAGTGATCCTTGCACCCAATTCGTCATTTGCGCTCCGAGAAAGCGTGGGAAATTCCCCTGACCTTCAGTGACGATGATCGTTCCTTCTTCAGCGACCTTCCCCGTGATTTTAGGAATTTCGGTGGCCGCCGCCTTTGTCCATCGCCACGAAAACTGAGGAAAGAAACTCCCAGTATGCCCATCTATTTTCACGAAGGCTAGCGTGGCCATCATGATGATCAATCCGATCAGGCGTGGTTTCCACGTCAAGCGACTCAATAGCAGAAGCCAAATGAGCGTCATTAAGAAAGCGAGTAGAACAAAGAGCAAATCGATCGCGCCACCTGCTCCACTTTTTTCAAATGCGGGAACATTTTTTAAGGCAAGCCAAGCAATCACCAAGATCGTTTGTATGGCAACGAGAAGCATCCAGCGAATCGGCTTTGAAGAGTCCATCTACAGACGCTACAAAGCAAAAGAAGCAACTCAACCGATTATTCGAGAAGATCGGAGAGACCGCTGAAAAAACCTCGGAGATCATCATCGGATGCTTCCTGGTTCATGATCGTTTCGTAATCCTCTTCTGCGATCCAATCGAAGTTCAGCTCGGGCAAAAAGGTGCTCGCCTGACAAGCTTCCAGATTCCCCCATTTCACGCGGGTGGAACAGTAGGTCATGGTGAGACGCTCCTTAGCTCGGGTGATTCCCACATAAAGGAGGCGCCGCTCTTCATCTTTGGTTCCCTCTTCAACGCTTCGTTTGTGAGGAAGAATTCCCTCTTCGAGGCCGAGGAGGAAGACCACAGGGTATTCCAGACCTTTCGAAGCATGAAGAGTGATCAAAGTGACTCCGGATTTCTTATCGAGGTCATCGTCGTTCTTGTCACTGTCCAGCGCGGTCTTATCGAGGAAATCGCGAAGTTTGATCCCCTTTTTCATCGCAGTGGTGATATCGCCAACGACAGAGCCGATCGCTTCACGCCGTGCATCGCGCTCTTTATCGGTCTTACATTGACGCATGAGCCAAGCCACAAAATCCATCTCACGAAGCCAACGATCCAAAACAACACCTGCATTATCTCCGTTCACCACTTGGCGTTGATGATCTTCGAGCTCAGCGACAAAGGCGTTAATCGAACTTACAGCACGAGCTGGAAGCTGGGCGTGAAACTCCTCATCAAGGAGTGTTTTCCAAATGCTCTGATCTTTTTCACGACTCCAGTCACCTGCGAGCACGGCAGTGTTTTGACTAATCCCCCGAGGAGGCAAATTGAGAACACGCAGCAGTGAAACATCAGCTTCTGCTCCATCAAGTAGCTGAGCATACCCCAAAACATCCCGGACCTCTTTCCGGTCATAGAAACTCTGTGCTCCCACCATACGATAAGGAATTTTCACCTCACGAAGAGCCTCCTCCATTTTGCGAATCTGACCATTGGTTCGGAAAAGAATGGCGAAATCTTCGAGCTCTTTGCCTTCATCACGTATCGAAAGGATTTCCTGCACGACCCATTCAGCCTCTTCCTGTTCACCTGGCATGGAGACCAAGCGCACAAGATCACCACCTGGGATGGTTGGCTTTAGTTGTTTTTCACGACGCCCAATATTGTTCTTAATCAGGCTGTTTGCCACCTCAAGAACTGCTTGCGTGCTTCGATAATTTTCCTCGATGCGAATGACTTTGGGGTTGGGGAAAAAATTCTCGAATTGAAGGATATTCGTCACGTCGGCACCGCGCCAGCCATAGATCGATTGGTCATCATCCCCGACGACACAAATATTATAAGGCTTTGCAACAAGCTGCTGGAGCAGACGCATCTGGAGACTGTTGGTATCCTGAAACTCATCCACGGTGACGTAGCGATACTGCTGCTGCCAAAACTCACGGGCTTCAGGATGTTCGCGGAGAATCTTCTCACCGAGTAAAAGGAGATCATCAAAATCGACCGCATTCTGAGCACGAAGTTCATTCTGGTAAGCGATGGCAATCTCGCGAATCAATCCGTCTTCGATTTCATCGAGCGGCTTTTCACCGCTCTTCGCTTTAGAAATCTCCCCCATCACCTCGGCGGGCTTGAGCTTTTCTTTCGCTCCCCCTTTTCGCACGATGAGTTGACGAATGATACCGACCTGGTCACCGCCGGCCATCACAACGAATTTGGAACCGTAACCCACGCGCTCGATATCACGACGCAGAATACGCACACACAGCGAATGAAAGGTGCACACCGTGAGTTTATTCCCACGCTTTTTCCCCACCATGTCGATCACTCGGTCACGCATCTCGCTCGCGGCTTTATTAGTGAAAGTCACCGCGAGAATATTTGAGGCATCGATGCCGTTCTCAAGAAGCGCAGACATACGACATGTCACGGTGCGTGTCTTTCCCGTGCCGGCACCGGCGAGAATAAGCACAGGACCTTGCAGACTATTGACCGCTTCCCGCTGGGCTGGGTTGAGAGCATCGATTGAGAATCCGGTCGCCATATTGTGCAGGTCGGCAGCAAAGGTGGTGACGAGGGTAAAAGCAAGACGGCAAAGTTAAATCACCTAGTGATCCGGTGGCAAATTTGACGAAGACATCAAACCGCCACGCCCCCTCTTCACCACTTTACATCCCTCGCAGCAGTTATCACCGTCTTCAGGAGCGAGCCTTGATTGCTAACGCTTTGAAAGAATCTCTTCCGTTCACTTTTCATAGACTCCCAATCGGATCATTTCCGGTCCACCTTCTCATGAAGACAAGCTGGAGCTCTGAGGCCGCTTGAGACCTTTAGGCCAACAAACTTTTCCGTTTTTGACAAATCCCTCAATTCCTCATTAGTCTGCATCACACCTATGAACACCACGAATATTCTCCTAGCCACTACGAGCCTCCTGATCCTCGCGGCGTTTGTGCTCTCCTTTGAGAATTTCAAAAAAGGAACCAGTGGAGATCAAGCCGAGTTAGACTACACGAAGCTCCGCGCTGAGCTGGATGCGCTGAAATCCGAGACTCGACTCATTAACGAAATGCGCCGTGCCGCCATTTACCAGTCACCGGCCCCTACCACGACGGTTGACACCCCACCTGTCGAGCCTGCAACTTCGGGGCTTACTCAAGAGCAGCAAGATGAAATTGACCGTCTCAAAGAGCAACTTGCTGAGCAAAAAGCAGAAACCGAACTCTACGAGAAAGAAGCCGCACACTTTAACGAGGAAAAGACCCGTGAGCAGCAACGCGAGGAGCGCAAACAAAACCGAGTCCGGATGGCTCTTAAAATGGGCACAGTGGATGTCGTTAACACTGAGTATGGCTTTTTGAGCTTCACTCCAGACAATCAAATGACCTTCCAAGCAGGTGACATCCTAGGAATCCGTCGCCACTCGGGAATCCTCGGCCGTGTGCGCGTATCCCGCCAAGACGGCGAGCAATACGTCGCTGATATTCAGCCAAATGCTTATGCAACCTCTGGCCTCCCTGAAGTCCGCGGCGGAGATGAACTCATCAAGCTCCCAGACGATTACCGTAAACCAGAGGTCGAATAATCACCCTCGGAACTTAGTAGCTCGCCAGCCACTTGTGGAACTCACCCTCATCTGCGGTCATCGGAATTGCGACCTTCTCTCGCTCTGCGAGGCAAGCTAAGCGTTCAGGCACTACCACTCCACCTTTTCCGAGTTCTTCTTCCATCACGTCTAAAAACTTAGACGGATGCGCAGTTTCCAGCACGATCATATGATCGTCACCATGTGCTTTCCTCCAAGCTTCGGCAGCAAGCCAACCCACTGCCCCGTGAGGCTCCAAGGTGTAGCCAGTCTCAGACTTAACACGAGAGATCGTCTCGCGAGTGGCTTCATCTGAAAAAGCGAAGCCTTCGACACGCCCTTTCATCTTCTCCCACTGGGCTCCAAAAATGTGTTCCATGCGAGCAAAGTTACTTGGCGCCCCGACATCCATCGCATTAGAAATTGTCGGAACACTCGGACGAGGAGCGTAAGTCCCGCTTGCGAGATACTCAGGGACTACGTCGTTCGAATTCGTCGCCGCGACAAAGCGCTTCACCTTTAAACCTAGCTGTTCACCCAATAGCCCTGCGGTGAGATTCCCGAAATTCCCACTCGGAACCACAAAAACAGGAAGCTCGCCTTCAGGTAACTGGCGAGCAGCCTCAAAGTAATAAAAGCTCTGCGGAACAAGGCGAGAAATATTGATCGAGTTTGCCGAGGTGAGATTCATCCGTTCAGACATTTCACGATCAAGAAAGGCGGACTTCACCAAGCGTTGGCAGTCGTCAAAAGAACCATCGACTTCGAGCGCGGTGATATTTCCACCCAGAGTCGTGAGCTGCTTCTCCTGAAGCCCACTCACTTTCCCCTTTGGATAAAGAATCACTACTCGAGTCCCAGGAACGTTGTGAAACGCGCTAGCGACTGCGCCCCCAGTATCACCACTGGTGGCGACAAGGACAGTAAGAACCCCCTCGTCATCACGTGTAAGCCACCCCATGAGGCGAGCCATAAAGCGCGCTCCGAAGTCTTTAAACGCGAGCGTGGGGCCATGAAAAAGCTCTAACACGTGCTCACGTTCAGTCACCTTCACCGTCGGTGCAGGAAAGCTCACCGCCTCAGTCACGATGCGATGAAGCTCGGACTCGGGCACGCTATCACGGAAAATCTGTCGAGCGATGCGGAAGCCTAGTTCCGCAAAATCAAGATCACGCCATTCCTGCCAGAAATCTTGACCGAGCGGTTCTAAGGTTTCCGGCATGTAGAGACCGTTATCTGCAGGAAGCGAGCGGAGAACTGCTTCTTTGACGCCCACAAATTTTCCGGGACTTTTAGTGCTGTAAAATCGCTGATTCATTGTTTTTAGACTTCGATCATCTTCACTCCCTCACGATTGATGCGTGAGACGTAAACTTGGTTTTCAAGATCGATGTTAGAAAAGGTTTGGGAGATCGCAGCACCGACAGCATTTGCGCTTCCCTCTCCTTCACAGAGGGCAAAAACACTCGGACCTGCTCCCGAGATGCTAAATCCAAGCGCCCCTGCTCCAAGTGCGGCCCGTTTAGCTTTATAGAAATCCGGAATGAGCTTCTGGCGGCGAGGCTCGGCGATGACATCATGCACTGAGCGGCTAATGAGACCATAGTCCTCTTGGATAAGTCCACAAATCAGGCCGCCAAGGTTCCCAACCTGCTGTGTCACCTCCTTGAGTGAGACATGCGAAGGAAGGATCTCACGAGCCACTTTCGTTAAAATCTCGATGTCTGGGTGAACAACCGCAGCCCACAAATTTTCAGGAACCGGAAGCTCCGCAATATCAAGTTCCTCATTATCACGAATGAAAATCATCCCACCCAGAAGGGAAGGCCCAACGTTATCAGCATGCCAAGCGCCATCGGCTTGGGCCTCTCCCGTCATCGCGAATGGTAAAACCTGTTTCTTGGTCAAAGGCTCACCGAGCAAACAATTCACGGCATAAGCACCTGCCACGGCACTAGCAGCACTCGATCCGAGGCCACTCCCAAAAGGCATCTTCTTATGAATCTCCATTTCAATCCCGCGATCACTCATACCGAGATGTTTAAGGAGATCGAGCGCGGCCACTCCTGCGGTGTTATTTTCCGCCTCAAGTGGAAGCTTGCCGTCATCACCAGTGATTTTAGTGATTCGCAAGCCGGGCTCAGAGGATTGCCTCACCAAAACTTCATCACCAGGAGCGTCAATCGCAAAGCCCAGGACATCATAACCGCATGCCACGTTCGCCACCGTTGCCGGGGCAAACACGCGCACCTCTTGTCGTTCCTCGCTTTTCATTATGCGGTGCCCTATCAAACGATCGCCTTTGCTGCAATCCTTACCTCATGACAACCTCAGCTCAGCCTTGGCGGATTTTTTCTCGGCGCACGAGGCCCCAGATGAGGAAAAGCACCCCGATCACGATCATGAAGGTCGAGTAAAACTGCCCCTTTGTCATTCCGTAGAGTTTCTCGGAATCCGGTTCACGCACGTTTTCAACGAGGATTCGGAATCCCGCATATATCAGGAAAAAGCATCCGGTGATGATGCCATTTGCAATTTTAGGAAATTTCACCCGCATCCAGTAGAGCACGAGGAAAATGAGAAGGCCTTCGAGGAATCCTTCATAGAGCTGCGAGGCATGGCGCAGCTCGATGTGATTACCGAGCGCTTCGAGCACTTCAGGATCTTCGCGCGAAATTTCGATCACCTGATTGAGCGCCCAATTCATATCGCTGGGCACTTCACGATCTACCTGCATCATGAGCTTCTCGACATCTTCATTCACGAAAGAGGCTTCCGTGAGTGCGTGCAAAAGCTTGTCATCATCCTCGACGAGCGACGCAGGAAACTTCACACCATACCAAGCTCCATCCTTTGTTGTCGTTCCATAAAGCTCACCGTTAATAAAATTTGCAACACGCCCAAAGAATACACCCAACGGAGCAACAATCGTCAGCCCATCACCAAGACCCGCCCACGAAACTTTATGTCTAAAAGCGTAAAATAGTGTGTAGAGCATGATTCCGAGAATCCCGCCATGGGAGGCCATTCCTCCATCCCAGACTCTAATGACAGTCAAAGGATCATCAGCAAGATAACCCCAACCCTTTTCAGGAACCATATACAAAAAGACGTAGCCAATCCGGCCACCCAGAAAGACACCTAAAAACGCGCAAAAAGTCACCAAGTCAGATACTTTTTCCGGCTTGACCACAAAGAGCTTCTTTTTCGAAAGATGGAGTAAAATCCCATAAGCGACCAAGAAGCCAGCAACATAAGCAAGCCCGTACCAGCGCAGCTTCACCTTCTCGCTAAACTCGATAATGACCGGAGAGAGATCGTGAATGTAGTTGGCGAAGATGATGTCCACACCAGAAGGTGGACCATTCTACCAGTGATCGGCAAGCGCGAGAATGGAAAGCTTTTCCTTATCCGCTCAGCTGCTGAGTCGCCAGCCACCCCACGTAGCCCAGATAAGTCATCAGAAGAAGAATGCCCTCCCAGCGGTTAAGCGTAAATCGATGCCACATCATGGGTAAAACAATGAAACTGGTAACCATGAGTAGGATGAGGTCAATATTTGTGATTGCGTTCGCCTTAAGCGGAGCAATGCACCCAGTGAAGCCAACCACCGCGAGAAGATTAAAAATACAAGAGCCTACCACATTTCCAACGATGATATCGCCTTGCCTCTTCATTGCTGCGACAATTGATGTGGCCAATTCTGGCAAAGAGGTCCCAAAGGCAAATAAGGTGAGCCCAATAAGCGCCTCACTGACACCAAAGCTCGAAGCAATATTAGCCCCCCCATGGACCATCGCCTTAGCTCCGATCACGAGAATGATCATCCCTATGATCATCACGAAGATATTCCACGCAGCACGAGCGATTCCTCCTTTGCCGGCTGCTTCAATCAATTCTTCAGGCACATCCTCGGAACTTTCGGCATTTGACTCGTTTCGAGCAGCACGAAGACTGGTGACGACGTAAATTAAAATCCCAAGGGCGAGCAGGGCGGCTTCCATCCGATTCACCACTCCGTCACTGAGGAAGGAGACAAAGGCAATCGTGGCTACCAAGAGAATCGGCATTTCCCGGCGAATCACCTGTCGCTGAATCGCCAAAGGAAAGACGACAGCTGAAAGCCCCAGAACTAAGCAAATATTACAGATGTTCGACCCGATGACGTTTCCAATCGCCATGCCACCAGAGCCTTTCAAATTTGAGTCAATACTCACCGCGAGCTCAGGGGCGCTCGTCCCAAAAGCCACTACGGTAAGACCAACAACCAAAGGAGTGATTCCAATCCGGACAGCAAATTCGGAAGCCGCCGCCACGAACCATTCCGCCCCATAGTAGAGCATGATCAGTCCAAGAACGATGTAACCTATATCGAGCACTGGAGGCAGAATGGCCTTAAATCGTAAAAATGCAATCGGCGCTATTTGCCGATCTTAATGAGCTCGACATCAAAGACGAGCATCCCAGCAGGAGCACCAGGCTGAGCCGGAGTGTCACCATAGGCGAGTTTTCCAGGAATCCAGAAGCGCCGCTTCTCTCCCTCGACCATGAGTTGAACGCCTTCGGTCCAACCAGGAATGACACCATTGAGTGGGAAGGAAATCGGCTCACCCCGTGCAACGGAGCTGTCAAACATTTCACCATTCGTCGTCCAGCCTGTATAATGAACGAGGACTTCGTCTGTAGCCCTTGGAGCTACCGATCCGGACCCGGCAGAAAGAACCTTCGAAGCAAGACCTGAAGATGTGGTTTCAGCGTCATCTGGAGCAGCAGCGACATCATTTGGGGCAGGAATCGGCTCAGGTTGTTGAGGCGCAGCTTGAAAATTCAGAAGTTCGAAATCGAAAATCAGATCACCTTGAGGAGCTCCCGGAGGGGCATCGTTCCCAAAGCCTAGCTCTTCCGGAATCCAAAAGCGGCGTTTTTCCCCTGTCGTCATTTGCTGGAGCCCTTCCTGCCAGCCTTTGATGCTCACTTGATCGAGCTTAAATTGTGCAGGCTTCCCGTGAAGCACGGTGCTTTCTAGAAACTCCCCTTTTGAAGTCCAGCCCGTAAAATGGGCCGCAACAATATCTTCTGGCCCTGGCTTTTCGCCGTGATCACCGGCTTCCAAAAGCTGACTCGCAAGTCCACTCTCGCTCTTCTCAGCATCATTCGGCGCCGTAAGATCAGCTGGGGCTTCAGGAAGTGCTGGAGCTTTTTCAATTTCAAAGAGCTCCACATCAAAAACAAGATCTCCCGCCGGAGCGCCGGGGCGAGATGGCGTCGCACCGTAAGCAAGCTCCGCAGGAATCCAGAATCGACGTTTCTCACCAACGACCATGAGCTGAACACCCTCGGTCCAACCTCGGATCACTTGATTCAGCGGAAACGAAATTTGCTCACCTCGCTTGACCGAGCTATCGAACATTTTCCCATCAGAAACCTGCCAACCCGTGTAATGAACTTTCACCGTATCACGCTCACCAGGATAATCACTCCCGCTGCCTTCAATGAGAACTTTGGATGCGAGGCCAGAAGCGGTCTTTTCCGCATCAACAGGAGCAGCGGAGACGTCAACAGGAGTTTCAAGTGGATCACTCATGAAGGTGCTGGTGACTTAAACCGTTGAAAAAGACCAGCATTTTCAAATCGAAGTCTCATCAACAAAACACCTCAGTTTTTTCAGGATCCGTATCAGCTTCCCTGTTTTAAAATCGGCATGCCCCCATTTTATTCCTCTAAGGGCTAACATCGCTCGTGACCGTCATCGGCAACTCAGCTCGTATCTCCATGTGCTCCGTATTCGTTCTCCATGAAAGCGATTGCAAGATTCGCTAGCTGTGAATGCTATGTATGTGATCTTTCGACCGCTTCGTTTTATTAAACTCTTCCGAATGCTCTTCGGGCCCGCAGAAGCGGTTAACACACGTGAGATCGAATCACTCGGATTACTCGCGATAAAAATCGCACAAATGTATGCCGCTCGCCCCGATATTTTAGAGGCCAAGACCTGCCAGAAACTTGCAAACCTCTACGAAAATGCGACCCCACTTCCCTTTTCCGAACTCAAAAACCTGATCCCACCACAAACTCTCAAGTCATTCGCTGAACTAGATGAAAACCCACTGGCCACAGCTTCTCTCGGGCAAGTTCATCTCGCCCAACTCCACTCTGGAGAAAAGGTGATCATTAAAATCGTCCGCCCGACTCAGACCCAAAATTTTGAAAAAGACGTCGCCGCCCTATCCACTCTCCTGAAACCATCTGTCTTTTTTTACCCAAAGCTCAAACGCCTCGCTGACCCCATCGGCACACTTGAGACAATCCGCCGCACAACCACTCATGAGATCGAACTTCTGCATGAAATTTCCGGAACCAAAAAGTTGACCGAGCTGCGCGACCAAGGCCAGTCAACCCACCCCCATCTCAAGAACCTCTCCTTTGCTAAGATTCATGAAAATCTTTCAAATAATGATGTTCTCGTCGTCGATTTCTTAGAAGCACCTTCCGTTCGAACTCAACTTAAAAACGGAACCTTTCCCTACCCTGCGTTGCTCGAGCTCTTCCGTATTCACGGATATTTCCTCTTCCTCCACGGGAAATTCCACGGTGATCTCCACCCCGGAAACATCCACTATCAGGATGGAAAATTTTGGTTTATTGATAATGCCAACATCGAAGAGGCACCTGTCAAATTCACTCGTGGCCTCCTCAGGTTCCTAACCGCTCTGGGAGAAGAAAATCTTGATGACGCTGCGCGAGCAATGCTCGACCTAGCAGAGTCACCTCATCCTAACCCCGAGTTATTCAAGGTGAAATTCCATGAGCTGTATCATGGTTTTCTGGGTAAAACAGTCAGTGAAGCTTCCCTCACCACTCAGATGATGAATACCGTAAAACTCGCGGTGCACACCGGGCTGGACTTCCCGCAAGGAGCCTTCCCTGTCATCAAATCCCTGATGTATCTTGATGGAATGGCACTGCAATGCGGCCCTGATGAATACCTCCTCAAAGATGTTCTCGCCTTTGTCCGCGATCTCCCCTCCTCCGAGCACTGAAAAACCTCAGTCTCTTAAGGCCGACACAACAACCGGGAACATTTTCAAAAGTTGTGCGGCATGCCCACGCGAACTCAGCAGGTGGCGTTCACCAAGACGAATTGTCATCTCGTCTTCCTGATTCACCTTAAACCGCTCTTTCCAAGGATCTCTTAAGAGCTGATCTGCAAGTTCACCTTGCGATATCTCAGCCCAAAACGGTGACCCCCCTTCTCCGCGAAGGTTGATCTTACGAAGAAGCGTTTCCCCCTCTCCCATTACTCTTTCTTCAAGAGGAATTTCTCTAACAGGTGGCGTGAAGGCGAGTCGCACTTTTTTATCAAATGACATCCCGACAAGATATTCTGCGAAACCAAGCGCAAAGGCCAAAGATGTCCCACTCTCGCCATATGGAATGACCAGTAAAACAACCTCGTTACTCATGGAGTTCCCCGCATCAATCCACAAGGTCTTCCATAGCAGACCCTCTGCCCGTTGGTTTGCACTTCGAGAAACCTCGTAGCCTAAATTCATTGAACCAAGCGTTCCATCGATCATCGATGCCGTCTGTTTCAACGCCAGCCGCCCAGATTTAGTCGTCAAATCACGCACACCGATAACGCGGTTCATCTTCGCAAGATAATCCTGCATTTCCTCAACTGTGACTTGACCTTCAATCGGGGCTGACTCCTGAACCTCTTCAGTAGCGCCCAAATAAAGAGCAATAATCACCGAAAAAATCAGGAGCCCAAAAATCGCAAATAAATAGAGTCCAAAGTGAGGTTTCTGATCATTCATTGTCTTTTAAAAGTTTTCCAATTTCAGCCGCTGCTCGTTCGTGCATTCCAATCTCGCCGAGTTGCGAAGCAGCTCGACGCATGATATTCCCCTGTTCAATTCTTGCCTCCTCATCAGAGAGCATCGTCCCCAGCCAGTAGCCGATTTCGTAAACATTCGCATCGTCTTGAATAAACTCCGGAGCCAATTCTTCGCCACTTAAAATATTCACCAGCCCGATAAACTTCGATTTCAAAAGATGCTTCGCCACCACGTAAGTCCCCCAAGCAACTTCATAGACGAGACAAAACGGCATCCCAAAATAAGCTGCTTCAAGAGTCGCGGTACCACTCGCAATCACGCCACTTCCAACTTGCTGCATCAACTTCTGACTTTCTCCAGCTTGCACCGTAATAAGTCCCTCCTCCACTCCATGGGTCTCGATGAGCTCATGAATTAAATTTCCCACCTTCTCGCTCGCCGCAGCCGTCGAGAACCTCACCCTCGGAAAACGCTCGCGCAATTCCTTCGCCACTTCAATCATCAGGGGAAACAGCTTTGCCACTTCCCGCTCCCGGCTCCCCGGGAAAAGCCCCACATGCCAATGATCGCGCTCAGTCTCAACCCGATCTCGCTCAAGTTCATCCACTAAAGGATGCCCCACCGCGACCGCTTTTAAGCCCACATCGGTAAAAAACTTCACCTCAAAGGGAAAAAGACAGATCATCAGGTCGAGCGAAGCAGCCACCTTTGGGATTCTGCGTTGATTCCACGCCCAAACCTGCGGAGCCACATACTGCACGATTTTCGTCTCCGGCAGCTCTGCCTTAATCACCTGAGCCAAACGACGATTAAACTCCTGATAATCAATCAACAAAAGGACATCGGGCTTCAATTCCTTAACCGAGGAGACGGCATCATCGAGACGTTTCTTAAACCAAGAGTATCTCTTAATAACCTCCACAATCCCCATCACCGCCGCATCGTCAACCCAATCTTCGACATCCGAACCACCTTCAGCCACCATTTTTGGCCCTCCGAGGCCATGAAATACGACCTCTCCCAGCTCCTTTCGCAGACCAACCATGAGTTCCGCCCCGTGGGTATCTCCACTAATTTCTCCGGCCACCAAATAAACAGACTGACTCATGCGCAACGACATCCTATCCACCCGAGGCTGGAAGCGGAACTGAAATCACTCCGTAAAGGACGAATTCATCGTCACTCGTGCTTGCTTCCCCCTGCACATCGAGATATTCCCTGCCCTAGCAAATTACTGAGATGTCAAAGAAGGATCAATCCCCCGAAAACGAGAACGACAGTCAAACCCCCAGTCCAATCGGCGAGATCGAACATGGACCGAGCGGCTTCGAGGCGTTTCTTGATGCCCACCAAAAGAAACTCATCATCGTTGGAGGCATCCTGATTGTCGCTGCCATCGCCTACGTAATCGGAACGGGTTTAAAGCGGAAAGAGATCGAAGCTGCTGCCGCTGAAGTCAGTGCAGCCTCTGACATCACCGAACTTCGCGCGGTCTATGAAAAATTCAGCGACACCCCAGCTGGAGCGACTGCTCTGGTGAAAATCGCCGATGAATATTGGGCAGATCAGGAGCAACAGAAAGCAATCAGCACCCTTAAAGACGCAGCCTCTCAATACCCCGATCATCCTAACATCGGAAGCATCCGCGCTCGCCTTGCCAACTACCACCGTGCACTCGGTGAAAAAGATGAAGCAAAAGCTCAATTTGAGGCCGCTGTAGAATCAGACAGTGCGGTCTCTTCATACGCACTCCAACAACTCGCTGCCATCGCGACTGAAAATGGAGACAACGAAGCTGCAGCCGCCTACCTTAATCAAATCATCAATGACTACGGTAAACGCCACCTCAATTTTAAGCCAATCACCCAAGAACTCCAAAAACTCATTGGGGTGACCCCCGCAACAGAAGTGGCACCAGCAGAAGAAAAGCCCAAAGAAACCGCTTCTGCACCTGCTACGCTCCCTGACTTACCGGAACTTCCTGACCTCCCCGATCTCCCCAAAACGCCTCAACCAGTTCTCCCTTCGGAATAATTTTTACAATTTCACCTTCCACAGAGTCTATTCTTAGGCCAATTTATCAAAAACTTACCTTTTCCTAATACCGTGTTCGAAAAAATCATCAGTAAAAATTCTGAAGAGCCTAGCGCTCCTTCTACCCCAGCGCCCTCTTCTAAGCCTGCCGCTCAACCATCAAGCAAGCCTGCAGCATCTCCAACTTCATCTAAAGCTCCCGGAGGTCAGCGTAACATTCTCAGCAACGACGTTTCCATCACTGGTTCCGTTCGTTTCGCCAACGATCTCCTTGTTGACGGCAAGATTGACGGCGAAATCTCTTCCGAAGGTGCTCTTACCGTCGCTGAAAACGCGGTCATCAAAGCTGAGATTAAAACCAAATCCGTCGTAGTTTACGGTAAAGTCCACGGAAACATCATCGCCTCTGATCGTATCGAGATTAAAAACGGTGCCGAAATGGTTGGTGATGTCAAAGCAGCCACTCTCTCGATCGAGTCAGGTGCCATCTTCATCGGTAAATCTGAGGTTGGAACGCCTTCTGTTCAGCCGAAAGGCAATCCATCACCCGCGCCTCAAGGCAATGGCAACTCAAAAAAGCCACAGCCACAGACCAGCGTTACTTAAACCTCTGACCTAAAACTCGATCCTGGCATTCAAATTTTTCAGAGGAAAACAGCATGGCCCAACTGAGGTCATCTGTCCGAAGTGCCATCACCGTCAAGCGGAGCCTCCCTTGGCGGTTTCGACGTTTTGTCGAAAATGCAACACGCACTTTAAGATCGAAAACGGAAAAGCTGTTGCTCAGCCTGATCCATACAAAAATAAAGATCGGAGTAAATCTGCCCTCAACACCTCAGCTTCCGATCGGATCAAGCCACCCCAAGGCGATGCGGACCCGAATGGGCCAAAAACCACCACTTCCCCCAAACAGGCTCCAGCCCTCAAACCAAAGAAGAATTCGCTCTTCCAAAAAAATAAAACCGAGCTTCGTGAAATCTTTTGTTTCAACTGTAAAGCCTCGCTCAAAATCTCACCAAGCTCGACTTCCACACTCTGTGCTAAATGCAGCTCATATATTAGCCTGAAAAATTTCGACATCCGTGAAAGATGGAGTCGAAGAATCCAAACGCAGGGTGATGTTTTCATCCACAAAAAAGGAACCGTCGCTGGCACTACCATCCAATGCCATAACCTCACCGTCGAAGGAGACTTCACGGGCGGCGCTGAATGCTCTGGCGATCTTATCATCCGGCGAAATGGTAAAATCATCGGCAAGGTCATCTGCCGCCGTCTCATCATTGAGAAACGCGCAAAGGTTGAATTCCTCAATACCGTTGAAACGAGCGAGTGCAAGATCGACGGCCTCGTCACCGGAAACATCATTTGCTCCGGCCGACTCGCCCTTGAGAAAAAGGCCATCCTCACCGGAAATATCAAGGTTGGGCGTCTCACCATTTCAGAAGGCGCCAAGCATCAAGGGCAGATTCAGATGGGAAGACTTTAGACTTCCGGCCTTATCCCCATCTTATTCATTTTTGAGTAATTTCATTCACCTCATGAATTGATTCCCGCCCACTCTCCTGACATCCTATCGGCATGGCTGACCCACAGGAACTTTTCACAAAGAACGGACCCAAACTCCAAGATGGGAAACCAGAAAAAAAAGATCCCAATCTTGCGCCTCCTCCTCACGCAATCGGCCCTGAAAAAAGCCTTCTCAGCTCAATGCTTCAAGACCCTGAGGAATACATCGGGCGCTCGATGGAACAGCACCTCACCCCATCACATTTCTACCTTCCATCCCATGGCAAACTCTTCGAAGTTCTCACTTCGCACTTCGAAGAAAATAAAGCGGTTGAGCTCATCTCGCTTAATCAGCATCTCATGGACCGCGACCTTCTTGAAGGCATGGGTGGGCCCGCAGCAATCACGGAAATTTACACCTATGCCCCTACTTCAGCGCACTTCGATTCTCACCTTGAAATCGTAAAGCAAAAAAAGGTCCTTCGCTCAGTAATCGAATCATGCACCGAGGCCATCACCACTGCTTACGATGACCCTGAGGACGTGCAGATTTTCCTCGATCAGGTCGAGCAACAAGTTCTCGAAATCCGAGAAGGCGCTGAATCCGGAACCGAAGAAAACATTACCGACACCGTAAAAGCGGTCATGAAGAGCTTCGAGGAATTCCTTGCCGGCGATCGTGGCACCACTGGTTTAAAAACAGGCTACGCAGAACTCGACCGCATGAGTAACGGGCTCAAGCCGACTGAAATGTTCGTCATCGCAGCTCGCCCATCAATGGGTAAGACCTCATTTATGATGAACCTCGTTGAACACATCGTCGTCGATCAAAACATACCCTCGATGGTTTTTTCATGTGAAATGGGAACAGAACAAATTGTGCAACGTCTCGTCTTCTCACGCGCGAAATTCCCCTACGCAAAACTTCAAAGTGGCTATCAACCGAGCAAGGCAGATCTCGAGCGAATTAAACGCGCATCTCTTGAAATTTCAAACTGCAAGCTCTTCATCGATGACACCGCATCAATTTCCATCAATGACCTTCGCGCTAAAGCTCGACGCAAGCACCGCGATGAAGGCATCGGCCTCATTGCGATCGATTACCTCCAACTCATGCGCTCAACATCTCGCCAAGCGAGCAACTCGCGTGAGCGTGAAATCGCTGAGATTTCAGCTGGTCTGAAAGCAATTGCTAAAGAACTCAATATTCCGGTTATTGTCCTTGCTCAGCTCAACCGTGGCCCAGAAGGACGGACTGGTTCCTCGCTTGGAGTCCCACGGATGTCTGACCTTCGCGAATCAGGATCGATCGAGCAAGATGCCGATATGGTCGGACTGCTCTACCGAAAGGCCTACTACCTCGAAAACGCCGAAGAAAAAGAAGAAGATGATGGCGAATCCGAACTCGTTCTCGCAAAGAACCGAAACGGCGCTACTGGAAACATTGCGCTCACCTTCATTCCACCATTGATGAGATTCGAGACACGTGATTTCCGCCCCGAACCAAGCTAGGTTTCCACCACACGGTGCGCACAAGCAGGAAGCTTCACCGAAGACTTCGCGAGATACTCATTCCAATTCGTAAGCTTCCACTGATCGCGTGGATTCGCGCGATTAATCACCCTTTGATGGCGAGTGGTCTCATCACAAGTGACGAAAACGATTTCAACCTCACACCCGAACCGCTTGCTCAACTCAGCGGGCCACTCGGAATTCTGAATCTCCCTCGTAAAAGGCCCCACAATAATAACATCGAGATGAACGAGGTTTTCTGCGGCTGTTTGAAAAAGCACCTCATAAACTGGATCTCGGAAATACCTACGATATTCCGGTGAATCACGATCATCTGGATCAAGCCCCGCAGCGCCCATTCCCGCCTTCACCAGCTGTTCCGTAACCGTATCACTATCCAGCAAGCAGGATGAGGTTTGCTCCGCCAGAATCTGCCCGTAGGTGCTTTTCCCAACGCCTGCCGGCCCCGTAATCAGCGTAAGACGATGATTGGTCATTAGTATTTCTCACTCTCCGCTTTCATTTTATCCGATTCAGCGAGAAATTTTTCAATGGTGGCACGAGCATGCTTCCGCCCCTCCGTCGCATCATAATCCTGAGCAAGGATTTGTGCTGCGTAATCAAAATGATGCTGCCAAAGCTTCTTATCATCGACTTTATTCAAGAGCGTGAACCTCTTATAACCACGATAAACTTCATCCCACTTTTGGCGCACCTCAGCCCAATATGGGCCCACTTTTTTCCACTCCTCAGAAGCAGGAGCCAAACTAGGGGCGGTAATGCGCTCATACCGATTAATGCCATACTCTTGCCCCACGATCTGACGTTTACCAATCGCCGGCAGATTCACCTTCCGGTTTTGTTGCGTATGAATCCAGCCATTAGGGGTAATCGAAATTTCGTGGACCCCATTCAAAATATTATAGTCACTCCGCTTAGAAAATTCACGCCTCGGTAAAGGCCGGATAGATGGATCGCTCTTCCAAGTGTGGAGACCAGCGGCATGCACCCACTTTCCCATTACTTCATAACGTGGGGAATCATCGACCTGATAAACCGCCTGTGACCACCGCCCCTTGTAGAGCCTCACCTCTCTTTGCTCCCAGGTGTTTCCCCCCCGATAAACGTGCATACTCCGATCCTCAAAAGTCCAATCCTGACGCCAATGCTTCATCGTCATTGTTTCTGTCTTCTTGGTTTCAGGATCTTCAAAATACATCACCAAGGTATGCTGAAGTGAGACGAAATCGGCACGATCCTCGATCACCTGCACATGCTCAGTCCCCCAACTAAAATAAGGACGTGGAGGAGTATAATCTTCAGCCAGCCCCATAATTTCGATGAAATCAAAACTCACTCGAAAATCTCCAGCCAAAGCAAGGATGGCCTGCCGGTCACGCTCCCTCTTTGTCAGACCTTGCTTTTGTAAAGTCGTCCATTGTGAAACAGGCTTCGGATCAAGCGTGACTTCTGACCCACGTGTCATCCCACCTCTAGGCTGCATTTTTTCAACCTCTTCAAATGGCCACGCGAAAACGTGCCCTCGAATCACCTTCGGCTCAACCTCAGTCTCGCTCTGAGTTACTTCAGCCTGAGGATTTGCTGAAAGCGGCGCTAAAAGAAAGAAAGAGAACAGCATTTTCACGTGCTCATTCTAATACTTTATTCATCCTCTGCAGAACTTTTTTGATCGTTTCTTTCTCCCGGAGATGGGCGTCTTGTTCTGACCTTTCTCTTCCTGCGCAAACGGAAACAAGTTGAGCACCATGAGGACTATTCACTTCATCTTCTAGAATAAGAACCCCACTCCCCAAGAAATCCAGAGCGGCATTGTCAGAAGCGCTACCACCGATGTCGCGACGACAACCTGCACCGCAGTTCCGGAGCTCCCCCCATAGTGCCGCGCCACAATGATTGGGGTCACCGCTGCAGGCATACTCGCCTGCACCACTAACACCTGCTTAAGACTTGTCACAATCGGCAAGTAGTAAGCCGCCGCCAGAATCACACAGGGCATAATGACAACACGCACCAAAATCCCTGCCACTCCAATACGGAGACTCATTTTCTTCTTTCCGACTAAATCCGCCATCGTCGATCCGATTAAAAGAATCCCGAGCGGAAAGGCACAAACCCCAAGCCAACTCATCGCCTGACGAATGATCGAGCCAACCATGGGGCCACTTTTTAGATCAAAAAACTGCCAAGCATCCGTCCATGAAAGCGCAATCCCCAACACGACCGCCACGATTGGACCGTTAATGAGTTGTTTAGGGCTCTTGAGAAAACTCCCCGTCATCACCATAAGCCCGATGCACCAAATCCCGATCTCAACCCCGAGGCTATGAACAAAAAGCACACCAAAAACCTCATCATGATCCCCCACCACAAAAAGAGCCGCCAAAATTGGAATCGCCATGTAGCCATAATTCTGCACCCCAGCAGCCAAGCTAAATGTTCTCTTTCCCTGACCTGGCTTCAGCCCTAAAAAGGCACCCATCATCGTTGCCACCAACATCCCACAGCAGACTAAACCGAGGCCAAGCCCGATCCCCCAACCCACAACCTCAGGCTGACGCACCAATGAATTCCCCAGCGTTTTATCGAGAATCAAACAAGGATAAAGGCAATGAATGACGAGCTTTAATAAGCCTTTTTCCATCTCGGGCTGTATCACTTTTAGCCGATGAAGGATGAATCCAATCCCAGTCAGGAGATAGACCGGCAGCACCGCCTTCATAATAATCTCAAAGCTCACCGCTCCATCATTCCTTTTTAAGCGATCGGAGCAAGACGTGACTTGCCACCGCAGGGCGAACGTGGGAGATTCCTCCCACCAAGCGGGGGCTGTAGCTCAGCGGTTAGAGCAGAGGACTCATAATCCTTTGGTCGTGGGTTCGAATCCCACCGGCCCTACCATTTTTTTGGTATTCTACGCTTCGGACGTTTCTTCTGTTTCTCGAAGGACTTTCAGGATTTCACGATAAACCTCAGTGTCAAAGGGCTCGTCTTTTTTCCTGGCGCCGAGAATCACTTCTGGAATGTGGCATGACGCTTCCCCGAAAAGGTTTTTTCCACCAGCGACTCCTCCGATGAGAGTGATCTGATTTCGTGAGAGCACCCACTTCTGCCAAGTCTCTTGGGATGATCAATCAATGAGCTTTTCCAGCGACTACCATCCCCTTTACGTGCCATGTTTTTCATCACCATCCAGCGCTGAATCATTCCCAAAAGCAACATCCTTCCGATCACAGATCAAAACGCATCAACAAATCATGATTTGTAGATTTGTTCTTGTTTAACCGAATAAGCAGCTCCACATTTTCAACGTGATCGAGCAAGAACTACGCGACACTCTCGCCGAGCGGATCATGGTCCTCGACGGAGCCATGGGCACTACCATTCGCGGCTATGAGTTAACAGAATCAGATGCCCGTGGCGATCGGTTCAAAAACAATCCTGAAGACCTCCTCAACAACGGCGATATCCTCTCACTCACCCGCCCCGATGTCATCGCCGATATCCATAAACGTTTCTACGAAGCTGGTTCTGATATCTGCGAAACGAACACTTTTTCCGGCACTGTCCTCGCTCAATCGGAATTTTTCGTCGAAGACCCCCGTAAATCTGGCGGCATCAAATCACCCGAATTTTTTCAAAAGGATGTCATTGAAAATGAGTTCCTCAACGACCTCGTTTGGGAGCTCAATGTCGAATCCGTCAAACTCGCCAAGCAAGAAGCTGACAAAGTCGCCCAAAACGATGGACGCAAACGCTACGTCGCGGGCGCAATCGGGCCGATGACCGTTTCGCTCACGAACGTTGTCGACCCAGACGACACCGCCTTCCGCCCCATCACTTTCGACCAAGTAAAGAACGCCTACCGCCACCAAATCGACGCTCTCTTGAGTGCCGATTGTGACATCCTGATGGTCGAAACCATCTTCGACTCGCTCAACGCCAAAGCCGCCCTTGTGGCCATTTCAGAAAGCGAGACCAAAGCCCCGATCATCATCTCCGCCGCCGTTGGCCGTGGAGGAGAAACGATGATCTCCGCTCAAAAAGTGCAAGCCCTCTGGCATGCCGTCAGTCACGTCAACCCCCTAGCCATCGGCTTAAATTGCTCCCTTGGGCCCGACCTGATGAAGCCCTTCCTTGAGGACCTTGGAAAAGTCGCGACCACGAATGTCAGCTGCTACCCCAATGCGGGCCTCCCCAACCCCCTCGCGCCAACTGGATTCGATCTCGAACCTCAGCATATGAACGAATACATGTCCGACTTCGCTGAATCCGGCCTTCTCAACCTCGCGGGTGGCTGTTGTGGAAACACGCCCGACCACATCAAAGCCATCGCCCAAGCCGTCGCCGGTAAAAACCCCCGCTTGCTTCCTTTGTTGCAGGATTGAGCACACCCAACTTCTCACCTCCCAAAAGTTGAGCAAGTTCACATTAGACTCACTCATCAATTTTAATGTTCCCCACTTCAATGACGGACTTCGCCGAGTTGTCCTCAACCACCCAAATTCAAGTTCTTAAAAACTTCGCGCCCTAACTTCGCGTCTTTGCGGTTTTCCACCTCCATTCTCCATGCCCACCATCCCTCGCTACCTCACTCTCTCTGGCACTGAGCCCTACGTTCACTCTGAGGAAAAAAACTTTCTCATGATTGGCGAACGAACGAACGTGGCCGGCTCCCCGCGTTTCCGAAAGCTCATCAAAGAAGGCAAGCTCGAAGACGCTCTCGATGTCGCCCGCCAGCAAGTAGAAAACGGCGCCAACGTCATCGATATCTGCTTCGATGACGGCCTCATTGATGGAAAAGTCATGATGGCTCGCTTCCTCGACCTTATCCAAGCCGAGCCCGATATTCAATCCGTCCCCATCATGGTCGATTCCTCAAAATGGGAAATCATCGAGGAAGGCCTCAAGCACCTTCAGGGCAAAGGGATCGTGAACTCAATCTCACTCAAGGAAGGCGAAGACACCTTCAGAAAACACGCACGACACATTCTCAATTACGGAGCGGCAGTCGTCGTCATGGCATTCGATGAACAAGGCCAAGCTGCCACTTACGATGACAAGTGCCGGATCTGTAAGCGTGCTTACGACATCCTCGTCGACGAAGTCGGCTTCCCACCGCAGGATATTATTTTCGATCCCAACATCCTCACCGTCGCTACCGGCATCGAAGAGCATAACAACTACGCACTCGATTTCATCAACGCGACCCGTTGGATCAAAGAAAACCTTCCGCATGCCAAAGTTTCAGGCGGCGTCTCAAACATCTCCTTCAGTTTCCGTGGTAATAATACGGTCCGCGAAGCAATGCACTCCGCTTTCCTTTATCACGCTGGAAAAGCCGGAATGGATATGGGAATCGTCAACGCGGGAATGCTCGAAGTTTACGACGAAATCCCCCCTCACCTCCTCAAAGCTGTCGAAGACGTCTTGCTCAACAAAGACGATGGAGCCACCGAGCGACTCCTAGATCTCGCCGAAGAATTCAAAGGCCAAGGCGCTAAGAAACTCGCCGAAGATCTCACCTGGCGCGAAGCTTCAGTCGAAAAACGACTTGAGCACGCCCTCCTCAAAGGGATCGATAAATTCGTGATTGAAGATACCGCTGAAGCACTCGAAAAATACGAGAAACCACTCAGCGTCATCGAAGGCCCACTCATGGATGGCATGGGAATTGTCGGCGACCTCTTCGGCGCGGGAAAAATGTTCCTTCCACAAGTCGTGAAGTCCGCCCGTGTCATGAAAAAATCCGTGGCCTACCTAGAGCCCTACATGGAAAAAGAGAAAGGAGCCAAGATTGTCACCTTAGCCGCTCAACTCCGCTCGGAAGATTCTGCTCTCAACGAAGAAGACGCTCGAAAGCAAGCCGCTAAATCCTTCTCAAATGGGAAGATCATCATGGCAACCGTCAAAGGAGATGTTCATGATATTGGCAAAAATATCGTCGGCGTCGTCCTCACTTGCAACGGCTTTGATGTCGTCGACATGGGCGTCATGGTTGCCTGTGATAAAATTCTCGATGCCGTTGATGAGCACAATGCCGACGTCATCGGTCTCTCTGGCCTCATCACACCATCTCTCGATGAGATGATCTCCGTTGCTAAAGAAGCCGAGAAACGTGGCTTCGGAAAACGCAGCATCCCCATTCTCATTGGTGGAGCCACCACCAGCGCTGCCCACACCGCCATCAAAATCGCGGAGCATTACTCTGGCCCACTCGTTCACGTCCTCGACGCATCGCGCTCCGTCCCCGTGACCACCGCTCTCCTTTCTGAAGATCAACGCGATACCTTCATCACCAAAAACGAAGAAAGACACGCCAAGCAGCGTCAGAAATTCGCCGACGGCCCGAAGAAAGAAACGATCACTCTGAAAGCCGCTCAAGCGAACGCCCCCCAGTTTGACTGGGAAAACTACAGCCCTCCCGTCCCCGAATTCACCGGCACTCGGATCATTAAAGATCAGTCTCTCCGCGAGCTAGCGAACTACATTGATTGGACTCCCTTCTTCCACACTTGGGAACTACGAGGTGTCTGGGACCCAGAAACAGAAACGCTCAAAACAAAAAACGAAGAAGGAGCTAAAGTCGCGGCACAGCTCTACCGCGATGCTCAAGAGCTCCTCGAGCGCATCATTTCTGAGAAAAAGTTCAAAGCCACCGGCATCTACGGATTCTTCCCTGCTCAGCGTCAAGGAGATGACATCCACCTTCCCGAACAAAACGTAACCTTCCACACCCTACGCCAGCAGCTGAAGAAAAAAGAAAAGCCCAACTTTGCCCTCGCCGACTACCTTAGCGAAAGCAAGGACTACCTTGGTGGATTCGTTGTTGGCATTCACGGGGCCGACGAATGGGCCGCGGAACTTCGCGAGAAACTCAATGTCGATGAAGCGATCATGGTGCAAGCCATCGGCGACCGCCTTGCTGAAGCATTTGCCGAACTCCTTCACCATCGTGCTCGAATCTCTTGGGGAATCGAACGCCCAGGCCAATTCAACAACTCGGAACTCATTCACGAAAAATACCAAGGAATCCGCCCCGCTCCCGGCTACCCGTCACAACCAGACCACACCGAAAAGCCTACTCTCTTCAAACTCCTCAATGCTGAAGAAGAAATCGGAGTCGAACTCACCGCATCCTGCGCAATGCACCCCGGATCCGCCGTCTGCGGCCTCTACTTTTCACACCCTGAGTCTCACTACTTCATGATCTCTGATCTCCAGAAAGATCAAGTGGAAGACTACGCGCAGCGAAAAGACATTAGCACCGACGAAGCCGAAAAATGGCTCGGCCCATGGCTCGGATATT
>JBDNAW010000123.1:0-10507 GCA_039768255.1 Akkermansiaceae bacterium | reverse complement strand
GATCCTCAAGGGCTTCAGCAAGATGCCGAGCGGCGCTGTTGTGGCCGTCGCCAAAGCCAGCGGTGAGGATGAGAATACGAGGAAAAGGCACTGAGAGAGATGTAAAGAGGATCGGTGATTGCGTCGATTCTCATTTGTGTTCAGGTTTTTCTTAATCAACGAAAATGGCTAAAGACGACGATTCCAAAAAAGATCCGAGCGGTGAACTGTTCGAATTGCCAAATGGAGATCTGGTGCGCGAATTTCAAGACGAGGAAAAAAAGATTGAGCTTCGTCTGATTGAGGATGAGACGGACCTTAAGGAGGTTGAAGAGATTTCTGAAGAGACAGAGGTGACTCGCCTTGAACAAGGTGGAGCTCCCGAGGTCGACCCTTCCAAAAAAGTGATCGCTCGAAAAGACCGGGACTTCCTGAATACGATGACGGCAGATGCCACAAGCGACTTTAATAATCTCTATGATCAGAATGCTCAGTGGATGCGAGAGGATGCGAAGTCAAATGTCCGAGCAGTCCCAATGGGCTGGTTTATCCTGTTATTTTTGATTTTTGGGGGAGTGCTTTTTTGGGGCGCTTTGCAGATGTGGACTTCAGATACAGAACCTAAAGAGAAGACCTTAGGGTTAAGAGAGCGCTCGGAGTCAGTTAGCGGAACCTCCGAACAATTTATGAATATTGCCAGTGAAGATGAGCAAAAAAAACAGGCAGAAGCTCGATACCTTTTGATGGAGCGAACCATCAATGATTACCTGGCCGCGGATTCCGTAGAGGAGAAGTTGAAGTATGCTCGCCATCGCGAACGAGTAGAGCCGTTGATGCGTGATTATTATTCACGTGAAGAGATCCAAATCAAAAAATACAGCCGAAGCTCTGAGTATCATATTGTTTCGCTTGATAACCATCCTTTCGTGGCGGTTCGTGCCGAGCTAGCAGATGGGGAGAGCATGGCGATTCTCATCGAGGAGGAAGATGGAGAATTTAAAATCGATTGGGAATCCGAGGTTTCATATCAAGAAATTCCACTGGAAAAATTCCGAATAGACCGACCTGAAGAATCCGTTGATCTACGCTTTTACGTTCAATCAGATCGTTTTTACGCCTACGAGTTTCAAGATGATTCTCAGTGGCGTTGCTATAAGCTCACTGCTCGGAATTCAGGTGAATATTTCTTTGGTTACGTGAAGCGTGGTAGCTTGCTCGAAGAAGAAATGAATAAGGCGACGGGGTATGATCCTAATAAACCCGATCGTCTCATTCCTCTCTTATTACGAGTTTCTTACCCTCCGGCAGGGCGAGGATTACGCTCGCTACAGATCGAGAAAATCATCTCACATCGCTGGGCTTATTCGACGAATCCTGAGCAAGCTAGGAAAGATTGATATTTAAAATGAAGCAAGTATTCTTTGCTGATGAGACTCGGCCGAGCAGAAGGAGGAGGAAAGGCATTCGTTGCGAGTGTCCTTGTTCCCTTCTCCCAAGCGATCTGATGAGCTCTCATAATATCGAATTTTCTTCGAATCAAACGGAAGAAAATAGCTCACTGCTGAAGTTGTATATAAAATCGCCCTCTCCATGAAAATTCCTTTATCTCAATACATTGCTGCAGGTGCCCTCTCGCTTGCGGTTTTATCTTCCGTTTCAGCTCAGGATAAGGCACCCGAAATTCTAGCCGAATACTTCATCCCAAATGAAATTGCAAAAGGAGCGGTGGTCGCAATCGTTCCTCCAGACGAAATTCAGACCTATATCAATAAGGTCAAAGAAGCTTCTGAGAAAAATAAAGAGTGGTTTGCTGAGTATTCAGCGAAGGCGACACCAGGCATTCCTCTGCCTTTTCATGAGAACTTGGGGCTTACCAAAGAAGAGTATGCCCAATATTTAGAACTGTGGGAGCAACGAGATTTCAAAGTAGTTCAAGAAGTAGCGGTGCGTCTTGAAAAATTAGGCGATCAGTGGATGGTCCGCGTGAGCGGAGTGGGCGCGAAGATTAGCCTTCTGCGTTTTGATCCAGCCACGGGTAATTTCAAGTCACCTAACGGGGCGATGGAGCGGATTGACGATATTAAGGCGAATCCAGCAAGCATCCTCCGTGGATGGACCGGCAAAGAGTGGAAATATGAGAAAAAAGGAACCCTTGGGGTGACTAAGGAAAATTTCGCGGTCGGGAAGACTGAGGATAAAAAGTACGGACTTCTCGTTTATCGCCTCCAAGATATTGGAGTGAATGGTCGTTCACTTTATGATCAGAGTGTTCTGATTCGATTCGCTCTTCCGGGGACGTCCGATAAGCCGTAGGTTCTATCCTTGTGAGCAAAGCTCAATCTCGGTCTCGTCCTCGCCGCTTGCGGCGCTGGGTGCTTTTTCTTTTCTTCGCACCGCTGGTCATACTGATTCTAGGAAATCTTATTGGAGCGACTTCCTTGGGGACTGATTTTGTTCGGAAACGAATCGAGAAACGCCTCGGCTTAGATTGCGAAATTTCGCGGCTGAGTTGGACCCCTTGGGGTGGTGGAGTTCTTCGTGGCTTGAAGCTGCGATCTGCTGAATCATCCGAGTCTTTTGCGGAGGTGGGCAAAGTGACTTTAGACCCCTCATGGAAATCGATGCTTCAGCGGAAGAACCGTTTCGACTCTTTGACCATCGAAGACCTTACTCTAGATCTCTCGCTTGAAGAATTCCGTGAAATTCTAGCAGCGCGTAAAGCCAGGCCAGCTCAGACTCCTTCGCGGGTTGACCAGCCTAAACCGATTCCAGAAGAGAAAAAAGAAGAAGGCGAAAATCCTGAAACTAAGGAGCCTAAAATCATACAAAAGAAAAATCCTGAAGCAACTGAAGTTGATGCGCCAGCTCTTGCGGTAAGACCGGAAGATCACTTTGAGGGAACGATTATCTTGAAGAATGTCGACTTTAAACTTTCTTCGATTTCGCGCCCAGAACTCGCCATTCAATTGAACGATATAGAAGCTGAAATACCGCTTTGGGGGAAGGCACGCTCTGGTGAGATTGTTTTTTCAAAGATTCAGATTGGTAATGATGGGAACATCGAAAAACTCGAACTCCCGATTCAGTGGAAAAACCAACTCTTGGAAATTGATGAGTCACAAATACACTTACTTGGAGTTCGTTTGGCCCTCTCCGTTTCAGTGCGTCTGACCCAAGGACTCCCTTACGGGATCAGTCTTAATTTCCCTTCGCAACGGATTAATTTCACCTCGATGAGAAAGAATGCTCCACCGCTCGATATCCATGACTTCCGCTCACAGAATACGTTGCAAGGTTACTTACTTCACCCGAGTCTTCTCTACGGAGTGAGCCAAAGTGATGTGGGAGTCACTGAACTGATCGATCCTAAAGATGGAAGCCTCCTTCGATTTGAGCGTGGCCGTGCTGAGGTTTCACTCAACTCAAGTGGCCTCTTTTCTCGAGATTTTCATCTCATTGGAGATCAGGAAGCGGTACTCGCAAATGGTTACCTTTCTTCTGGAGGAGAAGGCTCTGCAACTGTGCGGATCGTCGCTGCTCCTGAGCGCGCCCGCGAATATGAAAAACGGATTCGCGCGGTTTCGCGGGATTGGACGTTGGCCTTTCAGCCTCTCGTGACGCCGGATCGCCTTTATCGAGACCTCCGCTTCGACCTCTCCAATGGCGCCCTTCTTTTTGATATTGGGAAAGACGGAAAAGCAGTGTCTTTTCGTCAGGCTTTTGACAAAATCCAACGTGGCTACCAGCCCGCCATCGTTCCTGAAATCCCATGAGAATCATCGCCGGAAAGGCCAAAGGTCATCAGCTCAAAGTCCCACGAGAGGTCTCCCGACCGAGCACTGACCGTGTCCGCGAGTCTCTCTTTGGGGTGCTCTTAGAGCGGCTTCCCGATGCCCGTGTGCTGGATCTCTTTGCGGGGTCTGGTGCGCTTGGGCTCGAAGCCCTCAGCCGTGGCGCGGCTTCATGCACCTTCGTTGAGCAAAACCGCCATGCGGTGAAAACAATCTCCGACAACCTGAAGAAAACGTGCCTCCAAGGTGGAACTGTCGTGAATCGAACGGTCGAAGATTTCCTCAAATCTGAGCGGCAGTCTTACGATCTCATCTTTGCCGACCCTCCTTATGCTGATGGTATTTCGGATCTCGCGGCCGACCTCGTTCAGCATGATGACTGGCAGAATCTTCTTGTGGAAAAAGGACTTCTCATCGTCGAGCGGGAAGCACGTGGGGAAACGCCTCCGTGCCAAGGGCTCGAGCTTCTTCGTGAGAAAGACTACGGCCGCAGCCGCATCGTGATCTATCAACGCACCGATTGACCCCATGTTTCGCCTCGCCCATCTTCTTTATTGTTCTGTGCTGCCGCTGATCTGTCTGCTCGCTGCTCCGGCGTGGCTGCTCAAAATGACTCGCCGTGGGGGCTGGGGGAGTGGTCTTTTAGAGCGGCTGACCGTGTATGATCGTGATCCCGAATTTGAAAAAAACGGAGCGGTTTACGTTCACGCGGTGAGCGTTGGAGAAGTCCTCCTCGCGCTTAAACTGATTCATGCTTGGCATCAAGAAACGGGTGATCACTTCGTCCTCGTTCCTACGACGGCGACGGGGATGCAAGTTGCGAAAGAAAAGGCTCCTGACTTTGTCCGCGTGATCTATGCCCCGATTGATTTTTCATTTCTCGTCCGCCGCGTTTTCACGCGTTTCAGTCCCCGCGCGATCGTGCTCATGGAATCTGAGCTTTGGCCGAATCTCATCCTTCAGGCACACAAGCTTGGTATTCCGATTGGTATTGCCAATGCCCGCCTTTCTCCGCGCTCAGGTCGCCGCCTTTTAAAACTCAAGTCCCTTGTTAACCCCATTATTTCAAAGATCGATCGCATCGGGATCCCCGAAGAATCTGAGCTTGAGCGTTGGCAAAACGTTGGAGCTCGTCCTGAGGCCACCATCCTCACTGGGAATGTGAAATTCGACCCCCTCGGAGCTGCGGTGCCGCAGAAGCGTGATGAATTTTCTCAAATGCTCGCCGCTTTCAAGTCAGACAAAAAAGTCGCGATGGCGGTTTCCACCTTTGCCGGGGAAGAAGAATTTTTGGCCGCCGCTTTTCGCGAAGCCGGAGCCTTGCCCGTCGTTGTCCCTCGTCATGCCGAGCGCCGCGCTGAGGTTTCCTCAGCTCTCGCGGGAAAGGCGATCCTTCGCTCGCAGTTCTCACCGCCGCAGGGTGACGAAACCTTCGTGATCGATTCCACAGGAGAGCTTCGCGATTGGATTGCGCATGCCGACGTCGTGGTGATTGGAAAATCCTTCATTTCAAAGGGCGGACAAAACCCTGCTGAAGCGATTCAAGCTGGCATTCCTGTGATTTGCGGTCCTCATATGGCGAACTTCGAGCCACTCGTTACAGAACTCAAAAAAGCTGATGCCATTTGGTCAGTCACCACACATGGTGAACTTGTCACCGCTCTCCGTGAAGCTTTGAGTGATCCTTTCGCGAAAGTAGCTGCAGCCAGTCGCGTTTTAGAGAAGCACGAGGGCGCTGTTGCTCGCACCATCGCCTTGTTTTAGTTCCCGCTCGCGCCTACCATTTCCTCCAGATGAACTACGCTGTCATCCTCCGTTCTCTCGGAACCATGGTTTTCCTCCTATCCTGTGCGATGATGGTTTGCGTGGGTTTGGGCTTTGTGGTGCCCATCGATGAGGGCCATAACTCTGATCTCGCCCTTACGAATTGGGCCATTTCTTTAGCCATCGCCCTGAGTGTCGGTGGTCTATTGCGCTTTCTCGGCTATTGCCTCGCTAGAAAGAATAAGAAAGATGGACCAATCGTTATGCGCCGACGCGAAGCCATGGCACTCGTGGGAATCGGCTGGCTGGTCTGTTGTTTCATTGGCGCGCTGCCTTACCTGTTTTGCGATCTCGACCTCGATTTCTCCTCCGCCTTCTTCGAGTCCGTCTCTGGTCTTACAACTACCGGCGCCACTATATTTGGAGAATTAGAAAACCTTCCCAAAACGATTTTGCTCTGGCGGTCGGTCACTCAATGGGTAGGTGGGATGGGCATCCTCGCGATGTTCGTGGTGGTCCTCTCTGGGATGGGCGTCAGCGGAAAAACGCTTATCGGAGCTGAGTCTTCACTTTCAAATTCCGATATCTCCAGCCTCCGCCAAACGATGCGCCAACTCTGGGTGCTCTACCTCGGATTCACCCTCGTAGGTGGTTTCGCCCTCTTTTTCCTCGGTCTCACACCATTTCAAGCGGTGAACCACATTCTCACCACTGTTTCGACCGGGGGCTTCGGAACGCAGAGTGACAGTATCGCGGGGGATGATTTCACGACTCCAGTGAAGAGCTTGATGATCTTTTTTATGGTTCTGGGGGCGTTAAGTTTTCCGATTTATCTCACGCTCATGAAGCGTCAATTTAAGACGCTGAAGATGCGCTTCGAAGAAGTGTGGTGGTATCTCGGAATTCTCATCACCGTCTGTGCGGTGATGATTGGCATTCGCCAATTCCATGTCTTCGAGGAAAAAACGATCGATGTCATTTTCAACATTGTTTCCATCTCCACGAGCACGGGATACGTCTCGTCAGATTATGAACTTTGGGGAGACTTCGGTATTGGTGTCATGCTTCTCCTGATGATCATCGGTGGTTGTTCCGGCTCAACGTCCGGCGGCCTCAAAGTCAGTCGCATGATTCTTTGGTTCCGCTACGTGCGCGCGGGGTTAAAAACGAGCTTTCGACCGAAGGCCATCATTCCAGTGAAGATGAACGGCCGCACGGTTGAGGATTCTTCACTCGCTCAGCTGCTCCTTGTGATTTCGCTCTTTGGCTTTTTTGGGATCACGGGCTCGATCCTTTTTCGGATCTTCGAGCATGATCATTCACCGCTTGGAACGCTCTCACTCATTATCAGTCTCCTCGGGAATACCGGGCCGGCATTTGCCGAAATGGGACCAACCGAAGCGTGGTTTGATCTCTCCACTCCGAGTAAAATCCTGTGCTCTGGAATGATGATCCTGGGCCGCCTCGAATACATTGCGGTTTTAATTCTCTTTAGCCGCAGCCTTTGGAAACGCTATTAGGAAAAGGTGATAGGCGTCTGGCTGAAGTCGTCGTGCCAGATTGCACTCTTAAATGAGCTAAGCCGGCTAGTCCGCACGCTTGAAGAGGTCTGAGGAGGATAATCTTACTTCTTCTCGAGTTGTTTGAGCTCGATGTTTCGAAACCAAACAGGCTGTCCTTCGGCTTGTAGAGCGATGTGACCAAAACTAAGCGGAATGGGTGAACCGGCTTTGAGGAGGGCTTCGGTCGCGATCACGCGGCCCTCGGGATCGAGCTGTGGTTTCTGATAGCGAAGGACTTCTTTCCCGTTCACGCGGTGAATAATTTCTTTATTTCCACGCACTTCCATTTCGATTTTGACCCATTGGTCAGCAGGGATATTCGGTGCAGTGGATTGGACGATGTGTTGCGTGACGAGCTTGCCATCAATTTCGATATTGGTCCCCGGAGTGCAGACGTTTCCCGTTGGGCGAGGGCCTTTTCCCTCGTCGGCGAGGAATTGAAATTCGATGCTCGCAGGAAAGCCCTGATCGAGCGTGATGCTCTGAGGGGGCTGCGAGTGCACCATCACTCCGCTGTTGAGGTTCACATAGTGCGGTGCGTCTGGCATCATCTTACCCACGAATTTATATTCCATCCGTAGGATGTAGTGCGAGTAAGAGAGGTTGGTGTAGAGGTGGCCGAATTTCTTATCAAAGGCGGGATACTTGTCGTATTCGCATTTCAAAATGCCATCTTCCACACGAAAGGTATCGAAGGCATTTTCACCGAGTGCATGCTTTGCGATTTTTGGAGTCCAGCCGGTGAGGTCTTTCCCATTGAAAAGGGAGACCCAGCTCTTGTCCGCTGGTTTTTCTTCAGCGAAGAGGACGAGCGGGAAAAGGAACATAAAAAAACGTTTCATCAGCCGGAGGCTAACGAAACGTTCTGAAATGCCAAGGTGCGATGACGTCGCTTACTCTTCGGTCTTCGGCTTCTCGATGTAAGTCGATTTGATGCGGAGATCGCGAAGGGCGGTCGGGGTCGCTGTGCCAGGGCTAGAAGTCATGAGCTCCGCTCCCTTGTTATTTTTAGGGAAGGCAATGACTTCACGAATGGAATCCTCGCGGCAAGCGAGCATCACGACGCGGTCGAGTCCGAGAGCAAGTCCACCATGCGGCGGGGCTCCGAATTTGAAGGCGCTCAGGATGTGCTCGAATTCCTCGGCGGCTTCCTCTTCGGAAATACCGAGAGCCTTGAACATATCGGACTGGAGATCGGATTCGTGAATTCGGATGGAACCACCGCCAAGCTCGTAGCCGTTGAGGACGACGTCGTAAGCCTGTGCGCGGAGTCCATCGAGCTCGCCATTACGGAGCTTCTCTTCGTCTTCCTTCAGCGGGCGTGTGAAGGGGTGGTGGACGGCAACGTAACGCCCCTCTTCTTCGTCAAAGGCGAGAAGTGGGAACTCGGTGACCCAGAGGAAGTCGAGCTCGTCATTTCCTTCGAGGAGGTTACGCATCGCGCAAACTTCCATGCGGATGCGGCCAAGAACCTCACAAGCAGGCTCCCATTTGTCAGCAGCGAAAAGGATGAGGTCACCTTCTTCGATGTTGAGCTTGGTGCGGAGGGCTTCCACTTCGGCTTCGGTGAGACGCTTGGCGAATGGTGAACGCCACTTGGACACCTCTTCTCCGCGGACCTGAATGTAAGCGAGGCCTTTGGCGCCTGCTTCTTGAGCGAGCTTGGTGAGTTTTTCAATTTGTCCGGTGGAAATGTCGGCAAAACCTTTCGCGTTGATCGCCTTCACCACGCCACCGCTTTGGACGGTGCCGGAGAAGACGCGGAATTCGCAGTCCTTGAGGTCTTCGGTGAGGTCGGTGAGTTCCATCCCGACACGACGCTCGGGCTTGTCGGAGCCGAAGGAGTCCATGGCATCCTTCCACGTCATGCGTGGGAAAGGAGTTGGGACATCGACACCGCGAGACTTGGAGAACATCGAGGCGAGGAGGCCTTCCACCATGCCGATGATGTCATCCTGCTCAACGAAGGAGGCTTCGATATCAATTTGGGTGAACTCGGGCTGACGATCCGCGCGCAGGTCTTCGTCACGGAAGCACTTCGCGATTTGGAAGTAACGCTCTACTCCGGCAACCATGAGCATCTGCTTGTATTGCTGCGGAGCCTGTGGGAGGGCATAGAATTTCGCGGGGTTGATGCGGCTTGGAACGAGGAAATCACGAGCGCCTTCTGGGGTCGCTTTCGAAAGGATCGGAGTTTCGATCTCCATGAAGCCTTGCTCATCGAGGAAATCGCGAGCGGCCTTGGTAATGATGTGACGCTGTCTCAGGTTATTGGTGAGACGCGGACGACGGAGGTCGAGGTAGCGGTGCTTGAGGCGGAGGTCTTCGTTTGAAAGCTCCTTATCAAGTTGGAAGGGGAGGACTTCCGACTTGTTGACGATCTTAAGCTCGGAAGCGACGATTTCTACTTCACCCGTCTCGAGGTTTTCGTTTTTGGTGTCGACATCGTCGGTCTTGAGACGTTCGTCCACTTTTCCGGTCACCTGCACCACATCCTCGGAACGAAGCTTATGAGAAAGCTCAGCAGCTTCCGGAGAAACTTCTGAGCGGAAGACACACTGCGTGATGCCTTCACGGTCGCGGAGGTCGATAAAGATCACGCCGCCTTGGTCACGGACAGTATTAACCCAGCCGATCAGGGTGACGGTTTGGCCAATGTGCTCGGGGCGGATTTCGTTGCAGTGGTGCGTTCTCATGATTGTAAGTGGGAGACGATTTGATCGACAGAGATGGTGGTTTCTTCGCGCGTGGCGAGGTTTTTGAGCGAAAGCTCAGGAAATTCCGAGCCGATGACGATGGCATTGCGCGCTCCCGCCTGCTCGGCTTGTTTGAATTGCTTACCAACTTTCGCGGTGGTGAGCGGGAAGGTGACGGCGAGTCCAGCGGCGCGGAGATCAGTCACGAGTGCGAGGGCGTTCAGCTGCTGCTCTTCATCGGCGAGGACGAGGAAGACATCGCATCCGGAGTCTTCTTTGATCGCATGCGCCATTTTTTCGGCAGCATGTGGAGTTTCTTCGATGAGGTGACGGATCACGACATCACCGATGGCAAAGCCGGCAGCGGGGAGATCGACGGCGTTATCCGATAGGGCAGAAATGAGGGTGTCATAGCGGCCTCCTCCGGCGACGGCGCGGAGAGTTTTCTTAGAATCGAAAACCTCGAAGACGACACCGGTGTAGTAGGCGAGTCCGCGCACGATCGAGAGGTCGAGCTCGATGAACTCGTCCATGCCACGTGCTTTGAGATTCGAAAGAACGGAGTCGAGATTCTCGCCGAGTGACTCGGGTTTTTCGATAGCGTTCGTGATTTCCTCGGTGGTGAGACCGAGGGCGGAAAGGCTCTTTTCGGTGATCTCGGGCTTATTGCGCTCGAGCTTATCAACGATTTGAAGAAGTTCGGAGGTTTGCTCTT
>JBDNAW010000122.1:0-20125 GCA_039768255.1 Akkermansiaceae bacterium | reverse complement strand
TTTCTCATTGATCAAATCAAGTGAGCGACTGACCTATTCGGTCTGCCACTCTGAGATCAGAATTTCACGATATTCCTGTGTGAGAAGGCCTTTGACTTCGGCCATTTCGATGGGCGCGTTCAACTCGCTTTCGATGCTCGTCATGGTGACCTCAGCGAGGCCGCAGGGGGTGATCGCTTGAAATGGGGGGAGGCTTTTGCGCTGCACGTTGAGGGCGAGGCCGTGGAGGGTGACCCAAGAGCGGACGCCGACACCGAGGGAGGCGATTTTTCGGTTCTCAATCCAGACCCCGGTAAGGCCATCTCGGCGTCGCGCTTTGACGCCTAGTTTTTCCAAAGTCCGGATGATGGCTTCTTCAAGATTGCGCAGGTGGCGGTGGAGGTCTTTGTGGTAATGCTCAAGATCAAGAATGGCGTATCCGACGAGCTGTCCAGGACCGTGGAAGGTGCCTTCGCCGCCGCGGTTGATTTCGACGAGAGGGTGGGGGAGGAGGCTTTGGTCTCGGAGGCTGCTTTGATCGCGAGTACGGCCGATGGTGTAAACGGGAGCGTGTTCGAGCAGGAGGAGGGTATCGCTGATTTCTCCAGCGCGGCGTTTGGCGACGAGGTCTTCTTGCATCGACCACGTTTTTGGGAAATCGAGGCCTTCGCCTAAATCTTGAACATCGAGTTTCATCGCTTATCGCTTCGATTTAGGGAGCGCGAGCCAAGCTTTCATTTCCTCAAGGGTGAGGCAGTTTATGACGTCTTGGCGACGGAGCCAGCCTTTGCGCGCGAGGCGTGCGCCGTAGGCGAGGAATTGGAGCTGGTCGGTAGCGTGGGCATCGGGATTAAGCGAGGTGAGGACGTTTAAATCGCGCGCGCGCTTCCACCAACGCCAGTCCATATCGAGGCGCCATGGGTTACAGTTGAGCTCGATGATGGTGCGGGTCTCGGCGGCGCAATCGATGATTTTTTCAATGTTTACGGCGTAAGGATCACGCTTCAACAAAAGGCGCCCAGTGAGGTGGCCGAGCATGGTGACATGCTCATTCTCCATTGCGCGGATGAGGCGCTTGGTCATGTCTGCTTCTGATAAGGTGAAGGCGTTGTGAACGGAGGCCACGGAGTAGTCGAGCTGGGCGAGCGTTTCGTCATCAAAGTCGAGGGAACCATCCTTCAGGATGTCGACTTCTGTTCCCGAGAAAAGAGTGAACCCATCGAAGCTTTTATTGAGTTCTTTGATTTCTTCAACTTGTTTGAGAAGACGTTCTTCGTTCAGACCATTAGCTTGGAAGGAGGCTTTCGAGTGATCAGCAATACCGAGATATTGAAGTCCGTGATCACGGGCCGCTTCCGCCATTTCGGCGAGGGTGTTTTTACCATCGGAAGCGATGGTGTGGTTGTGAAAAGTTCCACGGAGGTTTTCGAGTTCGACGAGTTTCGGTAAGGTGCCTTCATCGGCGGCTTCGATTTCACCACGATTTTCGCGAAGCTCGGGTGGAACAAATTCCATCCCGAGGGCGCGGTAGATATCGGCTTCTTCATGGACCTCGGGAATCTCGCCCTCACCAGTGAAATCATATTCGTTGAGCGAGAGGCCTTGTTTGAGGGCGAGCGAACGCATCGCGACGTTGTGTTCTTTACTCCCGGTGAAATATTGGAGGGCGAACGGAAAGTGGGTGTTTGAAACGGCACGGAGGTCGCATTGGAGTCCGTTTTCGAGTCGGATCGAGGTCTTGGTCTCGCCATGCACGATCACTTCGTGAACCTCAGGAAGAGTGGCGAAAAATTGGGTGAGTTCGGCGGGCTCGGTGGTGGCGACGAGGAAGTCGAGATCGTGGAGAGTTTCTTTGGAGCGGCGGTAGGAGCCGGCGATTTCGGCACGACTAACCTTGGGGTGATCTTTGAGTCGTTCGAGCATGGTCTCGGCAAGCGGGGCGACATCACCGAGACGAAATCGGTCGGCGAATTTTTCTCGGTTCGCGATCGCTCCGAGGACTTTTTCGGCGGTTTTGGCACCAAAGCCTTTGAGCTTGGCGACTTGGCCATTTTCACAAGCTTCTTTGAGCGAGGCGATGGAGTCGACTTGGAGTTGATCGTAAACCGCTTTGATCTTCTTCGGCCCGAGCCCTTGGACCTCGAAGAGCTCAAAAAGGGACTCTGGGAATTCGGCACGGAGGTTTTCATGGTATTCGAGTTTTCCGTTTACCGCGAGCTCGTTGAGCTTTTGCTGAAGGGCGTCGCCGATGCCTTTAATTTCTTTTAAGTCATCGGCAGCAGCACGAGCTACGATGTCACCATCGAAGTTTTGCACGATTTCCGCACCCTTTCGATAGGCACGAGTTTTGAACGGGTTCTCTCCCTTGAGTTCGAGGAGGAGGGCAATTTCCTCCAGAGTTTTCACCAATGTCTCGCGAGTCACCTCAGGCATGTGCAGAGCCTAGATCAGACGGTGGGTTTGTAAAATGAAAGCTGGAGATGCACCCGATGTCATGGATCGGGCGCATCCAAACATCTTACCAAGAATACTGTAGGCCGAGCTGGACGGAGAAGTCGTTTCCGAGTTGCGGGCCGTTGAGGTCTTGCCAGAGGGTTTTTCCGAATTCGAGCCCGAGGCGGGCGTGGGTCTCAGAGAAAGCGTAGCTGAGTCCGGCGATGAGATCGAGACGTTCGCCACCGCGGAGGTTTTCACGGGCTGTTGGAACTGGGAGCATGGTGATTTGTGAATCGCTGCCAGTGATGTTTCCCCAGTTCGCGTAGCTCACTCGGAGTGAGGCGGAGAGGTTTGCGGTGACCGGGGCCGCAATCCACGCGGTGCTCTCGATCCGATCTCCGACCCGATATCCCTCGCTGTTATCATCGAGGAAAATCTGAGCTTTGCCCTGTAATCCGTAGGACCAAGTTTGGCGATGCTCGGTGTAAGTGAGCGAGGGTGAGAGGCCCCAGTTTCCGTGGCCGAGCTGCATCGGGTAGGGGAGTCGGCGAACACCACCAGCAGGTGGGATGAGATCGGTTTCTTCAAGCCCGGCGGTGGGGAGGAGAAGATTGAGGCCACCAGTGAGGATGGAGTTTTCATCGCTCCAGAGATTCGTGGTCAATCCAATGGAGGCATCGCCCCATCCGCTGGAGGTGGTGCGGAAGGTGTTTCCAGCAGGAAGTCCCGGGCCGAAGGAGTGATCCATGCTGAACTCCATGTAGTTGATCATGGCCATCAGGGTGATGTTTTCGGTGAGGCCATACATTACGCCAATCATCTGCATCTGCATGTCCATGTTCGTTGGGACGACACCAAAGGAGCCTGCCATTTGAGTCTGGAGATCGGTAACGGTGCTGGTGCCGATGTAGTTTTGTTCCATGCGCATGAACATGCTGCGGGCGGAGATCATGAAGTCGCCTTTGCCATGTGTGTGATCAGCCATGACGCCCACGGGAGCGAGGGCATCAGGACGGGCGCAGAAGCAGGATGAGTGGGCGAGAGAATCGGTGGACCTTTCACCAGCATTTGAGGTGAGGATGGTGAGAGAACAGAGGAGAGTTTTAGAAAGTTTCATTTTTAGAGGTAGGTTGAGATTGGCCAGGCGAAGACGTTGCGAGACCGGAATAAAAGAAGACGCGGGATGCTCCCAAGCGCCACGGTTCGTGAGATCACGAATCGATTTTTTAAGTGAGAAGTCTCAACCCAACTGCGGAGGAGGCGTTGCGATTTCTAAAACAAGCGAACGGCTACCGCGCGTCATTTTTGAAAACCCAATCCAACGGGAGTCGGTGGGGATGACCGCGAGCGCGGTTTTCGTGGTGGCTGGAGAATAAAGCTTGGGTAATTCTTCAGCGGCGGGAGCGATCGGAGGTTTAGTTTCGGTCTCTTCGAGAGCCTGACAAATATGGCAGGGCTCAACGCCAGAAAAGGTGGAGTCCAAGGCTTTGGTAAAACCCTGCTCGGGGGCGCGGTCGGCCATCATGGTGGACTAAGCATAACTTTGCATGACACCACGATCCAACCCGCTGAGGGCAAAAATCGCGAGGATGCAAAGGAGTCGGCCGAGCCACATGACGGTTTGCCGTTTGATGTTTGAGCAGGAAAAAGTCAATGATTTCAGGTTACTTGGCGCGAGGGTGGGCTGAATCGTAAGCTTCCTTGAGTCGCTCTTTGGTGACGTGAGTGTAGATTTGCGTCGTGGAGAGTGAGGCATGACCAAGAAGCGATTGCACCGAGCGGAGATCAGCTCCGTGATCGAGGAGATGAGTCGCGAAGGAATGACGCAACTTATGAGGAGTAACATTGAAGGCGATGGATGACTGCGCGAGATACTTTTTCAGGATGGTATTGATCGAGCGAGTCGAGAGGCGCTTACGTAGCTTCGAGAGGAAGAGCGGACCTTCATGGACGTTGGCCTTGCTACGATAGCTTTGCAGCGCCTTCATCGCATAAGAACCGATGGGAACGAGGCGTTCTTTGGATCCTTTACCCATTACGCGGACCGTTTCGGAGGAATGATCAATATGATCGACATCAAGTGCGGTGAGTTCGGCGAGACGAAGGCCGGTAGAGTAAAACAGCTCAAGAATGGCGGTATCACGTAGCGGCATCCAATCGGGGGCTTGCTTTTCTGGCTTCGAGGTGAGAGGGAGAGAAAGAAGTTCTTCGATCTGAGTGAGATTGAGAACAACCGGAAGAGGTTTTTCAGCTTTCGGGAGCTCAACTTCAGCGACGGGGTTTTTGCGGAAGCCGTGGCGGTGGACGAGAAATTTATAAAAGGAGCGATAAGCGGCAAAGCGGAGCCGGATGGTGGCGCGTGAGAGTTCCTGTTTTAGAAGTTCAAAAAGGTAAGCTCGAAAGTGATCGGGCAAGACATCGCGCCACGAGGTGAACTTACCGTCCATCCATTCGCGGAATTTGCGGAGGGCGAGGGTGTAATTCTCGAGTGTGCGTTTCGACGCGTTCTTCTCGGTAAGAAGAAACTCAACGAATTGCTCTTCGTGAATATCTTGGACCTCCATGTGGCATTAAATTAGCATGCTGGATGGTCTGAGAACATGAATTAATCTGGCGGGTGTGTGAGAGGGGGAATCGAAGGGTGAGCGAATTGTTAGATGCAATGAAGAAAGAAGGGGTTTTTCCTTTTCCTACGCTAGCTGTCAGACAGCATGGTCCCGTGATGAGGACTGTTTTTTTCGCTACTCTTTGTGCTTTCTCCAGCTGTCTTGCCCACGAAGGGGATGATCACGCCACTGGAGTGGGGCACGTCATCACCACTGCGACTGAAACCGGAGTGGAGGGGCATCGTTACGTGACAATTCCCGGTTGGGGAGCAATGCCAGATGGCAAAAATATCGGGGCTTTGCATGGTGATCTTGTGGTGGACGATGTTGGAAATGTTTATGCATCGACCGTCGGAGGACCTGGAATTATTAAGTTTGATCAATTCGGTCGATTCGTCCGCACACTCCGATCTGGTTTGAACGGGATGCATTCACTCACTAAGGTGAAGGAAGGGGGACAGGAATTCATCTGGGGTTCCCAGTATGGAAAAAAACGTGCGGTAAAATTTGACCTCGAGGGAAATATCCACGCGACTCTTCCCAATCAAAAAACCGGAGAACTCGAAGGTGGAATGAACGGGCTGACCGAACTTCTCGTAGGGCCGGATGGTGATATTTATTTCTTCATGGGCTACGGGTCGAAAAAAATTCATCGCCTTAAGCCAGATGGAACGTTGGTTAAAACCGTCGGAGGTGCCGGAACTGGCGACTTACAATTTAAAGCCTGCCACGGGGCGGCGATCGATCATCGTTTTGATCCTCCTCGCCTGCTTGTGTGCGACCGCGACGGCCGCCGGATGATGCACCTCTCGATGGATCTTGAGTGGATTGGGCTATATGGGCCTCAACCGCTTCGCCGCCCGGCGGATGTCGATGTCCAAGGTGATCTCGCCGTAGTCGGAGAGATCGAAGGCCGTATCAGTTTGATGGATAAAAAAGGCAAGATCGTAGGAACCCTTTTGGATAATGCTAATAAGAAGCAGTGGGCTACCAATGGCGTCCCTGCGAATGAACTCCACGATCACGCCGCTTCCGCACCTCACGGTATTAAGTTCGGTCCGCAAGGTCAGATTTACCTTACCGAATTCAGCAAGGTAGGACGTGTAATCGCTCTTTACCCCAAAAAATAACTCTCATAAAAACGGACGCATGATCGCACTGGAAGACAACTTTGAAGACATCATCGGTAAGGCTCTTAAGGGAACAAGCATGGCCGATGGTGTGCTCTCTTTCCTCACTGGAGTTGAAACCGATACCATTGAAAAATTAAAGAAGGGAGAATTCAATGAAGTTGCGGTGCGTGCGATTGCTTCTTCTCTTGGCCTTGATGCCGATACTCTCGTTGAGCGTGCGCAGGGGGCTTGGCGTCCTGCGCCGGTGGAGCTTGCGGGACTTCAGCAGTTCAACACTCTCTTTGATGATGATCCCGAGGATCCAATGTCGGTCAATGCTTACCTCATCTGGGATCATCAGACCAAAGAAGCTGCGCTTTTCGATACCGGAGCAAATGCGGACGAGGCTCTTGCGATGATCGCTGAAAAAGGTCTCACGCTCAAAGGCCTCTTCATCACTCACACGCATCTCGATCACATCATCGATCGTGCCAAGGTCACTTCCGCTCATCCAGATGCGGTGGTTTACGTCAATGGTATGGAGCCGATCGAAAAGGCGACCCGTTTCGCCGCTGGTGATAGTTTTTCGATCGGAACCCTTCGCGTTTCCACACGACTCACTTGGGGGCATTCACCAGCGGGAACTACTTACGTCATCCATGGACTCGCTCGTCCTGTCGCAGTTGTTGGTGATGCTCTTTTCGCCCAATCTCAGGGTGGAGGAGTTATTTCCTTCCACGATTCTCTCGCAACGAATCGCGCAGAGATTTTCACCCTTGAAGACCAGACCGTGATCTGCCCAGGCCACGGCCCGATGACTTCCGTCGGCGAAGAAAAAGCCCACAATCCTTTCTATCCAGAATTTAAATAAATCACTAACCAAACTAATCATACTATGAGTAAAGTAGCCTTTGTCGGTGTAGGGCGGATGGGAGCCAACATGGCTCGTCACCTTCAACTTGATTGCGGACACGATGTGACCGCCGTCTATGACGTGAACAAGGAAGCCTCCGCTGAGATTGCTGGGGAACTTGGAGCTCAGGATTGCACGACCCTTGCGGAAGTTACTGAGGCTGCTGAGATCATTTTTACCGTCGTTACCAATGATCATGCGATGCGCGCAATCTTCCTCGGTGAAGGCGATAATCTCCTGACTGGTTCAGCTGGTAAGACCTTCGTGAACTGCGCGACTCTTTCCCCAGGAATTCATAAGGAGGTTTACGCTGCTGGTAAAGAAGCCGGCGCTGAAGTTCTCGAAGGAGCGATGGCTTCCTCCATCTCTCAGGCTCGTGAAGGAAAGCTCTTCCTCATGATTGGCGGAGATGAAGACATCTTCAACAAGCATAAAGAAATTCTCAATCAGCTCTCCGTTAATCTTTCTCTTTGCGGACCGATTGGAAAAGCGGCGGAAGTAAAAGCTCTTGTGAATATGGTGATGAACATTAACACCGCTGGTCTCGCTGAAGGGCTCGGACTTGCTGATGCGCTCGGCCTCGACCTGAAGATGGTCTGTGACATCTTCTCCCAGACCGGTGCAAATAGCCGCGTCCTCGAGACCGATGCTGAAGACATGCTTGATCGAGATCACGAGTGCTGGTTCTCCGCTGAACACGCGGCTAAGGATTCTGGTATTGCGGCTGACCTCGCTGCCGAAAAAGGAATTCACCTTCCGGTCAACAATGCGACTCAGGCGCAGTATGACAAGATGGTTTCCGAAGGTCTCGGTGAGCTTGATAAGTCTGGCATTGCTGAGCTGACCTTCGTTGGTCGTCACCGCTAAATGAGCCATTTTTCTAACAAGCGACGTTTCGAATGGGGGCGTCGCTTTTTTTAAGCGTGTTAGTCGAGCTCATCGAAAAGGTCAGGATAAGCTTTTCGTGCTTTGGTATCTGAGAGCTGGTAAATTTCCTGACTCGTGGCGAGCTGAAGGGCTTCGTTCGCGAGGGCTTGACACTCGCTGAAGTCCAGTGAAATGAGGGCTTTTCGCACGGGAGCGAGATCGTGTGGGCCGACGGAAAGTTCATCAACTCCGAGTCCGACGAGAAGTGGGGTTAGGCTGAGATCAGCGGCCATCTCTCCGCAGACACCAGTCCAAATTCCGGCTTCTGTAGAAGCATCGGTAGTCATTTTGATGAGACGAATGACAGACGGGTGTGCCGAGCGGTAGAGCTTTGCAACACGGTGATTGATCCGATCCACAGCGACGGAATATTGAATGAGATCGTTTGTTCCGATGGAAAAGAAATCAACCTCGCGTGCCATTTCTCGGGCGACGAGAGCGGCGGAGGGGATTTCAATCATGGCACCGATTTCGAGCTTTTCGTCGAATTCGATGCCCTGACTTCTGAGCTCTTCCATGCATTCATTGACAAGTGCACGGCAGGCTCGGATCTCACTCATTCCTGAGATGAAGGGGAACATCATACCGAGTTTCCCGTAGGCACTGGCTCGAAGGATGGCGCGCAGCTGCTGTTTAAAAAGCTCTTGGCGATCCAAGGAAACTCGAACACCACGCCAGCCTAGGAAGGGGTTTGGTTCAGGCTCAGTAAGCGGTTCAGCGGGGAGTTTATCGCCACCAGCATCAAGAGTGCGGATGATCCCTTGGTGTGGGGAGACGCCGGTGGAGAGTTCTTTATAAACTTTCAGCTGAGCTTCTTCATCTGGAGGCTCAGCGGTAGAGGACTCGAGGAGGAAGAATTCAGTGCGAAAGAGGCCAACACCTTCCGCGCGATGATCGCGGACGAGGTCGAGCTCGTGTGTGAACTCAATATTGGCAGAAAGGGTGATGTGGTGGCCATCAGTAGTGATACTGTCTTGATCTCGGAGAGCTTCGAGAGTCTTACGTGCTTTGTGACGTTTCTCAGCAAGGACTTCGTAATGGGCTCTTGTTTCCGCAGTCGGGTGAACGATGAATTTCCCAGTGTAGCCATCGAGGATGGCTGGCGCGAGGGTGGTGCTCTCTAAAATAGCACCTCCGAGTCCTACGATGGCAGGAATGCCAAGCGCACGAGCGAGGATCGCGGTGTGGGAGTTGACGCTGCCAGCCTCGGTGACAAAGCCGAGAAGCTTTTCTCGGTCCATGGAGGCGGTGTCTGATGGGCTGAGATCAAAGGCGACGTGAATGTGCGCATGCTCTGGTTCAGCAGGTCCGCTTTCGAGAGAGAAGTTACGAAGAACACGCTGGCAGACATCTTCGATATCAGCCGTGCGCTCGCGGAGGTAGGTGTCAGATACTCGGCGCATCGCTTCGAGGTATGTCTGCATGACCGCATAGAAGCAGAATTCGGCATTTTGCCGGCGGTCTTCAATAGCCTGACGGACTTGTTCCGTGAGGCTAGAGTCCGCGAGAACCATGCTGTGGGCTTCGAAGACGAGGCTTTCCGCACGTCCTGAGACTGATTCGATTCTCTTTTGAAGCTCTTTGAGTTGTTCTTCAGTTTTAGCAACTGCCGCTTCGAAGCGGTCTTGTTCTCTGGTAATTTCTGTTTCAGAAATCGGGTAAACGGAAGGTGCCGAAAACCCGCGAGCGATGACTGAGATCGGCCCGATCGCGATGCCTCGTGAGACAGGGGTCCCGTGGAAAATTTGTTCAGATCCAGTCCCACCTTTGGGGTGAGAATTTGGATGGGCTGGTGCGTCGTCTGACATCTGCGGGTTGGTCTTCCCGCATGATGAAGACGGGAGTTGTTTTTGAGTTAGCTTGTGACGGCTTCTTCGAAGTCGCGTGCGATGAGCTCTCCAATGGCAGCGAGAGCCTCTTCGGCTTGCTCTCCCTCGGCAGTCACGGAAATGATGGAGCCATGTCCTGCTGCGAGCATCATGAGGCCTAGGATACTTTTTCCATCGACCTCGTCATCATCCTTTTCCACTCGGATTTCGCAGGGAAAGCTGTTCGCGATTTTAACGAACTGCGCTGCGGGGCGAGCGTGGATACCGAGCTTGTTGGTGATGGTGAAATCTTTTTGAGCCATGTAACTGCGTTTAATACGGAGAAAGTGTGGAGGGGGACTGCGGTCGGGAAAAGACATTTCTTTAAGACGAATTGTAACCCAAAACCGCACTTACGAGCAGTTAATTGCCCGCAAGCTCTTCTTGGAGGCGTTTGTTGAACTCTTCGGCCATATCATAACCGAGGCGCTTGAGTTGAAGATTGAGTGCCGCGACGCCGACGAGACGTGCGGTATCGCGCCCGGGTGCGACTGGGATTTCGATGAGTGGGACTTCGGTATCGAGGATTTTATACTTCTTTTGTTTCATCCCAAGCCGATCCACTTTGTTGAGATCTGTCTCAGGTTTGAGCTCCACCACGAGGTCGAGTCGCTTTTCGGGACGAATCGCAGAGAGGCCGTAAAGGTTTGCGACATTGATAATACCGATCCCACGCATTTCGAGATATCCACGTGCGAAATCTTTGGCCCGAGTCGAGAGCTCACCTCCCATTTGGGAGACGTAAACGGCATCATCGGCAACGAGTGCAGCTCCTTTTTCGAGGAGTCCGATGGAGGTTTCGCTTTTTCCGGAACCGCTTTTTCCCATAATGAGAATACCAATTCCACGATAATCGACCATGCAGCCGTGGAGGGTGGTGCGAGGTGCGAAGTCACGTTCCAGTCGAATGGTGGCTTCGTTCAGGAATTTCATCGTCGGTTGTGTCGTGCTGATGACGGCGATGTTTCGGTCACGTGCGACGGCGAGGAGTTCGTCAGGCAGCCCGTGGCCACGGGCGGTGATAATACATGGGAAATCCTGTTCGCAGAGTTGGGTGAAACGCTCAAGCCTGAGTTCTGAAGTAAGCTTGTTGAGATAAGAATGCTCCGAGTTTCCAAGAACCTGAAGTCGCTTCCTAGCGAAGTAGGTAAAGAAGCCAGAGAGTGCGAGACCAGGGCGATTTACAGCAGGTTCTTCGATTTTACGATCGAGCCCCACAACGGGGTGCTCGGTGGTGAGATCTAACTCTTCGCCGTGACGCTCTAGAAATTCCTGAACGGTGATGCTGGTGACTTTTCTACGTTTTCCAGAGCTGGGCATGTGAGGAGCTTAACGAAAGAGGGGAAGGACAAAAGAAAAAGCACGCCCCGCATGAAACGGGAGACGTGCTTTTTGAAAAATTAAGGACGAGATGGCCTAGAAGGAACCACTAACCCCGAGTGCGAAGAGGTTGACGCTTCCGGAAACATTTCCACTGAAGGCTCTCTCATTACCACCAATTGACTCGAAGTTGACGAAGGCGTCATCAGCGAAAACATGGGTATAACCGAAATCGAGGTTGTAGCATTCGTTCAACTTATAAGTAAGACCAATCGAAGCCCAGATACGGTCGGCATCAGGGATGCGGAGGGTTCGGTTTGCGTCGGTGACGGGGCTTTCATCATAAGCAACACCAGCACGGAGAGTGAGATCGTCGCTATACTTGTATGTTGTTCCAGCAGAGAAACGGAAGGCATTACTCCAGTTTTCTTCAACGTAAACAGTGTTATCAACGACGGAGTTTCCAGTCTTAGGTGCGAGTTCTTGGAACTTGTTCCATCCAGTCCAGAGGACGTCACCGTGGATGGCCCATTGATCATTCAGCTCGTGATAGGCGGAAAATTCAAGGGTGTCAGGGAGTTCGACATCGAGAGTGGTCTCGAGGGCTCCAGGTCCACCAAGTCCAGCGCCCGCTCCGAGGACAGGGCCGACATCAGAAGAACCACTGAGGGAGAGATCGATCGCAGAACGATAGTGGAGACCGAAACGAGTGCGCTCGCTCACTTCAAAAAGAACACCCAGATTATATCCGATGCCCCAATCATCTCCTTCGAGGTTGAAGAGGTTTGAGCCAACTGCAGCGGCAGGAGCACCAGGAACGGCAGCGAAGGTGCGTGAGTTAATCGTTCCGTCAGCGTAGAGAAAGTTGATTCCAGCACCGAACGACCACTGGTTATTCAGGCGATAGGAGATCGAAGGATTGAGGTTAAAGGAGAAGAGCTCACTGAAATCAGTGCCAGATTTTGCGGCGAAATCTGCGGAGTAGTTACTCTTGAGGCCGTATGTCGTATAAGAGCCGAAGCCAACGGTCCACTGATCGTTGATCTTCTTGGTAAGATACATGTAAGGAACGAAACCATCAGCGGCGATGTTGTTGTCAGTATTAGGAACGAATCCTCCTATTCCGTCAGGAGCAATTCCGGCGGCATTGATGCTGGGCAGGATCACGCTCATGCCGGAGGCAAAAGACATGTCATCGAGCAGGCTCATACCTGCGGGGTTAGAAGCGATGATAGAAGCATCATCGGCAATCGCGGCTTCACCGGAATAAGCGCGGCCAAGACCAGAACCGGAACGTTCGGCAAGTTGGAAGCCGGCACCAAAGGACGATGCGGTCATTCCTACAAAAAGCGCTGCTGCCAAAGAATGGGAGGAGTATTTGTGTGTCATAGAATTGTGTTGTGTGTTGTGTGCTGACTGTAATTTTATGGAATAAACTGACAGGTAGCGTTCCCCCCAAGAGTGCCGAGCCCATCGTAGGGGTCAAGCTCCCAGCATGGGAATCTCTCAAAAATCAAGGCACTGGCACACGGGCCATGAGACGGGTGATCACATCATCGGTGGTGATGCCTTCCGCTTCTGCCTCGTAGGATAACAGAATCCGGTGGCGGAGAATCTCTGGAGCGAGATTTTTGATATCAGCTGGAGTGACAAAAGCACGCTGGTCAAGAAAGGCTTTCGCGCGTCCGGCGAGAGCAAAGTTGATGGTGGCGCGAGGGGAGGCTCCGGCTTGAATGAGGGTTTTCAGTGAACCTTCGTATTGCCCCGGGTTTCGGGTCGCTTGCACAAGATCGACGATATAGCCACGGACAGCGGGATCGATGTAAATTTGATCTACCAAGGTTCGTGAAGCCGCAACGGTGGCAGGCTCAACAACGGGCTGAGTGGACTCGTTTGCCGAGGTCGAGGCCATCCGGTCGAGGATATCGAGTTCCTCATCACGATCCGGATAATCGACGGTGACTTTTAACAGGAAGCGATCGAGCTGTGCTTCCGGAAGTTGATACGTTCCTTCCTGATCAATGGGGTTTTGGGTCGCAAGGACGAGAAAAGGGTCAGGAAGTTTGTAACTTTGATCACCAATTGTGACTTGACGCTCTTGCATTGCTTCAAGGAGTGCCGCTTGGACTTTAGCGGGAGCACGGTTGATCTCATCCGCTAAGACAAGGTTTGCGAAAATAGGGCCGAGTTTAGGAGCAAATGTTTTCTGGTCAGGATAATAAATCATCGTTCCGATCAAATCGGCAGGGAGGAGGTCAGGAGTGAACTGCACTCGGGCGAACTGTGCTTGTAGGCCTCCAGCGAGGGCGCGGATCGAGAGCGTCTTGGCTAAGCCTGGCACTCCTTCGAGAAGAATGTGTCCATTACTGAGAAGTCCGATGAGAAGTTTATTGACGAGATTTTCCTGTCCGACGAGCACGCGGCCGATCTCCTGTCTGAGGGCGTTTACCCATTGTCCTGATTCGGCAATTTTCTGTTGAAGCTGCTGAGGGTCCATTGCTGTGCGGAGCTTGGCAGAATCATCCTGTGGGACGACAAAAAAACACCCCGTTTCTCGCAAAAGAAACAGGGTGGAGGATTTGTTTCCAACAGCGATCTATTGCTCGACGACGCGGTAGAACGCCTTCTCAGCGAGAGGAGCGGCATCGGTAAAGAAGTTTTCTTCTGCCCCAGTGCGGCCGTCCTCGATTTCGATCCAGTTTTCCAAGTCCGTGCTACGCTCTAGTTTGTAGAAATTAGTCGGAACCAGGTTGATGGCGTTCAGGACGTAAGAGCCACCTTGGAGTCCAAAGGTCGTAATGGTCGGAGGTCCCGGAGGAACACCTAGGCCGAGTTGCTCACCAAGCGATTGGGTCGCCGTCGCGAGGCCGGTAATCTCGACAGGCAAAAGTGCACGTCCCCAGATTGCGACTTCATCAATTACGCCATTCCATGAGCGATTAATCGCTTCCGGGTTCGAGCCGATCGTGATGTTCGCGAAGTTATCGACAAGAGCAGGTGAAGTATTAGCTTCTTGGGCTAACACCCCATCAACATAGAGGCGCACACCATTGCCAGCTTCAGAGACTGCCACGATATGGTGGAAGGTTCCATCATTGATCGCTGGTGGGCCCGCAGGCTCAGGGCCTCCTCCGGCGAAGGCGAGCTCACCATCGGTGTTACGGTTGGCAATACGCCATGCACTTCCTTCACCTTGGGCGATCAGGCCCTGCCAGTTTTCAACAAAGGTATCGACCTTAGTCCAAACTGAGATGGAAATGCTGCCGTTCTCTTGGGAGTAATTCGGGGGAGCATCACCTCCGGCTCCATCAATGAGGACGTATTGGTTGTTGGCATGGTCCAGTGAAATAGCGGTGCCGAACTGTCCAGTAACGAATACTGGTTCTGTGTTATCAAGAGTGTTGTAACTGCCATTGCCACCGTTCTCGGTGTCGTCCAGAAGGTCATCATCCAGTGGCCAGTAACCGAGGAGGTTCAGCTCAAGTCCAGGGAAGCTATTGATGTCTGTTGGGTCGGTAGATGCCTCGATCTCGAGTCCATCACTAAAACCATCAAGGTCAGTATCGGCGAGAACTGGGTTGGTCATGTGGGTGTTAACTTCTTCCCCATCAGGCAGGTTGTCATTATCGGTATCCGCATCGAGCGGGTCACTCATGAGTGTGGCTTCTTCGCCATCAGTGAGGTTATCCCCATCAGTGTCAGGATTGTTTGGCTTTGTGCCGTCTGCGTATTCCTGAGCATTGGTGCGGTTGTCCAGATCAGGATCTGCATCAGCATCTGCTACGAGGCGGTCTGTGCCATTGGCGACTTCCCAGCTGTCAGGGAGTCCATCAGCATCGGTATCTGGATCATCAATCAAAGATTGGAGCGAACGGCCTTCTCCATTGTTGTAGAGTTGGCTGATTTCCGAAGGGTTGAGAGGACGGCTCCAGATCGCCACATCGTCAATCGTCCCGTTCCAGCTTCGTGGAGTGTCTGAACCAGGGTTCGCACCAATGAAGAGGTTGAGGGTGCTATCTCCAATCGCAGGAGCAGCTGTTGACTCGCTTTTTTTAACACCATCTACCCAGATGGAAGCCGTGCCGTTTGCATCAGAAATTGCAACGATATGGTGGAGTTCACCATCGCTGAAATCAGTGTTTGCAAACACTTCATCAGAACCCGCTTTCCATTCGCCAGGAGAGAAACCAAGGTCGGTAGTGCCTGAGTTTCGTGCAATACGCCATGAAGTTCCCTCACCTTTAGCGATAAGAGCTTGCCAGTTCTGTGTGAAAGCTGCGACAGAAGCCCATGTGGAAATGGTCACGGTGCCGCCAGTGAAATCGAAGGTGTCCTCAGGAACGGAATCAATCTCCACATATTCGGAATCGAGATCATCAAGGACGATACCATTTCCGAATTTGGCGGTGCCGTATTCCACGGGATTTGTCCCGAGAGTTCTAAAGGTTCCGTGAGCTTCAACACCTGAAGTGTCATCTAAGCTGTCATCGAAAGGCCAATATCCGGTGAGGCCGATACGCCAGCTGCTCGGGATGCTGGAGTTGTCGTTCGGGTCTGTTCCAGCATTAATCTCATCAAGATCGTTTGCTTGGTCACCGTCACTATCGATCTCGTCAGGCTTGGTCATGTAGACGTTGACCTCATCGCCATCGATGATGCCGTCACCATCAGTGTCTTGTAATAATGGGTCTGCATTGTTTACGGCCTCATCTCCATCGAGGAGTCCGTCGTCATCGGAATCATTGTCATTGGGATTTAACTTAGCGTTATATTCGTCGAGGTTCGAAAGGTTGTCACTATCGAGATCACCAGCAGCATCATTGCTTGTAGGGTCCAGACCTATGGCGTCCTCGTAGAAGTCAGGCATGCCGTCGTCGTCGGTATCGGCTGAGTCGATGATTTGTTGGCCGGAAACTCCAGTGCCACTGTTATAGATGACTTTCGCTTCGGTATCAGTGAGGGCGCGGTTGAAAATGAGGACATCGTCAATGGTGCCATTCCAAGCACGATCCAGTTCATCTGGGTTATTACCGATCGCCATAAAATTTTCTCGGTTTTGGAGAACGGGAGTTCCGGGGACGAAGGCCTCGAGGACTCCATCAAGATAAAGGCTGATCCCTCGATCTCCATCAGTGATGGCAACAAGGTGATGAATTCCGGTGGTGATATCGCTGGTGCCATTTGCTCCGGTGTTTCCGAGCCCGCCCGCGTAATCGAGACGTGGGTTCCCATTATTACGTGCGATACGCCAGCCGGACTGCTCTCCTTTGGCGACAAGGCCCTGCCAATTTGTGGTGAGACCTCCGGGTCCTACGGTGAACCAAGCGGAAACTGTTAAGTCACTGCCGGCGAAGTCGTAAAAGTCTTCTCCCTGGAAACCGGCATTTCCAGCGCCGTCGATATTGACGTATTCTGCATCAACTGAGTTTAGTGAAATGGCCTCGCCGAATTGAGCATTTGCTCCATCGGAGGTGAAAGTGAGAGTCGCATTACCAACATAAGTGCCATCTCCGCCTTGGCCGGCGGCGTCGACCAAGTCTGAATCAAGAGGCCAATAGCCGGCGATTCCTGAGTTGAATTGGGCTTGCAGGGCTCCCGGACTAAAAAAGAGTAGTCCGGTTAAAGAAGCCCTCAAGAGGGTGAGTTTTTGTTTCATGAGGTTATTTGTGTGTCTTTCAAATTGTTTTAAAATTTGGTCTGGCATCATGACAAAATCAGTTGAGTCGGCAAGATGAATATTATTTGGATACTTTAGGCCAGTGTGGGTGGCGTATAGCTTTACCTTTCTGGGCAGAATCTTGAATGCTCTGAGCTTTAAGGGCTAAGGGGTGCTGAGGAGGAAGCTGCCGCAGGAGGGCTGCGGTGATTTGTTGGGCATCTTTAAATTTTTCCTGATTGGCGAGAGCGAGGGCCTTGGTGAGTAGAAAAGAGGAGTTCTTGTCTTTGGTCATCTTGCACAGGCGTTCTGCGAGTATGAGCGCTTCATGGGGGCTGCGGACTTTGGGGTCGGGGTGGGTTGAGAGAATGCGAGACAGTTGAGATGCTGTTTCAAGGTAGTGGGGATGAACACTCAGAGATGATTTTAAAATTGTGAGTGCTTCTGAGGGGGTGCCGAGTTCGCAGTATGCAAATGCGATTTGGATTTTTAATGCAGGTTGATTCGGGGCTCTCTTTAGGATCTCTTGGTAAGTGACGATGAGTTCTTTCCATTGCTGGAGGTTTCGCTGGAGGGTGATGCGTTGTTGAATGAGATCGGTGTTTTCTGGGTGCTGTTTGTAGCCAAAAGTATTCACTTTGAGTGCCGCTTCGAGTTGTCCTTTTTCTTGGTAAGCAGTGGCCAAGAGAAGGATGATGCGGACGTCTTGTGGGACGAGTTTGAGTGCATTTGAAAGCGGTTTGATGGCTTCAGGGCCCTTTCCTGATTGCCCGAGGAGCTGCCCGAGAAGAAGGTAGGTGTCGGCAAGCTGAGTTTTAGGAAGAGTTTTAGGAGGTTTTTTGAGCGCTGTTTTAAGATAAGAGATGGCCTCAGGAATCGCACCTCGACTGGTGAGTTGATTGGCGGTGCGGAGTGGGCTGGCAATAGGCTGATCGGAGATCCAAATCCCAGGAAATGGCGCGGCGGCAGATCGGCGGTCTGCTCTTGATGAGAGTGAGCGATCTTCTGATAGCGTGGTGTCTGAAACTGGTCCGCGGTAGATGGCAAGGACTTCATTCTGGGCCGTGACGAGAAAGGAACTAGGGACCGGCAGGGGAACCCAGAGGTCGATGATAGAGGATTGAAAGGCGTCGAGTGCCTGCATCGTGGACGCGGAAGCATAGTGCAGTGGTTGAGTGATCCCGTGCTTTTTAAAGAGAGCTTCGCAGGTGGATTTCGATGCCTCGTCGTCTTCAGTCGCGAGAAAGATGAGGTCTGACCGATCTTTCCAATGAGGAAGTTCTTCCAAGCAGTGAGGGCAAGCTGGGCTCCAAAGTTGAATGAGCGTGGTGGTGTCCCAAGTGATTGAATCGAGCGCTGGTAAGATATGGCCGGCAGGAGGAATGATTCGTGCAATCGGGGTGGCGGGCGGGGGAGTCTGTGCGTGGGGCTCGAGTGTGATAGTTTTGCGAGGGGGAAGGGGGGTGGCTTTCCCTGTGCCTTGTTTGAGATGGTGGAATGATTGGATTTTAACGTCTGAGAATTGCTCGGTAGTCGCACCGGGCCATGCCACGGTAACGTTTTCAATCTCGGTGCTTCCGCCGAGCCCAAAGTGAAGATGGCGGGTCTGCTGCGAGAGGAAAGAATGACCGGCGTGGAGACTTCGGGTGAGCGGCTTGTCATCGCCTTTGAGCTTCACCGTGACTTTAGCTCCGATGCCATCTCGGTTCACGGTAGTGCCATTTCCTTCGAGGAGAAAAGAGACCCAGGTGGAGGCTTTGCTCGTTCGGTTTTCGAGAAGACGGAGGCGTGGTGCGGTGCGGTTGGTGACCCAGATATCGAGGTCACCATCATGATCCCAATCGATAGGTGCGATGGCGCGTGCGTCATCTGCGAAGTCCCAACCAATGGCTGATGAGACGTCGGCAAAACGAATTTCACCTGATGATCCGCAATTTAAGAAAGCGTTGTTTGTTTCCCGACCGCTGAAAGATTTATTCTCGTGAAGGAGGCGGTTGAGGGCCTTCCAGCCTTGGCGGTACAAGGTGAGCTGGCTGTCTTTCGGGGTTTCATTAAGTGGGGATTGTGACACGACCTGTCGCCAGTAAACACTTCATAAGTCCCCCGTGTCTTCTGAGGTGATGAAGCCATTGGCCGCGAGAATATCGAGCCAGCCATCGTTGTCTAAATCACAGAACGTTGAGCCCCAGCACCAGCGAGCCATGGAGGTGCGGGTATCGAGGCTAGCATCGCTGAAGCCGCCTTTTCCGTCGGAGGCGAAGAGGCTGTTTCCGCGTGCCATGCGTTGGTAAGACGAGCGGACTTGGGTATCAGTATTGGCCTTAAATTGCTGCTGAAAGGTGATGCGGTTTCCTGCGCTGGAAAACATGTTGCTCACGTAAAGATCAGGGTGGCCATCACGGTTAAAATCTCCCCAGTTGGTGGACATGCCCGCGGAGGTGTCTTCGATTCCGAGCTTGCCGGCGAGATTGCGAAAGCGCGGTAATCCATCTTCAGCTTTCCCTTGGTTTTGAAAGAGGCAATTCCGGCCAAAATCATTCGCGACATAAAGGTCGAGATCACCATCGGAATCATAATCTTCCCATGAAGCGGCGAAGGAGAAGCGGGTGGTTAACTCATCAAGATGAACCTGAGGTGCGACATCCTTAAACTGCCAGTCGCCGAGGTTGCGCCAAAGCATGTTTTCGCCGCCGTTGTTGGCATCGTGGAAGGGGACGGGCTCACCCAGTGCTCCAGCTCGGGCGGCGGAGTAGGAGGGATTGTAGCCGCAGATGTAAACATCGAGTTTGCCATCTTGGTCAAAGTCGGCGGCACTGAGGGAGAAGCTTTGTGAACGGGTAGAGCTTCCGAAGGCTAGTTCGAAATGGCCTTTACCATCGAGGTTATCGAGGAAGAGAATTTTAAAATCTTGTGAGAGCACGAGGTCTTTATCTCCATCGTTATCGAGATCCACGAGCAGTGCTGCGGCACAGTAATCGAGGTAGTTCGTCTTGCTCTCTTCACTGTAATCCTGAAGCGAGCCATCGGGGTTGCGAAGGAAGAGACGGTTTGGGAGTCCACCTTGTTGGCAGAGGTAGAGGTCTTCGAGCCCGTCACCATTGACATCGCCAATGGCGAGTCCGTGGTTCGCTGCCGCATCAAGCCCGAAGTCACGAGGAAGACGGAGCCGCCAGTGATCGCTGCTTTTTAAAAGCTGAGCATGGTAGGCGTCTGTTTGACCAAGGACGGACTCAGTGACATCACGAAGAAGGACTGGTGAGGTGACTTCTTCATAATCGATGACCTGCAGAGACTTCAGCGCAAGGTTA
>JBDNAW010000121.1:0-18992 GCA_039768255.1 Akkermansiaceae bacterium | reverse complement strand
TCTAAAAAAAGATGCCCAGATGTGCTAAAAATTGCCATTATACCTGTCACACAAATTCTCCTGACCCTTAGTTGGAGGAATTTTTTGCACACGCACGGCAAACCAGACCGCCCGAATCTTCATTTGGAGATCGGGCGGTTCTTTTTTCTCACTTTTTTCGTCATAAAATGGCCCTTCTTGTTAAATAATAGATGAATGGACCCTGCGAGTGCTCAATTTACCCGTCTTTGGACGTCTGCTTTACCCAAAGTAGCGGCGTTTGTTGGGTCGATGGTGCATGAGGTAAGCGATCGCGATGATGTCCTGCAGGATTGTGCGGTGGCCGCGATTTCAGCCTTTGAGCGATATGATTTAGATCGTCCTTTCACCGCTTGGGCGATTGGGATTGCCCGAAATCAAGTGCGTTTATACCTCCGTCGGAAATCGAAAGATCCGCATCTTTTTGATGATGAGGTGCTAGACCGTTTGGTTGATGCTTTTTCGCAACTTCCTTCGGAAAATGAGCGCAAGCTCGACCGCCTCGAGGAATGTGTCTCTAAGCTCGAAGGAAGGGCCCGCGAAATTTGCGAGTTCCGTTATCACGATAATCTTAAACCGGCCGCCATTTCTAAAAAGGTCGGCCTCAGTCCGAATACAGTCGCGAAATCTCTGCAGCGCATTCGCGAACAACTTCGAATCTGCCTTGAGCAGAAAACCTTATGAATTTCTCCACTAAAGAACTCATTCACCGTTACTTTGATGATCTGCTGACTGAACAAGAGTTTGCGGAGTTGAATCGTCGTTTGAAGTCGGACGATTCCGCGGCTCTGCAATTCGCAGAATGTGCGCAGCTTCATCAGGCTTTGGGAAATGGTTTTTCCAGTGGGACGCTTGAGCGGAGAACTTCGGAAGAAAATAAAATAGTGAGTTTTTCTCCGTTCTTCCAAGGCTGGAAATTACTCGCCGCGTCCGTGGCGATCATCGTTTCCATTTGGTTTTTCAAACAAAAAGAGGAAATGGCTCCCGAAATCGTCCAGCCCGCCGTTGAACTCCAAGACTCGGGCTACGCTGTTCTCACGCGTGTTGTCGATGCTGAGTGGCAAAGTGATTCTCTTCAGCAAGGTGATTTTCTCCGCGCGGAAACATTTTCTCTTAAATCCGGCCTAGCGCAGATTGAATTTCTCAGTGGCGTTTCGCTCGTGGTGGAAGGCAACGCGGAGTTCGAGATCATTTCATCTGATGAGATGAGTTTTCACCGTGGTAAGCTCCGCGCGCACGTGCCGGAGCACGCCATCGGTTTTCAGATTCACACGAAACAAGGAACGGCCCTCGACCTCGGGACAGAATTCGCGCTCGATTTGACGAGTGGTCGATGTGAACTGCACGTTCTTGATGGTGAGGTCGAGTGGCATCCTCGCGATGATATTGAAACTCTTGTCACAGGCGGGGAAGGGCTCCGCGTTTCAGAAGGGAAACCTTCACCGATCCCCGCGGAGCCGACTCGGTTCACCAGCCCGAACCAACTCGCATCACAATTCGCAACCCGCCAAGAGAAGCGTTTCCACGACTGGCAAAATAGTATCTCCCAGCTTGATCATCTCGTGGTCCACTTTCCGTTTTTTAAAGAGGGGTCTTGGAATCGTCAGCTCACCCCGTCGTCGGCGAACCACCCCGTAGGTTCGATCGTTGCGGCTGAAAAGGTGAGTGGACGATGGCCGGGTAAAGAGTCGCTCGACTTTTCGCCTAATGGTTCCCGCGTTCGGGTTACCGTTCCGGGTGAATTTTCACAAATTACTTTCGCCACATGGGCGCGTATCGATTCGCTGGATCGCCAATATAACGCACTTTTCCTGACTGATAATTACGAGCCTGGTGAACCCCATTGGCAGCTGACTTCTGATGGTCGTCTCTTCTTTTCTATCCGCCTCGAGGAAGAACAAACGCTCCATCATATTCACTACTCGCCGATTGTTTGGGATCATTCCCGCACCCAGCAATGGCTTCACCTGGTCACTACTTATGATACCGCTACTCGTACTGCCGTTCATTATCTTAATGGTGAAGAAATTGCCCGTGATCAGGCGCCGGCGGATAAGGCAGTCGGAGCCATTCGTATTGGAAACGCTCAGATCGGAAACTGGGGCCTTCCTACAAAAACTGACCCCGGTTTTGCCGTTCGGAACCTGAATGGTCGACTCGACGAATTCGCTATTTTCTCCGCTGCACTCACTCCCGACGAAGTCCAATCCCTTTATCAATCTGGTAAGCCATGAAGCTCCCACTTTATCTCGCTCTTATTCTTCCTGCCGCCGCGCTCACCCCTGATGAGCAGGCTACGCTGCACGCTCTTCCGATTTTAAAATCCAAGTGCGCCGCCTGTCATGGTGACGATCCCAAGGATATCGACGGCGACCTTAATCTTCTTACCCGCGAAGGCTTCCTCAAAGGTGGTGAAACGATCACTGATTTGCTCGTCCCGGGAGATGTAGAGAAGTCTTTTCTGATGACCGTCATCAAGTGGGAGGACGATGATTATGAAATGCCGCCCAAGGAAAATGACCGACTGAACTCTGATCAAATTTCTCACATCGAGACTTGGATCAAAAATGGCGCTCTCTGGCCGGCTGATGACATCCAAAAGAAAATCCGTCTCGCTGAGCGTACGAAAAGAGTGACCGATGAAGGGATGCTCGTCGATCATTCCGGCGGCACCTCTGATGACTGGACTTATCGTCGATATCAGCCTGAAGACATTTGGGCTTTTCTTCCACTTGAAAAACCGGAAGCCCCTTCGAACAATACCATCGATCATTTCATCGGGGAGAAGTTGACCGCAACCAAGCATGAGCCAGCTCCTCGCGCTGACTTCCGCACCTTGATCCGTCGTGCTACTTACGATCTTACCGGACTTCCTCCTACTCCGGCTGAAGTTCACGAGTTCAACACCGCCGCTGCGAAAGATTTTGACAAAGCTTGGGCCGCTCTCACCAGCCGACTCCTCGATTCTCCTCACTATGGTGAACGATGGGGTCAGCATTGGCTCGATGTTGCTCGCTATGCTGATACCGGTGGACTCTCCAATGATTACGAGCGCTCCAATATGTGGCGCTATCGTGATTACGTCATCCGTGCGTTCAATGAGGACAAGCCTTACAATGAGTTTATTCTGGAGCAGATCGCGGGTGACGAGCTCGCCGACGAGTCCCTCCGCTCCCGCGTCAATGATGAGGCTAAGTATTTAGACCTCCGTAAAAAAGGTCACTACTCGGAAAAGGAAAGCGAGCAGCTTGTCGCTTCATCTTTCCTCCGCATGGGCCCTTGGGACCCTGCGATGGTGAAAGTCCCGGAAGCACGCCAGCAGTATCTCGACGACGTCGTGAACGCGGTTGGGCAAACCTTCCTTTCCACCACCATGCGCTGCTTTAAATGCCATGATCATAAGTTCGATCCGCTTCCAACCAAGGACTATTACCGCATGTATTCCGTCTTTGCTGGGACCCAGCTTGCAGAGCGTCATGCCTCATTCACTTCTAAAGAAAGCCAAGAACGTTTCGAGACCGAGAGAGCGCAGGTTCAGCGTCTTTACAAATTTGCCAGCAGCGAGGCGAAGCGGCTCCAAACTAAAGTGGAAGACTATGCCAAGAAATGGTATGCCGAAAACAATCTGGAATATAAGGACCTCAACGCTCGGAAGAATGATCCTGTGGATCAAAAGCCCCCTCGTCACGTCGGCCTTGATGAGACTGAAAAAGGTCAGCTCAAAGTCCGCGAACAAGATGAGTGGATTTGGAAGCGACGCCTCGAGCGCTTCGACGCGATGGTACAATCCGTTTACAACGGAACCCAACCTGGCTTCCTCAACGCGCGGAAGCTCCGCATCAACCATAACGACAAAAAACCTAAGAAGCCCGAATCCTTTATCCTCACCGGTGGTGCTCTCGAAGCCAAGGGAGAGAAAGTCACTCCTGGTGTTCTCAGCGCCCTTGCGATCCCGACCGAAGACGCTTCTAAGGAAGATCCTTATCAGATTTCCGAGGACATGAATGGTCGCCGCCTTGCTCTTGCGAAGTGGATTGCTCATCCGAAAAATCCGCTCACCGCCCGCTCCATCGTGAACCGCGTGTGGCAATATCACTTCGGCAAACCGCTCGCAGGCAACCCGAATAACTTCGGCGTCAAAGGAGCAAAGCCTACTCACCCGGAACTCCTCGATTGGCTTGCCGCTGACTTCGTCGAAAACGGATGGAAGCTCAAGCGCCTGCATCAAATGATCATGCAGTCTGCGACTTACCAGCAGTCTGGTATCCATCCTGCCCGCTATCAGCTCGCTGAGCTGGATCCAAATAATGACCTCTTTGCCTTCTTCCCGAATCGTCGTCTCACCGCAGAGGAACTCCGTGATGGCATGCTTCACATCACGGGCGAGTTGAACCCCAATGGGGGAGGCCTTCCCATTCGCCCTGAGATGAACATGGAAGTCGCGCTTCAGCCGCGCATGATTCAGTTCTCGATCGCCCCAACTTATCTTCCGTCTCGCACTCCAGAAGAGCGGAACCGTCGCTCCATCTACGCCTACCGTGTGCGTGGTCTTGCTGATCCATTCCTCGAGACCTTTAATCAGCCGAACCCAAATGATTCCTGCGAAGATCGCGATGCTGCTTCGGTATCACCGCAGGCCTTCACCCTGATGAATAGTGACCTTGTCACTGATCGTTCGATTGCTTTCGCACTGCGCTTGGAAAAAGAGGCTGCGACTTTACCTGAGCGAATCCAAAGAGCCTTCCACCTCGCCTTGAGTCGCAGTGCCACGGATAAAGAGCTCTCTCAAATGACCGCCTACGTCACTGAGATGCAAGGCTACCATGCCGATCAGACTCCTGAAAAGCGCAGCTATCCTACCGAGATTACCCGATCCCTTGTCGAGGAGTTCTCCGGTCAGCCATTTGAATATCAGGAAATCCTTCCGGTCTTCGAAGACTACCTTCCCGATACCCACGCTTCAGAAGTCTCTGCCGAAACCCGCGCGCTCGCTGACTTCTGCCTTCTGATTTTCAACTCCCACGAATTCGTTTATAGTTACTAAATGAATCGCTCGCGCCGCAAACTTAACTACTCAAGATGATGAAATCTCCCATTTGCTCCCGCCCATTTTCCGACGCGCATTCTCGCCGTGAATTCATGTATGGCCTCGGTGCCTCGATTGGCTCTGTAGCAATGACGGACCTCCTTGCCAAGGAGGCACCGCTCGCTCCGAAGCCTTCCACTAATGAGCCGAAAGCTAAGGCCGTGATCATGCTCTTCATGGAAGGTGGCCCTGGCCACATGGATACTTTTGATCCTAAGCCGAAACTCACCGAGCTTCACAAGACGGAGTCTAAAAATGACCGTGGACTCGCCGCTGGTCAGTTCCAGTTCTACGTCGGTTCTCCCTTCAAGTTTAACCAAGTCGGGGACAATGGGATTGAGATGTGTGACCAGTGGAAACACCTCTCGGATCCATACGTAGCGAACGAACTCTGCAACTACCGAGGTTGCCAAGCGGAATCCCTCAATCACCCAGAGGCCCTCTTCCACATGAATACCGGAAGCCGACTCGGAGCCGATCCCGCTCTCGGAGCGTGGGCTACTTATGGACTGGGATCTGAAAATCAAAACCTTCCCGGCTACGTCGTGATGACAGAAATGGCCCTTCCACAAGGTGGTTCTAAAAACTGGTCGAATGGTTTCCTTCCTGCATTTTACCAAGGAACTGCGCTTCGCCCGACCGGGTCACCACTGCTCGATCTCGAGTCACAACCCTTCAAGTCACGCGATCACCAACGCGCGGCTCTCGATGCGCTGGCCAAACTCAACGACGAGCACGCCCGCAAAAATCCTCAGCATGCTGATCTCGCCGCGCGGATGGAATCTTACGAACTCGCTTACCGTATGCAGATGGAAGTGCCGGAAGTGGTCGATCTCGATGGCGAGCCTGAGCATATTCGCAATATGTATGGGATGGATGATAAAGTGACCCATGACTTCGGCCGCCAGTGCCTCATGGCTCGTCGCCTCGTCGAAAAAGGAGTTCGCTTTGTGCAAATCTTCGCCGGTGGTTGGGATAGTCACGACTACCTCGAGCGCGGACATTCTTCTCGCATCGCTGCCGTTGATAAACCTGTCGCGGCCCTGATCCGCGATCTCAAACAGCGCGGCATGCTTGATGACACCCTCGTCATTTGGAGCGGAGAATTCGGGCGTACTCCGGATAACAACATGCGCGGTGGCGTTTACTCCATCGGCCGTGGCCACAATGCCGATGCGATGACCATGCTCATGGCCGGCGGTGGGGTAAAACCTGGAGTCGTTGGGGCGACCGATGATATCGGTGCTCAAGCAGTCGACGTCGTCCACCCGATCCGTGACTTCCATTGCACCTTACTCCATCTCCTAGGGCTCGATGATAATAAGCTGACCTACTTCCATGGAGGCCGCTACAAACAGCTGTCGCAATTCGGCGGAAAAATTATTCCGGAGTTGCTGCTTTGACAATTTTAGAGGGGGAATTCGCCTGCTTTAATTTGCTTTTGAACCTTCATCCAGAAGGGAAAAAATCCTGCTTTAGCCAATGGCCGAAGGTGGGCGTCTTCTTTTCGAACGATGAAGTGGAGTTGAATTCCTAATTCGTTGAGCTTGGCTTTCAGTGATCCAAGTTGATCGTGAAGAGGGCCGATCTCTGGACGTAGGGCGACGATGTCATTGAGCTGATGGTGTTTGGCCCACTCGACAAGATTGAGCCGATTCGAGTGCTCTGCATGGTGACGAATTGCAGCGTCTTGCGTAGCGCGTTCGAGCCAGTTTTTCCGGTGGTTGGAGGCTCTAATTTTTTCTAATCGTTCTCCATCGTAAGTTACGAGAGTTGCCTGTGGTGAAAGGTCATTCAGCTCGGAGTTCTCGATGCATAAATCTTCTTCGTGAATCCAGAGCCCTGCGGTTTCAGGAATATCGTCGGCCTCGAGTTCTTTACGGGTGATCGGAGCACGGATGATGTTTTCTGGCAGTTGGGCTTTTGGCTGTTCGAGCAGCTCAAGCCCAGCGTCTCCTGCTTGCACGAGGAGTTGAGAATCGAGATATTTTTCAATATTGGAACGTCGGGGGAGATAAGTTTTTCCTGGTGTTTGATGCCCAGCGACCCAGCGCCAAGAGAGGGTGTTTGAGGCGGGATCAAAATCGAGAAGTTCTTGTTCGAAGAAGCGTGCACCCCATTCCCAAGGCAGGCCTGCGACGTGAATCCAGTATCCCGCGAACCACATCCGAGCATGATTGTGAAGATAGCCCGTTCGGCGGAGTTCGTTTGCGAAGAGATTCATCACGCCAATTGGGCCTTCGCCATTCATGATGGCCTGTGCTGCTTCGTTCGGTGGCGTGATGGAAGATTCGTATTCGTCCCAGATTTGTGGGCGGAGAGAGAGCCAGCCTTTCCAGTAGCTCCGCCAGTAGATTTCTTGGGTGAATTTTTCAACGGTCGAAGCCGCGTAACGGGACAGGGGAGCGGCGGCGGCTTCCCACTCGGTGATGAGCCGATGCCGGATTGCAGCCGAAAGTTGTGAGACGTTCCCGTGACCAGAAATGACATGATTTCGATCACGTGAATACTTGCCAGAACGTGGAATGAATTCCTCAAGAGCTTGCAAAGCCTCGCCACGAGTCGCTGCTGGATTGAAATCGAACATAGCGGAGAATCGCATGTTTTAGAAATCGCGCTAGCACTCCAAGCTTGATCGTTTGACAGCTGAAGAATCCGGAAGAAATTGCCCGCAATGAAATTAGGATCTGAGGAGATTGCCGGAATGGAAAAATTAGCGCGAGTCCAGCTCGCGACCACCTTGCCGGGAGCAAAGCCAATTTGTCTCGTCGGCACCGCTTCTGAGGAAGGTGATATGAATCTCGCACCTTTTTCGAGTGTGACCCATCTTGGGTCAAATCCTATGCTCATCGGAATGGTAACGCGCCCCGATGTGGTGGATAGACATACCTTGCGGAATATCATTGCGAGCAAGTCATGGACTTTAAATCACCTCGTTCCAGAAATGATTCATCAGGCGCATCAATGTTCGGCGCGTTATCCGGATGATGTTTCGGAGTTTGAAGCCACTGGGCTCACTCCGCATTTCATAGAGGGCTTTCACGCGCCTTTCGTGGAGGGGAGCCCTGTGCGCTATGCCTTGGAGCTCGAGGATATCATCGAGATCCCTGCGAATGGCACGAAGCTGATCGTGGGGAAGGTGACTTTCATTGAGATTCAAGATTCTGCACTTAATGAAGATGGGGAACTGGACCTCGTGAATGCTGGATCAGTCGCCTCGACAGCTCTCGATACCTACTTCGGACTCAAGACGCTGGCCAAGTTGGCTTATGCAAAAGCGTGACCTTTAAAACCCTCTCTTGCCCTAGCCCTGATCAGGTGTTTTGTATATTAGTATGCGAACGCTTGATCTTTCAGCTTACGGCATCGAACACGCCGAAATTCTCCGTAATCCGCCGCCCTCTCAACTCTACATCGAGGCGATTCGGCATGAGCCCGATTCCAGTATTTCAGACACCGGTGCCTTGATCGCTTATTCCGGTGAAAAAACGGGCCGCTCGCCGGGCGATAAGCGCATTGTATCGAACCCTGAGTCACACGACGATATCTGGTGGGGAGACGTTAATATCGCGATTGATGAGGAGACGTTTCTGACGAATCGCGAGCGGGCTTTGGATTATCTCAATCTCTGCGATCGAATTTACGTCGTCGACGCCTTCGCTGGTTGGGACCCGAATGAGCGCATCAAAGTCCGCGTCATCTGCACCCGCCCTTATCACGCACTCTTTATGCACACGATGCTCATTCGCCCGACGGATGAGGAGCTGGCAGATTTCGGCGAGCCGGATTTCACCATCTTTAATGCGGGCCGCTTTCCGGCAAACCGCTACACCGAGGGGATGACCTCGAAGACCTCCATTGACGTTTGTTTTGAGGATCAGGAAATGGTCATTCTTGGAACGGAATACGCTGGAGAGATGAAAAAAGGTGTCTTCACGCTGATGCACTATCTCATGCCGAAAAAGGGACATCTCTCAATGCATTGCTCGGCCACTGCTGATCCGGAAACGAATCTTAGCGTGGTTCTCTTTGGGCTTTCTGGGACTGGAAAAACGACTTTGTCTGCCGATCCACATCGGAAGCTCATCGGCGATGATGAGCATGTCTGGACCGATCGTGGAGTCTTCAATATCGAGGGTGGCTGCTACGCCAAGGCCATCGGACTGAGCGCGGAAGATGAGCCGGATATTTTCAATGCACTTCATTTCGGCTCGGTTCTTGAAAACGTTGTTTATGATGAAAAACACCGCGTCGATTATTCGGACGTCACCATCACGCAGAATACACGTGGGGCATATCCCATTGAGTTTATTCCAAACGCCCTCATCCCTTGTGTGGCGGGTCACCCGACCGACATCATTTTTCTGACCTGCGACGCCTTCGGTGTCTTGCCCCCGGTTGCCAAGCTCTCGGAAGCGCAGGCAATGTATCATTTTATCTCCGGTTACACCGCGAAAGTAGCGGGAACTGAAATGGGCGTGACCGAACCTCAAGCGACTTTCTCGGCCTGTTTTGGAGCACCATTTTTGGTGAACCACCCTTCTCGTTACGCGGAGCTTCTTGCCGAGAAGATGAAAAACCACGAGGTCAACGTCTGGCTTGTAAATACCGGCTGGGCGGGTGGTGGCTATGGAGTGGGATCGCGGATTAAACTTCGCTATTCGCGTGCCATTGTGGAAGCCATCTACGGAGGGAGATTGGTTGGCGCTCCGACGATCAAAGACGAGTTATTTGGCTTTGATACCGTCACCAATTGTCCGTCTGTTCCAGACGAGGTCATGATCCCTCGTAATGCTTGGGCAGATGCTTCCGCTTACGATGCGGCGGCGGATAATCTGGCGACGCTTTTTCGCGAAAATTTCCAGCGCTATGCCGATGGCACCAGCGCTGAAGTGAAGGGCGGGGGGCCGTCCTAGATGTATTCTTGATACGTTGGCTTGATAATCAGCTCTGGCACGACCACGTGTGCCGGCAGCTGAGCAATTGCGACGATCAGAGAGGCGATGTCTTCCGGATGAATCATACGGGCCTTTTGTTCGTCGGGAACAGGCACTGGGCGGTCGTTGAGGATCGGAGTGTTGATCTCACCTGGGCAGATGCTAGTGATTCGAATCCCGTTCGCTGCTTCTTCCGCACCGGCTCCTGAAGCCAACCCAGTGGCTCCAAATTTCGAAGCTGAATAAGCGGCTCCCGCGAGGGGATAAGCGCGCTTCCCAGCGATGGAAGAGATGTTGAAAATGAGGCCGTCTTTCCGCTCCCGCATCGCTGGAAGAGCAGCGTGCATGATATTGAAAAAACCGGTGCAGTTGATGCCGATCACTCTGTCGAAGTCTTCTGGAGAAAGCTTGCTCATCGAGCGGTCGACGATATTGATACCGGCCGCGTTGACGATGATCTCGGGAGCCGAGATTTGTCCGAAAAGCGAGCGGACGTCATCGCGATTTGAAATATCACAGGCAATCGGGCGCAGAGTATCGCCTGCGACGGAGCGGAGCTTTTCTTCGTTTCGTCCAGTGATGATGACATCGCATCCTGCTGCCGCGAGTGCTTGAGCGGTCCCGAGGCCGACGCCACTGCCGCCGCCGGTAACTAAGGCTGTTTTTCCTGAGAGAGCGTTCATTTAATCAAAGATTGGGTAGAAGGTGTTAAAGGCGAGTTCGCCAAAGACTCCGGGATCGTTAAAGCGACGGTGCACGTCAAGAGCCGAGATTGTCTCCATTTCATCTTCGCTTAAAACGAAGTCGAGATCGAGGTTCTCTCGTAAACGTTCCGAAGTTTGCGTTTTTGGAATGGGAACGGTGCCTCGTTGCTGTGCCCAGCGAATGAGGATTTGCGCAGGGGTGCGCCGATGAGCAGCCGCAATTGCGGTGATGGTATCGTGGTCCAACAAGCGGTCGGTCTCCTCGGCCATTCCAAGAGTGAGATAGGAATCTGCTCCGAAGGGAGAAAACGCGGTGACGGCGATGTCCTCAGCTTGCGCGTAACGGATGAGGGCGTTTTGGCAGAGGTATGGATGAAGTTCAATTTGCAGCGCGGCGGGCTTGATCCGAGCGTAGCTTAAAAGATCGCGGAGTCCGGCAGCGGTGAGATTACAAACGCCGATGCGCTTGGTGAGCCCGGCATCGACTAGCTCCTCCATGGCCGCCCAAGTCTCAGCGTAAGACACCGGAATTGGCTTCATCGCGGTAGGCTCTTCCGAGGGATTGACCCAGCCTGGAGGATAGCGTTCTTCAAAGGGAACGTATTCTAGTGCGATGGGAAAGTGAATGAGGTAGAGATCAAATTGATCAATTCCAAGATCACTCAAGCTGCGCTCACAAGCGGCTGTCACATGCTCTTTCTCATGGTAAGTATTCCAGAGCTTCCCGGTAATCCAAAGTTCATCTCGACTGCAGAGGTTTGCATTAAGTGCGCTTTTGATTCCTTGTCCGACGAGGTGTTCGTTTCCGTAATCACAGGCGCAATCGAGATGGCGATACCCGACCTCAATTGCTTCATGAACGACTGAAGCTACGCGGTCCTCAGCAATCTTCCAAGTGCCCAATCCGGGGGAAGGAAATGCCGAGCCATCTGGGAGGAAGTGCGCTGCCATGTAGGGAGGCTAGTCGGATTCCAAAAATCGGGACACAAAAAATGCCAGGAAACCACGGCAATGAGGGACAAGCTGGGGCTGCTTCGTTTCCGACCTGACCCGGTCCACCAGCCCGCACTCCGCAGTTCCTGACGCGGTAGAGGTAGGTGACATCCTGCTGATGCGCAAATGAAAAGGAGACAAAAAAATATCACAATTTCTTCCGATTTTTCTAATAATAAGCAGAAGTCGCCGTCTTAACGATAGAATTGAACCATTATTCCATGAAAAAATACCTCCTGATCACATTCGCCTTCAGCAGTCCCATTGTTGCTGAATCTGGACTTACCATTTACAATCAAGGAATCGCCGTTGTTCGTGAGACGGTCCCGCTGGAGCTGAAGGCAGGCAAAACGGAAATCACTTTCGACCGCGCGACTGCTCAAGTCCGTCCAGATTCGGTTGTGCTTCGTGATCCGAGCGGAAGGGTTGTCTTTTCCGTACTGGAGCAGGGTTACCGGAATGATCCCGTTTCACAATCGCTTCTTCTCCAGCATTTCGAGGGGAAATCAATTCAGTTCCAAAAGACAAATCAAGCGGGGGAGTCCTTCACGGTCACTGGTAAGATTATCCGATCCGGCCATGTCCCCGGTGGGCGCTCGCAGATGCCGATTATCGAAGTTGATGGCCAGCTTCAATTCTCCCTTCCCGGACTCCCGCTTTTTCCCGCGCTTGGTGACGATTCGATTCTGCGCCCGACTCTCAATTGGCAGATTGGCTCTGCAGAAGCCACGAAATTCGATGCCCAACTGTCCTATCTCAGTAACGGCTTTCATTGGAACGCTACCTACAACGTAGTCGCTCCTGAAAAGGGAGAAACCGTCACGATCAACGGCTGGGTGACACTCACCAATAACAGCGGGACGATGTTTCCTGATACCAAGGTCAAGTTGGTGGCCGGTGAAGTCAATGTGCAGAGGATTCCCGTGCCTAGGAGCTCGCTGATGTTGAGAGAATCCGATCCGTTTGCTTACTCTGACTCTAAGGTCACTGAAAAATCCTTCGATGACTTTCATCTCTACACTCTTCCACGGCCACTCACTTTACGAGATCGTGAAACCAAGCAGGTCGAGTTTCTCAGCTCCGTGAAGGTCCACGCGAAGAAAAAATATGTCTATTCTCCATTCCGTCAGCGTTTTTACGGCAGCTGGAGTCGGAATCCTAATAATTCCAAGTTCAGCCGCAATGTCCTCACGTTCTGGGAATTCAAAAACTCCAAAGAGAACGGTCTCGGCGTTCCTTTTCCGGCTGGAAACATGCGCTTTTATCGAAGTGATGACGCTGATGGGAATCTCGAATTCGTCGGCGAAAATCAGATCAAGCATACTCCAAAAAACGAAGTGATCTCGGTTCAGACAGGCACGGCATTTGATCTCCTCGGTGAGCGAAAGGTTATGAGCTTTGATGCCAAAACCCTCGGGCCAAATCGTATTCGCGAGAGCTTCGAAATCACCCTGACAAATCGCTCTGAATCCGAGAAAACAATCGTTGTCCGTGAGCCACTCTGGCGTTGGTCGAACTGGAAGATCGAAAAGAATTCTCAGGCCTTTAAGAAAATCGATGTCAACACGATCGAGTTTGAGGTGACCGTGCCAGCCGATAAGAAGAAGACGATCAGTTACACCGCGTTCTACTTTGAAAAATAGAGCGGAAATACTTTCTGTAATAATTTGTCAGACAGGTTCGTAGAGTGCGGCAGATGAAATTTGCTCTGCTGTTGCTCTCCGGTTTTACGATCTCCGCGTCCTCACAAGAAGCCCCCACCTTTCTTCCGAAGTTCGACCCAACACCGAATGGTAAGACGTGGAAATTGGTCGGAACGATGTCCGATGAGTTCAACGGCAGCGCCCTTGATCTAAAAAAATGGCAGGCTAAGCCCCGTGGAAATGGCTGGAGCTGGGATGGTCGCCCGCCGGGACTTTTTCATGAGCGTAATGTGAAGATACAAGACGGGCAGATGCACGTGATCGTGAGCGAGCTTGAGGAGCCAACGAAGCGATGGCGCTACCAAGGGGCGATTGTGCGCTCTCACCACGCCGGTCAAAAAGGCTGGTATTTTGAGACTCGGATGAAGGCGAATGCGACCGAGATGTCATCGACTTTTTGGCTCATGACTAAAGGACATGGGAAAAAGAAACTAGAACTCGATATTCAGGAATGTGTTGGGAGGGTAAGCCCCAAGGCAGCGATATGGGCGCGCACTTGGGATCAGGTCTACCATTCAAACTGCATCCACCGAGTCAATCGTCACAATCCTGAAAAAGTCCAACGACAAGGCTCCATCCCAACCGAAACGAAAAACCACGAACGCTATTATGTCTACGGCGCTTGGTGGAAGTCAGCTGAGGAAGTTCAGTTTTTTCTCGATGGGAAATACGTTTACTCGATTAAGCCGAATGTCGCATGGGATGTTCCCGCATTCATTCAGATGGCGATCGAGACCTACGATTGGAATCCGGTTCCAGAAGATGGAGGAATGGTGAAGCAGGGGACTCTCGATCAGCGCACTACAAAATACGATTGGGTGCGGGTTTGGAAATTGAGCGAGTAGTCTCAGGAAACGTTCGCCGCAACCAGACTTCCTACGACTGCGCCACGGTGGCAGCTATCACCGCCGACTCGGGCGTTGGCTTCGATGGCAGCATCGAAGTCATCGTGATACTTCCACGCGAGGTAAAGTGAAGCGGGGAAACTCTGATCGATGTAACACGCAGGGCTGAGCCTTTGCCCGATAATGAAACGGTCGGGCTGTGCGCTCCACTTCTCGGCCTTCTTCGTGGAAAACCAATCACCCGCAGCTTCCATTAAAGCTTGGCGAAGGGGGGTGCCGCTTATGATATGGTGGAGAAGGCGCGTGAGACAATCGGCAGCGCGGAGGACATTCGAGTGTCGATGCGTGAGGGTGACGTGTGCTTTTACGACGGGCTTCACTTCATCGAGAGCTCGATCAGCGAGCGCGGCGACCAATGCCGGGACGGTGGCGAGGCCGCCGATGTGTTCGTCTTTAATGCCGCATTTCAGGAGCTTCTTTCCGTGGGCGTAGCGTGTGAAAAACCCGCGATGATATTCCTCGATGTAGGTGTCATTGTGCCAGCCGGGCGTGAGCATGAGCTCGACGTATGTCTCCGCCCAACGCTCGATTTCGTAATTTCCTGCTTCTGTGACTTGGTCGTAAAGCGCTTGCGCGAGCTTGAAGTTCATCGTGTTTTCCCCGGCGGAGAGATTGCGATGATAATGAATGCCGCGTTCACCCCATGCCGACTTGTCATGGATGATTTCGCCTTTTTCATTCAAGGCCTCGTAGTGGGATCGCCAGAAAATACTATCGGGGTGGAATTCTTTGGGAGCTTGCGGAGGGAAAAGTTCTGGGTAGTCAAGATCCAGGGCAGCGCGATCGTAATACCAATGCACCGGCATTGCCAGAATATCAGCTTTCAGGCTCCCTTCAAATGCGGCTCGTAACGACATAGGAGAAGTTTGAATGGGAATTCGTTTTGTCTAGCGATGATCAGGGTAGTGATCTGGTGCGAGGAAAACGGGCATTGTTTCACCTTCGATCTTTAAAAGAAGGCAGCGTTCAAGGGCGGCGGTGTGATCGAAGATTTCCAAGTCACGAAGCAGTTCGGTGGCCACGGGCCAGAGGTGTTTCGGGATGATTTCAGCGCGCGGGTTCTTGGGAAAATGTCGAGAGAACTCAGATTGGCGAAGCCATTTTCCACGACGTGCGTTGAGGCTCAAAAAATCAGGAAGTGCCGGACTAGCCGCGCTGACATGATCGAAGAGACAGCCGAGGATGAGATGCTGGCTTGTGATTCCTTCCTTACGATAAGCTGAAGGAAGGTGCTGGTGATATCGCTGTGCTAACGTGAGCTGATGAGTTCGGAGGCGGTCCAGCTTTTTGAAATAATTGTCCCGCGCATCAGGGCCAGGTAGAAGCAACACTTTGGGCGTTTCGACCGCGAGATAGAATTTCACCGCGAGTTCAAGGTGGATGAGCTTCCCGCTTTCGTGATCGCGGAAGAGGAAGTCGAGCTCACCCAATGTTTTGTGAATCCCGTCTTGGAGTTGAAGACTCTTTTCGAGTAGTTCGTAGCGATCAGAAGCTCTCAACACCAACTCGAAGGCGTCTTCATAGATGTGCCCGAGCTTCTGGTCCAAGGAGAGACTCTTGTGGTCAGCTGGGAGGGTGAGATTTGTCCGGTCAAATGATTCCGCCTCTGGGCAATCGCCCATAAGGATGGGGCTTTTGCAGATAGCCTGGAGAATCAGTTCGGCGGACATGTCAGACACTAAGACGAAGGGCGCCGTCTCGATCTGTCAGGACGGCGGCGTCGAGATTGCGGAGCATCCCCTCCGCCAGCAGCTTTTTTCTTCGGCTGGCCTTGGCGCCGACCTTGACCCTGGCGTCCTTGATTTCGGCCACCTCCTCCGCCGCCGCCGCGTTGGGCTTTCTTAGGCTTTGGAATGCGTGCGCCGAGTGGAGCTTCGGGAACGGGAGTTTCGGGTTCGAAGCCTCGAATTTCTTTCCGCTCGATGAGCTTAGCGATGAGTTTTTCAATCTCTACGAGATAGTAAAGTTCGTCCGCGCTCACGAGCGAGATGGCAGTTCCGCTTTTTCCAGCACGGCCGGTGCGCCCAATGCGGTGGACGTAGTCCTGCGCTTGCTCCGGAAGATCGTAATTCACCACTTGTGGGAGTTGGTTGATATCGATTCCACGTGCCGCGATGTCGGTGGCAACAAGAATGGAGATGGAGCCATTTTTAAACCCGTTCAGCGCCCGTGTTCGTGCCCCTTGGCTCTTGTTACCATGAATGGCTGCGGCGTTGATTCCGTTTTTCTCCAGATAAGTCGCGAGCTTATTCGCGCCATGCTTGGTGCGGGAAAAAACGAGCGCTTGGTCCCACTTGTTGACCTCGATCATGCGCACCAGAGCGGCAGGCTTTTGAGATTTGTCCACCGGGCAGATGAACTGGGTGACGGTCTCGGCGGTGGTGTTTCGCGGACTGACTGAAATTTCAGTGGGATTGTTGATGAGCCCCTTCGCGAGTGCACGAATCTCAGGTGAGAAGGTCGCGGAAAAGAGGAGGTTTTGCCGCTTACGAGGGAGCGCCGCAATGATTTTTTTGATGTCGCGAATGAAGCCCATATCGAGCATGCGATCTGCTTCATCGAGGACAAGGACCTCGAGGCGATCAAACTTCAGCGCACCTTGATTGAGGAGATCTAGAAGGCGTCCTGGAGTGGCAATGAGGATGTCCGTTCCGAACTTCAGTTTACGAATTTGTGGCGGAGCCTTCACACCTCCGAAGATGACGTGTGAGCAGAGCTTGAGATGTTTCCCGTAAGTTTCCACATTATCCGCAATCTGCGCTGCCAGTTCACGGGTGGGAGTGAGAATGAGTGCGCGGACTTGCTGATCACGAGCCCGCTTCCCCGGTGCAAGACGGTGAAGAATTGGAAGCGTAAAGCCTGCCGTTTTTCCGGTTCCCGTTTGTGCGGCAGCCATCACATCGCCTCCTTCGAGGACGGCAGGAATAGCCTGAGCCTGGATGGGGGAGGGCTTGGTGTAGCCCTTCTCGGAAATGGCGCGCAGGATCTGTGGGTCGAGCCTAAGTTGGTCAAATGTCATGTCTAGTAGGTCAGTGGGCCTACTCGAAGGTGGAAAAATCTCCACAGACAGCGGCCAATTAAGGGACAGCCGTGGAGGGGATTTAGGGGAATAGCAAGAGGTTTAGCGCTTGATTGTCGTCTAGGGAGTCAGAAAAAACCCGCGACGGAGAACCGAAGCGGGCTTTGATGAATTTTGAGTCAAGCGTTCCCTAATAACGGTAGTGGGAAGGCTTGAAGGGCCCTTCGGGGTTGACGTCGATGTAGTCGGCTTGCTCTTGTGAAAGCACGGTGAGCTTGGCACCAATTTTTTTGAGGTGGAGTCTTGCCACTTCTTCGTCGAGTTCCTTTGGAAGGACTTCGACCCCGATCTCGCGGGTGTCTTTGGTTTCCCAAAGAGCGATCTGAGCGAGAGTCTGGTTGGTGAAGGAGTTACTCATCACGAAGCTTGGGTGGCCCGTGGCACAGCCGAGGTTTACGAGGCGACCTTCAGCAAGCATATAGATGCTGTTTCCGCCGGAGAAGGTGTATTTATCAACTTGCGGCTTAATGTTGACTTTTTGGACACCCTCGAGGGCTTCGAGTTCAGCGATCTGAATTTCGTTATCGAAGTGACCGATGTTACAGACGATGGCTTGGTCCTTCATCTTGTCCATGTGGTCGGCGCGGATGATGTTGAAGTTACCAGTGGTAGTAACGTAGATGTCTCCCCAGCCGAGGGTGTCTTCAACGGTGAGAACGCGGAAGCCTTCCATGGCGGCCTGCAGCGCGCAGATGGGATCGACCTCGGTGACAATGACCTGAGCACCTTGAGCGCGGAGGGCTTGGGCGCAGCCTTTACCAACATCACCGTAACCGCAAACAACTCCAACTTTTCCGGAGATCATGACGTCAGTGGCGCGCTTGATGCCATCAATGAGGGACTCACGGCAACCGTAGAGGTTATCGAATTTCGATTTGGTGACGGAGTCGTTCACGTTGATGGCAGGAATGAGAAGCTTGCCATCACGCTGCATCTGGTAGAGGCGGTGAACACCGGTGGTGGTCTCTTCCGAGACCCCTTTTAGCTCAGGAATCCAAGCGTGGAAAATCCCGGGCTGTTTGGCGTGAATGTCTTTGAGAAGGTCTTTGATGACTTGTTCTTCGTGACTGGAGGCGGGCTCGTTGACCCAGTCGGATCCGTTTTCGAGTTCGTATCCTTTGTGAAGGAGGAGGGTTGCGTCGCCACCGTCGTCGACAATGAGTTGAGGCCCAAGCGGGAGGCCGCCATCGGGATTTGGAAACTGAAGAGCCTGCCAGGTGCACCACCAGTATTCTTCGAGGGTTTCACCTTTCCAGGCAAAGACAGGGTAGCCTTCTTTGGCCATGGCGGCGGCGGCGTGATCTTGAGTGGAGAAGATATTGCAGGAGCACCAGCGGACGTCAGCACCAACCGCTCGGAGAGTTTCCATGAGGACAGCAGTCTGGATGGTCATGTGAAGTGAACCCATGACGCGGACGCCATCGAGCGGCTTGGATGGGCCATATTTTTCACGGGTGGCCATGAGGCCGGGCATTTCGTGCTCGGCAACGTCGAGTTCCTTGCGGCCGAAGTCGGCGAGGGAGATATCTTTGATTTTGTAGTCGGACATTTTTTTGAAGGTTGTTGT
>JBDNAW010000120.1:0-7107 GCA_039768255.1 Akkermansiaceae bacterium | reverse complement strand
TCCACTACTCACAGGTATCAAGCACCGTGCCTTTGACCTTTACGGCACGCTCCTCATCTCAAAAGCAGGTGGATCGTATTCGATTCATGAACGAGAATTCACCTTACGAAATCACCTCGCTGAGTATAATTACTCTCAGCTTCCTATATTCCCCCTAGTCACCCACCTCGAAAACATTATCGCGCAAGATCACGCCCACTCACGGAAAAATGGGATTGATTTTCCGGAAGTAGAAATTCGTCATATTTGGCCCCGCTTTTTCGATTCTCTCAAACTCACCCCACCTACTGAACTAGAACGCTTCATCATCGAATACGAGAACCTCACCAATCCAGTCTCCCCCGCACCCGGTTCCCTCGAAATACTCACCCATCCTCTCACCCGCGCCTTTGTCTCAAATGCGCAATTCTACACCCCTCTCATTCTTACTCAACTCGAACTCCCAGCGCCCAACATCACCCTCTATTCTTACCAAGCTGGACACGCCAAACCGGGAAGACACCTATTCGATGCCCTGGCCAAATCAATCCCGCCCAGCGAAACCCTCTACATCGGAAACGATCGACTCAAGGACATCGCGCCTGCACACCATTGCGGCTTCCGCACCGCTCTTTATGCGGGAGATCAAAACGCCTTTCGACCTTACGCTCACCGCACTGACCTTCCGCAGCCCGACGTCCTCATCACCTCACTCGATCAGATTCACCAAATTCTTGGGGAAAGATTGCTGGCGTAGCGCCTCTTCCTGAGACAAGTTTTCTTGTTCCAAACGTTTACCTAACATGAACCGAACCCATTTCATCGCCATAGCAGTCCTTGCGCTCGGTCTCTTCGCCGGCTTCTGGATTGCAAAAGATGCAATGGCCCCTGCGGTCGCAAAACGAGACACCCCGAAAACTCAACCGACCGGCGTGATCGATGACTCCTCGATTCGCGAACAAAACCTCGGAAAACGTGAGCGACACGAAAAACGCAACCTCCTCGAGGAACTCATCACCATCAACGGAGAGCGACTCGTCCGCTTTAAATCTGAAGAAGCTTACCGCAGCGCCCTCAGCCGCCTAGGCGATTCCGGTGCCGAACTCCTCGGCCGCATGGATCGCTTCCGCGCTCTTCGCCTCCGCACCACTGACCTCGACCGGCTTCGCGATTGGCTTGGGGAAGATGGAGAAGACTTCGCCAACTACCTCGTTTCCCTTCCTCTCATTCCTGATCGCAACGCCCAGTTCGGAGGCGGAGCTCCCTTCGGCCGCACTGCCCTCGAATTCCTCGGCATCACGGGCGATCATTCCTCGTGGGGTGAAGGAGTCAAAATCGCAATTGTCGATACCGGCGTACAGCCGCACATCGCGCTCAACGGAGATCATATTACCACCATCAACCTTGAGGGCGTTCCAGAAGTCAGCGAAGTCCACGGCCACGGAACGGCTGTCGCCTCCATCATCTCCGGAAATTACGATTCTCTCACCGGTGTCGCGCCCAGTGCAGAACTCCTCTCCATCCCCGTCACAGATGAATTGGGGAATTCAAACTCCTTCCTCCTAGCCGAAGGAATTACCGTAGCTGCAGAGAACGGAGCACAAGTGATCAACGTCTCGATGGGCTCATATGGTGATAGCATCATCGTGCAAGAAGCCGTCGCCTTCGCCATCGAGCAAGGTGCAATCATCATCGCCTCCGTAGGAAATGAAGGCTTCAACCAAGCAGCCTTCCCTGCCGGAAATGAAGGAGTCGTATCCGTCGGCACCATCGATGCTACCGGAACACACGTCTCGTTTTCAAACACTAGCGACACACTCTCCATCACCGCTCCGGGATACGAAGTCACCGCAGCTTGGCCCGGCGATCAAGCCATCGCCTTCAGCGGAACTTCTGCCAGCGCGCCTTTCGTAAGCGCAACGATCGCGGCCATCATCTCCCAAAGCGAGGTCCCACTCACCGGCCAACAAGCATGGGCTATCGCTCAAGATTACACCAACGAAGCTGGCGCCCCGGGCTTTGACACCTTCTATGGTGAAGGGATCCTTCACACCGGTCGTATCATGCAGCGTAACACCCCGGGCATTTCTGATCTCGCCGTCGCTCAACCATCCTACGACTTCACCCAAAACCTCCTGCAAGTCACCGTCGAAAACCGTGGCACTGAAGTCATCTCCAACAGCTCACTCGCCATCGGCGCCGATGGTGGCAACTATCCATTCCTCATCCCCACACTTCAGCCGAACGAGCGTTTGGTATTTGAACTTCCCGTCCAAAGCCCTGAGCTGAATAACGACGGTCTCCTCCATGTCACCAGCCAGACTGTTATTGGAGGAAACGTCACCGATGCGCTCCCCTCTAATAATCAACGGACTGATCTCATCAGCGCTCCTTCCCTCATCAGCGCTCCTTCCGCCACCAGCGATGGCCCTTAAAATCCTGACCTTCACTCTCCTCCTTCTTCCGCTAGAAGCTCAGGAAAATTGGCTTGCGGCACCGAACCCATCGCCCAGCCCCATCAATCAACTCCGGACCAGCGGAAATGCCTGCGGCCCCGCTTGCCTTCTCGACGCCTTCCAATGCGGGAGCGAAAAGTGGCAATTCTCCGCCGCACACATCACCGGTGAAACCCAACAATCTCGCCTCATCAAAATCATCCGCACTTACGGAGCGAGACCCTCAAAACAATTTCCAAAACAGATGCGCTGGAATGGGAAGCAAGGAATCAACGCTGTCGACCTTTCCACAATGGCAAACGAGATGCGTCAAAAATCCTGGATGGGGACTGTCCGTCAGCGACTCCTTTTCAGAGATCATCACACCTCCGATCTCAAACACCTTAAAACGACACATCAAAGCCTCACTCATTCCCTAAAAAAAGGCCTCCCGCCCATTCTCACCATCCGCCGCATGGCATGGCGTAGCCCAGCAAAAGGTCATCCTCAAAATTGGCTTACCGTGAAACGCCACTACCTCGTCCTCACCGGACTCCCAAAAAAGCTCGCAAAAAATACCACCTCATTCCCCGTCACCTACCGAGATCCATGGGGCGGGTATTCCTACCAAGGCGCCATTCGCATTCCTACCGTATCAGAACAAAGCGTAAACACCGTCATTCTCGATTTCCCAAAATCTAAAATCGGTAAAAGCCTCATCCGCAAATCGGAAACCTCAACGCTTTCGCTCTCCTCGATGATCGGGCTTTAACCAAAATTGGCTGGCCATCCTCTCAAGTCTTGAAGCTGGTCAAATCATCATTTTTAGAAAATGATGTGGAACTAAAGAAAAACCTGAACATTTTTCGCAACTCTCGCCTTCCGCGCGAGTTTCATCTCCTGCACCGATCATGAAAGCCCAATTCCCACGTGATTTTGACGAAGAGCTCGATGGCGATGCTGTCTGGGATCTTCTCGCAAACTCTCCCACCTCGGCCCCTTCACCGACTTTTGTTCAGGATACTCTTCGTCGCACCCGACTTGAGGCCGATCTTTCCAAACCATGGTGGCAGGCTCTCCTATCTCCCAAGCTCATTCTCGGCTCCACCATTGCAACTTGTGCGGCCGTGGCCCTGATGATCTCACTCAACGGCACCACTCCTCAAGAACCCCCTGCCATTGCTGATGAAACTGCGATAGAAGAATGGAATGAACTGGAAGATGCCGTCGCCAACGAGCTCCTCGTTGGCGTCACCAAAGACCCCTCTCTTCTCTCAGACGAAGAAATCGTCGCCCTCATCTTTTAACCTTAGCCTCAACAGATGAAACTCCTGCTCACTCTCGCCCTCCTTTCCACGGTATCCGCAAAACAGCTCTCACTCGAGATCGTCCAGAACACCGCGCGTCAAATTGACGAGACTCTTCTTCTCGAACAGCAAAAACTCAACATCAGTGCAAACCCGATTGCCGATGATGCCACCTTCCTGCGCCGTTCCTATCTGAACATCGCTGGACGACTCCCTGCGAGTGACGAGGCCAAAGAGTTTCTCGATTCTACTGATTCCGATAAACGCACAGCCCTGATCGAAGACCTCTCTTCTGGAAACGGGAAAAACTCCCGCCTTTTCAACTTCTGGGCCGATCTTCTCCGCCTCCAAACCACCAACGAAAGCTCCGGCCTCGGTTGGCATGTCTGGCTTCGTGAATCGGTCGATCAGAACAAGCCTTACGATCAGCTCGTCAACGAGATGCTCTCCGCAGATGGCCACGCCGCCGATAATCCCGCAGCAGGCTACTACCTCCGTGATCGCGGAATGCTGCTCGATAACGTCTCAAACACCGTTCAAGTATTTCTCGGCCATCAGATCGGCTGCGCGCAATGCCACGATCATCCATTCGATACCTTCACCCAAATGGACTATTATCAACTGGCTTCCTTCCTCGGCGGAACGGAATACAAATTTGAAGACGCTCAAGAGAAAGTCCGCGAGACCATGCGCGCTAACATGCCCAAGAAACCCTCCCCTGCAGAGCTCGCTCGCATGAGCAAGAAAGACCGTAAAAAAGCCATGAAGGAACGCTTTGACGGGAAAAATAAAGCAGAGGCCCGTAAAATTTCGCAAGTCTTCCGTTACCATAACCGGAATGCGATCAGCACAAACCCCTCCAAGAAGCTCAAACTCCCCGCCGATTACAAATATGAAGACGGGGAGCCCGGGGAAGTCATTCCCACCCGTACGATTTTCGGTGAGAAATTCAAAAACGTCCCCCCCGAAGACCGGAAGCAGGTCTTCGCCGACTGGGTCACCTCACGAGACAACCCATTCTTTACCAAGGTCATCGCAAACCGGATGTGGGACTACGTTTTTGGAGCCGGCATCGTGCCCGAACTCGATGACTGGAGTAACTCGCCAGACCCGCTTTACCCAGAAACGATGGCCCTTCTAGAAGAGGCCATGAAGGCGACCGACTACGATATCGCTCAGTTTCTTCGTATCCTCTATCACACCCGCCTTTTCCAACAAGAAGTCGCCCCTGATGAACCTGAAATGGGCCAACCTTTTCACTTCAGCGGGCCAGTTCTACGCCGGCTCAGTGCTGAAGAAATCCGGGATTCCTTCATCACCCTGAATGCTGGAAACGTTGATGATAATCGAAACTACGGACTTACCGAAGCCTGGAGTCGATATTCAGATGCTTATCATGTCCTCATGGACGCCACCCCACGGCAGATTAAACAAATCGCCAATGCTGGAGATGCGGCGGAAAAAGCACGCCGTGCCGCACAGGCTAAAGCATCAGAGCTGCGCACCAAAATACGCACTGCCAAGGAAGCCGGCCAGCTCGGTAAAGTCGCTAAGCTGGCTCAAGAAATCCGTGATGTGCAACAAAGCACACGCAAACAAGGATACCTCAATGCCGAAGGAAACGAATTTCTGGCCAAGGTCGCTCCTGCTGTGTCCCGCCGCAGCCCACGCCCGAAACAAAGCCACAAGGTCTTTGAAATGCGCGCTTCCGAGCTCCCCTCTCCAGCCCGCGGAAACACCCTCACCCGAGAATTCGGAGCCTCAGATCGTGAAACCCCAAGTGCTTCTCACACGAAGGCGACCGTCCCTCAAACCCTACGCCTCCTGAACGGCCTAGAGACTTCACTCCTCACTTCGAATAAAACGAAGTTCTCAAAAAATTTCTCCCGTCTCGGAACTCCGGAAGAACGACTCGAATTTCTCTTCCTTGCCCTCTACTCCGCCAAGCCCACCGCTCAAGAAAAAATAGCCTTCCTTCCAGAAATGAAGACCCCAGAAACTTCCGCCGTCTTCGCTCGCGCTATCTTAACCTCTAACCGCTTCCTCTTCGTCCAATGAACCCATTCAATCAACTCGACGAGCTCTCCCGCCGCCGCTTCCTCTCCAACACCGCCCGCACCGCCTTTGGGGTCAGCCTCGGTGGTGCCGCAGCCTCATGGTTTAATTCAGCAGACGCCGCCGAAGCAATCGCCGCTTCCAAAGGTAAGGCCAAGAACGTCATCTACCTCTACATGGCAGGTGGCATGACCCACATCGATACCTTTGATCCCAAGCCCGATGCTCCCGAAGCCTACCGTGGGCCCATCAAATCAATCTCCACAAATGTCGCCGGAATTCAATTCGGACAGCATTTGAAAAATTCCGCCAAACATGCCGATAAGATGGCCATCGTACGCTCAATGAACTCCACTCAAGGAGCTCACGCGCAGGGAAACTACGCCGTTCACACCTCATACACCCAGCGCGCTTCCATCACGCATCCTTCGATGGGTTCATGGGCAAATAAGCTCGATCCCGAGCGCCTGAAAGGAACCCTTCCTCCTTTCGTCACTGTTCACGCTGGAAATCGCCACCCGGGCGCGGGCTTTTTCGAGCCAAAACTCGCCCCGCTTCCAATCGGTGATGCCGAGTCAGGCCTGCAAAACTCCAAACGTCGTAAAGGAGTCACCGAGGCCGACTTTAACCGTCAACTCGCACTTCGTAATCAGCTCGATTCCGACTTCGAAGCCCGTTTCAAAAAAGGCCACCGCAACGTCCGTGCTTATGACGAAATGTTCGATAGCGCGGTGAATTTAATGAAGTCAAAAGACCTCGAAGCCTTCGACCTTTCGAAAGAATCTCCCGAAGCACTCGCGCTTTACGGTGAAGAAAAATTTGCCAAAGGCGTTCTCCTCGCCCGTCGCCTCGTGCAACACGGAGCCCGTTTCGTCGAAGTTCAGTACGGCGGATTCGATTGGCACTCCAACAACTTCACACAGGCCGACGAGAAACTTCCCGTCCTCGACCGTGCTTTTGCCGCGCTCATGCATGACCTCGAAGTCTCAGGAATGCTCGATACCACCATGGTGGTCATCGCGACCGAGTTCGGCCGCACCCCAAAGATCGATTCCGACGCTGGTCGTAATCACTTCCCAAAAGCCTTCTCCTTCGTCCTCGCTGGAGCCGGGATCAAAGGAGGAACGGTCTACGGGGAAACTGATGAGACCGCCTCAAACGTGATTACCAAAAAGACCAGCCCCGCTGACTTCAATGCCACCATCGCCACCGCCATGGGCTTTAAGCATGATCACACCCTCATGTCCCCCAGCAAGCGCCCCTTCCGCATGGGCGGCGAAGAGGGCAAGCCGATCACCGAGGTTCTGGCGTAGCCGAAAGCTATTCTTTTG
>JBDNAW010000119.1:0-26725 GCA_039768255.1 Akkermansiaceae bacterium | reverse complement strand
GAATGTGTTCGGCTCTGTGTGAAGTATGGTTTCGTGCTGATTGGAGTGGCTTCTATCCTGTTGGTGATTTTTGCGAAACAGCTGGTGAGTGTTTTTACGAATGATCTGGAAGTCATCCGAGTTGGGACGACTTATATTCGCATCGTTTCGGTAATGCAGTGGGCCTACGTCATGACCTTCATTCACATTGGATTTTTACAGGCCTTGAAACGGCCATTTTATGGCTTCGTAGAATCAATTATTCGAAAAATCGTGCTCCCGCTGAGTATCTTTCCTCTCTTGGTGCTCTCTCACAAAGTGAGCTTAGTGGGCTTCTGGTGGGGAATGGTCGCGATCAATATTACAATGACGGTGGTGACGATCATTTACGCGCACCAGAAGCTCAAGCAGGTCGAAAAAGAGTCCAGCTAAATCCGCTCGTGTGACCTTGCGTTTCTGGAAGATTAGGTCAAATTCTACTCATGCTCGTTCTTCTCTCACCAGCGAAGTCCCTCGATTATGATTCGCCGCTTTTGACCAAGAAGGCGACCAAGCCACGCTTTATTGACCAATCCAGTGAATTGGTCGGACAGCTTAGGAAGTTGTCGGTCGGGCAGGTGGGAAAATTGATGTCGATCAGTGATAAGCTAGCACAGCTGAACTACGATCGCTTTGCTGCTTGGGAGCCGGATTTTTCCAAAGAGAACAGCCGTCAGGCTATCCTCGCTTTCACCGGTGATGTTTATCAGGGGATGGAATTAGCGAAGTGGAGCAATGAAGATTTTTCCCGCGCGCAAAAGCAGATACGGATTTTATCTGGTCTCTACGGACTTCTTCGTCCGCTCGATCTGATGCAGCCTTATCGTCTAGAGATGGGGACGAAGTTTCAAAACGAACGAGGTAAAAATCTGTATGAATTTTGGGGTGAGGAGATCACCACGCAGGTGAATATGGACCTCAAAAAATCGGGTTCGGATCACATCATAAACCTCGCCTCAAACGAATATTTCTCCTCGGTGAAGCCGAAGAAACTCAAAGGTGAACTCATCACCCCAGTTTTCAAGGACGAGAAGAATGGGAAGTATAAAATCATTTCCTTCTACGCCAAAAAAGCGCGTGGCATGATGGCGGACTTCATTGTGCGCAAGGGTGTTACCGATCCCAAGGAGCTGAAAAAATTTAAAACCGCAGGTTACAAATTCAGCAAAGGGGATTCGACGGATGAGCAACTTGTCTTCACTCGTGCGGAGTAGAAAATGATTGAACGAGGAAGAATAAGAGTGGTTGCTTCTTGCAGGCTCTTGCTGCTTCCTAGGAGTTAATGAAGAGGAGAGTTGTAACTTTAGAACTCACCCAGTGGTAAAGCGTTCAGTTGAGAGGTAGCTTAGATCATGGCGTGGGAAAACGAACATGCGAAGATCGCTCTTCTGAGTTCACGGCGCACTTCATCAATCCGCTGAATCATCAGAGAGCCGCCGAGATCTTTCCGTGGATATTTGATGGCTAAGTAATTGCGACTTTTTCTCCGCCCACATCGACATTTACGAAGGTGACCTGAGTGGAAAAAATACGGTCGAATTCAGGGCCACGGCCACGGCGGACGGTGACTTTGTAAGTGACCGAGGAAGTTCCTTGAGCCACTTTTTCCGACTCAATGATGAGGATCGTTCCTTCTCGCACGCTGTGGCGGAAGACGACTTCATCCATGCCGATGGTAACGAAGCGGCACTGTGGGAAGTCAAGGCTGGCGGCAATCCAGCTCGCTTCGTCGATCCAGCTGAGAAGTCGACCGCCAAAGAGAAACCCGAATTGATTGAGGTCTTCTGGAAGGACGAGGCGCTGGGTCTCCATCGTAGACGGGCTTACTTGAGACGAAGAAGAATCTTCTTATTCCGTGCGTTGGTTTCTTCAGAGATACTCTCGATCTCAGGATCATCGATGAGGGCGTTGTGCACGAGCCGGCGATGGTAAGAATTCATGGGATACATCCAGAGTTCCTCTCCGCTCTCACGGACCTTATCAGCGAGGGTGCGGGCCTTATCTTTGACACGCTCTTCCTGCTGGGTCCGATAGCCATCACAGTCCACACGGATGCGGGGAGCGTCTTCATTGGATCCGCGGAGGATCCGGTTGACAAGATATTGAAGGTCGTCGAGGCGGTCACCACCTTTTCCGATGAGGATGGCCTGATCTGGAGAGCTGATATTGAGGGTGTGACCGTCTTCACCGGTGATTTCGATCTCGTGCTCGAAGCCGAGCTTCCCGAGCATGGTTTCGAGGATGGTTTGTGCTTGCGCGGCTGCTTCTGACATAGTGATTGAATGATAAAGGGGAACGGGATGGCGTCAACTCATACCGAAATAAGGAGTCGGAGGTGCTAAAAGTCAGAAATTTTCGGAATAGGTCGGTCTTTGTCAGACTCTAAGTGTCCAGAACATGATGAAATACTTAGCCATTTTTCCCTTTGCTTTCCTCTCGGCGTGCTCGTCGGTCTCGCTCGCCGATTACGCGTTACTGTCGAAGCCAGAGATGGGGTTCGAGCAAACTGGAGCCGATCTTTCGGAGTGTTCATTGGTCGGTCAGCTGGAGCGAGGCCGTGCAAGCAGCGCGCAAAATGCAGGAGGCGGTTGTGCTTCGTGTCACTAAATCATCGATTAAATAATTCTGATGAAAGCACTGATTTTTTCTCTAATGCCTGGGCTGTGTCTTGCGGGTATCTCTTCAGAAGTTGAGAACCTCGATACGGAAGGCGACTCAAATGAATCTGGATTTGCCGATTTGACCTTTGGGCGCTTGTTCACGGGCTTGCAGCGTTTTGATCTCGATTTCGATTCGCTCCATGCTCGGGATGTTTCAGCATGGCATTCGGGCGCGGCTTATCGTCAAGTGCGCGAGGGATGGAATATCGAGGTTTCTTTAGGCTACACAGACATTTCGATCGATTATTCGGATCCCGTGGGGGGGACGAACCCGATACGCCGGGAAGACGGTGCTTGGTCGGGCTCATTAACCTTTGGAAAAGACTTCTCTGAGGATATTTCGGGAACAATCGGTTTTTCAACTTACGATGGCTACAATGATTATGCATCGGTCTGGATTTCAGCATACTACGATCAATTTGTGGGGCTTCCTGATCCGGTGAACTACCGTGAGGCTGATCCTCATGGGGATGCCTTTAGCGCGGGATTAGTGTGGGATTACGATCCGGGAGTAGCGCGGTTGAGTTTCTCCGCATCCTATGGAAATGACGAGGTTGTTCCTGCATGGAGCTTGGTGCCCAATCCTAATAATTTTTTCATTCCAGAGGCGACTCCAACTCGAAGCTCATTCGATACTTATGCGGGATCAATTACTTGGGCAAAGGCCCTAAATCCTCGCCTTCGAACACAGGTGACATTTCGCTTCCTTGATGTCACGGAACTGGATCCACGTTATCAGCTACAGAATGACTGGACTTGGGCCGTGACCGATCAATTGACTTTACGAGCACAGCTCGGGGGCGCGATTCAGGATCCAGACTTTGAAGCACTTTATGGCGGCCTTTCGCTGAGCTATGAGTTCAATGAAAATTGGTCCGTTGGGCTTTCTGCACGCATCTACGATGATACCGGAGAAATCGTACCAGAAGGCTTCAATACGGCTGCCCCAGCGGTCACTTCTAAGGAGCTGGGTGCTTCGATCGCATGGCGTAACCTGAACACGACTGTGCGTCTTTCAGCTGGGATTTACGATGTCGATTACGATGCGCTTCCTGCGGATAATCAATTTTTTGGAAACCTCTACCGCGACCGTGAATTTACCCTCGGACGTCTCGCGATCTCACACCAATTTTAAAATATGAAACGATCACTCTTTGCGCTACTTTCGCTTACTTCGACGTGTCTTGCCGATCCTCCGGCTCCCGGTGAAGCTTCTAAGAATGTTACCTTTTCTCTCGGAGGGACGGCTTTGAGCGGATCAAATTTTGCTTCGCTGAAAAATGGAACCCTTTCGGATTTTGAAGGGAAAGTAGTTCTTCTGGCCTACTACACTCCTTGGTGAAGTGGTTGAGCGACGATGGTTTCCCAGTTGGGAAACGAAATTCACCGCTTCTTTGATTCAGCCACTCGTGGAGATCTTGCAGGGAAAAATGACAACGGGGTAGAAGTTGAGACCATCTTGCTTTCTCTTGAGACGATGAATTTCGATGGCTCAGTTTTAAGTGTTTCGAATAACAATGGATTCGACAGTCGTGGGCTAGACAGTCTCAATGACCGAACCTCTGAAATCCGTGATGGATTTAGCTTCTACCGTGGGGTGGCTTCCTCGCCGCCTCCGGGAGCATTGGGCTTTGCTCAGCGCCGTCGGATCGTTGTCATCGATGCGACGACACCAGGGAGCCCGGTGGTTCGTCATAATGACTTACCGTTGAGTAGTGGCGCCTTAGGTGCGACGAATGTGAATCTCATTCGAGCAGCGCTTAATAATGCGGAAGCTCCTTCTGCTGGGACTACCTTTGAAGCCTGGGCGGCCGAGAATTCGGTTACTGCTGGTTCAAATGGCCCTCTTGATGATCCTGATCAAGATGGCTGGGAAAACGCGCTCGAGTTCTCCGCGGGGACTGATCCAAAGGATCGATATTCTTTTCCGTCTCAAGAGCTAGAGCGCACGGAGACTGGATTCATCATGACTTACACAAGGTATATGCCAGCGATCAATCTCACTCGCACTTGGCTGTCAGGCCCTCTGAATGCCGTGAATACCAAATACATTCCGCTTGAGACTGACACCACGGTGGAGAGCACGAGTGATCCAGATGTTGAAAAAGTGACGATCACGCTTCCCTCGGACTTTGGACCGTTTATTCGCTTGAGCATCGAATTAGAGTAAGAGATTTGTCAGATTGATAAATCCGTTCTAACGTGTAGCAACGTGACACGTGTCGCACTTTTGTTATGGATCACCGCATGTTTGAGCATGGCGGCGATATTTGTGTCTCCCGATGAAAGCGCTCCTCTTATCGATCGTGGTAGCTTGCCGCTCAGTGTTCCAGCAATTGAGCAGCTGGCGACAGATTATGCCACACTTGCGGATGAATCTTTTGCTGAAAATCCGGCTCAACTTCGTCGTCAGGCCCAGCTCATCGTGCTGGCCGAGCGGCTTTCTCCGTCTCAGGCATTAGCTCGTGAAATCCGGCTCGGCCTCATCGCTGGAACATACCAGGCCGTTAGCACACCTGAGCAACGGAAGGACGCGCAAAAGCGTGTTTTTGCCAAGACGAGATGGCTTCTTGAAGAGCCTGCTCAGTCTGAAGGCCACCTGCTGGGCCAGCTCACCCTCGATATCATCGCGGGAATTAAGCCGACTCACGCTCTTCTCAAAACACATCATGCCGCAGGGACCAAGCGTCGCTGGGCGGGTGTGATCGCCCCGCTTTCAGATTTCGGTGGAGAAGATGGTGAGGGAATCACTGCAGCTCCCATTCCTGAGCCTCGAAAGCCGGCGCCAGCTCCTTCTCCTGCACCTGAAGTGAAGCCCGCATTCCTCATTAGCCAACTTCAGACGGAGAGCCCCATGATTGTGGAAAATCGAGGAGGCTTAAAAAACCCTACATTGGTTCCTCTGACTCTGAACCTCCGAGTCCGCAAAAATTCAAACCTAGAACTAAATTTCACTCCTCGCCTGGAGGATCGGAATTCTCAGTTGTCATCTACCACTCTTCGAAATCTCAAGACCTTGTTCAGCACGAGGGATCGTCAAATCCCTGACGGAGCCCAGTTGAATTTTGAGACTGGTAGTCTCTCATACAGCACTCTGAATAAAGACAATCTACTTGCGCCACTCGCGATGATGCTCGACTCCGCGCTGAGTGGAAAAAAGCTTTCCCCAAACACCATTCTTTTTGCGAAACTCAATACGAATGGAACTCTCGCACGTCCTACTCGGAGCTGGGAGCTCATTCAGGCTTTGCGGAAGCGCCGGCCTGCGCCAGGCACCCGTTTGTTAGTTCCTCCCTCGCTTGCAGAAGAAATGTCTGCTCTTCTTGTGCTTAAAGACCCTGGATTTTTATTTCGATTTGAAGTGGTCGCTTGCGAGACGCTTGATCAAGCGGCTGAATTTTATCTTGAGACCAATCAGCCACCGAAGTCTCTCGCGTCGGCATCTGCGAATTTTCGAGAAGTTAGCACTAAGGCTCGATCACGCATGAGGGAACTCCCACAATTTCTTGTCTTTGATGGTGTGAAGAAGCGCCTAGAGGCTGCGGCTCGAGCTGACCGTCGTCACTTATCTGCTTCAGTTCTTCTGAAGCAGGCCTCTGCACGTCGCCCAAAAGAATACACTCGAAGAATTTTTGCGATGGAATACAGACTCGCCCTCGCTCCTCTCAAAAACTTCCCCGCGCTCAATGGCCTGACGAACTCGGGAGAGACCCTGAAGGCATTTCACCTGGCACGCCGTAAAGAATGGCGGGAATTTGCGGATAGTCGTTTGATCGCCCGAGCGGAAGAGCCACTGATTAAGGAAGGTCAAAAAGTGATTGATGCACTGAGTCCTATTTCTCGTAAATTGAATAATATTGAAAGTGTGCTTTCTGCACGTGCAGAATATGAACAATGGAAAATTCAGGTGACGCTTTTTTTTGAGACACTCGATCAAATCGCAACTGAATAAATTTCACTGTCACAGAATGATCACTTTCTCATTTGTCATTCACCCATGTTTTTTTTACATAGCTTTATGAATACCCCCAAAACGCTTCTCGTTTTCCTCTTCTCTTTCACGGTTCTTTTTGCGGATCAATATCGTCCTCCAAATATGGATAAAGAGGTTTTTGACGGGGAAAATCTGAAAATTGATAAAATTTCCCGCTCTTCGCTTTTTTCCGGTCTTCTCTCGCTCGCTAAGGATTTCGATGAAAATAATGGCGAAGTCGACTATGAACTCCGTGCTCACGCCCTTGGCATCGCAGGTCGCATCAATCCTGATTCTGAAAACTTTAAGGACGTCCTTGGTCAGCTGGAAGAAGATGGAAAAACCGTCATGGATGATGACATCACCAAGTCTCGCGTGGTTTCTAAAATCTACCGTGGTGTTCGTGCCCTGATGCGGAAGAAGGACAATAAGGACAATATCAAGTGCGCTCAGTTCTGTGTGGATGTCGCCCTGCGCCTCGATGAAGAAGCGAAGGACGCCGCTAAGCTAAAGAAAGTCGCCGATGAAATCGGAAAACCAGATTGGAAAGATATGCTTGGAGCCGTCATCTACCGTGACCCCACAGGGTTCGGTACTCGTAGCAATAACGAGTTTAAGGAACGTTCTGAAGTCATCCCCGGAGGTGATGCTAAAAAGTTTGCCGCCACTCAACGTTCAGTTTACGGACTCTCGGTTCGCCAGCTCCCCAATGGGAAACATGCCGGCGCAGCCAGTTCTCTTTCTGCGACCGCGCTCCGTGATGAAGAAGTGGATGGTGTTGAATTTCATATCGATCAAAAGGTAGGTAACATGACGGGAAACTCCCTCGAGGAGATTAAAAAACTGATGCGTGTCCGCCATGAAGAAGACGGCCGGATTCCTTCGAACTACAAAGTTGAGATCGCCTTTCAAGATAAAGATGGCCTCCTTGACGGTCCTTCCGCGGGAACCGCGATGTCCATTATCATTGATTCCCTTTTTACCGGACGTGAGCTCGATGATATCTTCGCCGTTACCGGCGCAATCACCGCAGATGGCAAGGTCACCAAGATCGGTGGGGTCGCTGGCAAAATCCGTGGAGCAACCAAGAAGGAATGTAAACTCGTTGGAGTTCCTCACGAGAATATCCCTGGAGTTTCAGACATTTATGTGCTCGATGGCATTGATCCCCTCATCAATATTCAAGTCTTCTCGCTTAAGAAACTTGATCAAGCCATCGACATTGCTGCTAAGGACAAGCCATCCGAAGTCGAAAAAGCGATCGAAGATTTCAATAAGATTGCGGAGCTCATTAAAAATAAGGGCGAAAGCATGTTAGAGAATGAGAAGGTGCGTTCCCTGCTCGAGAAACTCAATGAGGCGATGCCAAATCACGAATCCGCCCGTATCCTCCTTGAAATTTCAAAAGGCTCCGCTCCTCAAAAGCTTTCCGTTGGTGGCTCCTTCCACGTGATTGGCACCGCTTCTTCCGGTCTTTCCAAGAAAGTCCGGACCCTTACTTGGACCGAGGATTATGAGCGAAATTCCGCAGACCTCGAAGAAGTGGAAGATTCCATTAAGGAGCTCTCAGAGCTAAAGTCCAAGGTTGACGGGCGCCTCTCAGATTACCATGGAGCGATGCTTAAACTGGCGAAGGCCTACCGTGATGGCCTTAAGGATGGTGAGAGTGAAGACGAATTCATCGAGCGCATCGGTGAAATTTGGGAAGATGTGGGAGCGAAGAATAAAAAACTCCGCGAGGACCCCGAGATCATGGAAGAAATTTACGGCTAGTCTCTGAGAGAATGGCCAATATCTGCATCTACTGCGGCTCAAGTCCCGGGCATGATCCCGCCTTTCTTGAGGCCGCAAAAGATGTCGGTTCTTAAATTGTCCTAGCGGGCCACACCCTTGTCTACGGCGGCGGAAATGTCGGGCTCATGGGAGCGGTGGCCGATGCTGTTTTGCTGGGGGTGGAAAGGTCATCGGCGTCATCCCTCGTCACCTTGCCGATAAGGAAGTCACGCACCACGGACTGACGGACCTCAGGCTCGTCGATTCCATGCATGAGCGGAAGCAGCTCATGGCTGATCTTGCAGATGCCTTCATTGCGCTTCCCGGCGGTGTCGGGATTTTTTCATTGGTTCTTTCAGTTCAGGTTTTCAGTTTTGAACTGTCCTGACAATGGGGAAGCTGACACCTCGACTTCAAAGGCTCAGACATTCCAATCTTCCCAAGAGATTCCCTCGATTCGGGAAAAATCAGAACGATTCAGGGTCGCGATGATGAGCCCATGCTCAGTAGCACTCGCAGCAATGAGGAGATCAAGATCACTGATGATTTGGCCAATTTTACGTTGGCGCGCTTTCATCTTGGCAAAGTGGGTCCACGTTGTGGTTGTAACTTCGAGCACTTCCAAGCGATCAGTGAGTAAGTCACGGTAAAGTTCCCAGAGTGATTCGTGACCGGCATAATGCAGACCCCATTCGATTTCGGCACGACAGACCGATGAGATGAAGCACTGATCGTCTCCAACTTTTTCCCACCGTTGCAGAGCTGCTTCGATAGGTCGTTTTTTGAGCGGCTGGGAGTAAACCGAGGTATCGAGAAGAAAGGCCATCAATCTTCGATTGGAGCGTGATCGCCAGAGCTTGTTCGTTCTTCCCAGACATCTGGAAAGTCAGGAGCGTCCGAGTCTTTCTGAGTCTTCAGCTTTTGGTAAGTCGTCCAAATTCCTTCACGCTTTGGCTTTTCAGGCACCACCGGGGAGACGACCACCAAAGGCTTTCCTCGTCGAGAAATGGTAATAGGCTGGCCGGACTCAGCGACCTTGTCACAAACGGACGGAAGATGAGTCTTAGCCTCGAAGATGCCGATGGTTTCCATTGGACATAACAAACCATATGGTTGGTTGGTTGTCAAGCGGCCATGATCTTGGCTGAGAACAGTGTATTCTTGTTAGTAGGTTCGTAACGATTCACGTAGGGAACGATCCTTAGTCGACGGCGTCGAATTTTCTCGCGACGACTTCGAGCGCGAGGGCTTCGAGGGTTTCGTCTTCGAGTTTCTCGATGGCTTCGGCAGAGAAGCCTTGGGCGACGAGGCTACGTGCCATCTTCGGGTTGATGCCGCGGGCCATAAGGTAGAAGATTTCCTCTTCGCTGACGCGTGCAGTCGTGGAACCGTGGGAACAGGCAACTTCGTCGGCGTTGATCTCGAGACCAGGCATGGAGTGCGCCTCGCACTCGTCGGTCATCATGAGATTACGACAGGTCTGGTAGGCATCGGTGCCGTGCGCTTCTTCATCGACGAAGATGAGACCGGAGAAGATGGTCTTGGCCTTACCGAAGAGGGTGTTTTTGAAAAGGAGATCAGAGTAGGTATCGCGAGCACCGTGGTGCTGGAAGGTCCGTTGATCGTATTCCTGACCGGTCTCGGGTAGAGCGACCGAAAGGATGTGCGATTTACCATCAGTCGTGGTGACCGAAGAGTGGGTCTCTTCGCGAACCCACTTAGAACCAGTGTGAATGATGGCTTGACGGGCGATGGAGGAGCCGACCTTGGAGTCTGCAAAGCGGATGAGCTTTGAGGAGGCGTTGAGTTCTTGAGTGACGAGGTATTTCACGTCGGCATGATCTGCGATCTCGATCTCGATGGCGGTGAGCACCGTCGCAGGCGCGGTATCGGTAGAAATGAAGCGCTCGATGACACGAAGCTTAGCGCCGGAAGCGGCGGAGATTTTTAAACTCGGAGCAAGAAGACCTTCGCCAGTGACGAGGTGGATAATCTCGATCGTTTGCTCACCGGAAGCGGTGATGTTGAGGCCGTGATGGGACTCAAGGGTGTGGAGAGCGGTGAGCTTTTCGGAGCCCAGCTTGGACTGCGGGCCGAAGGACTCGGTGACCGCGGTGACGGCTTCGTGCGAGCCTGAGACAAGCTCGGAATTTTGGAAAACGAAGCGGGCGGCACCATCGATCTCAGCGGGGAGATCGGCAGAAGAGCCGGCACTAATGGGAGCGATGCCAGAGAGGTTGGCTTCTTTCCAGGAGCCGAAGCGCCAGTTTTCATCAGTGCGCACGGGCCAAGCGAGAGACTCGAAAGTCTCTTGAGCAGGAGATGCTAAAGCGGAGGACATGGTGTAAGTTTTTACAGTAAAAAGTTCTACAGTGATCGAAGTTCGGCGGCTTGCAGGGCTGTGAGCTGTTCACTGCTTAACTGCCAACTGCCAACTGCCGATGTTAGCCGACGGAGCCTTCCATCTCGAGTTCGATGAGGCGCTTGAGTTCGACGGAGTATTCCATCGGGAATTCCTCCACGAGGTCGTTGATAAAGCCATTGACGGCAAGGGACATCGCTTGCGTTTCGGAGAGGCCGCGCTGCTGCATGTAAAAGAGCATTTCTTGGGAGACCTGGCTCACGCTAGCCTCGTGCTGAGTGACGTGCTGGTTTCCTTTCACCGAGATCGCAGGGTAGGTGTCGGTGCGGGAGTTACTGTTAATGAGAAGCGCGTCACACTCGGTGTTATTCTTGCAACCCTTGAGGTGCTTTGGAATGTGAACCTGACCACGGTAGGTCGAGCGACCTTCGCCGACAGAGATCGACTTGGAGACCACGTTCGAAGTGGTGTTGTTCGCGGCATGAATCATTTTCGCACCGGTGTCTTGGTGCTGGTTGTCATTCGCGAGGGCAATGGAAATGACTTCGCCACGAGCACGCTCGCCCTTCATGACCACGCCGGGATACTTCATGGTGAGGCGGGAGCCGATGTTACAATCGATCCAGCGGATTTCGGCATCTTCATGTGCCAGGCCGCGCTTGGTGACGAGGTTGTAAACGTTGGATGACCAGTTTTGAACGGTGATGTATTGAATCTTGGCGCCCTTCATCGCGACGAGTTCAACCACGGCGGAGTGCAGCGTTGCGGTTTCAAATTTCGGAGCGGTGCAACCTTCCATATACATCACCTCAGACCCCTCATCAGCGATGATGAGGGTGCGCTCAAACTGGCCGAAGTTCTCTGAGTTGATCCGGAAGTAAGCCTGAAGCGGGTGCTTCACCTTCACGCCTTTTGGAATGTAGATGAAGGAACCACCAGACATTACCGCGGAGTTGAGTGCGGAGAATTTGTTGTCACCGGTTGGGATGACTTTTCCAAACCAAGGGCGGAAAATTTCTTCGTGCTCCTTGAGGCCTTCGGAGCAGGTGACGAAGATCACTCCTTCTTCAGCGAGGGCTTCTTTGACGTTCGAGTAGGCGGCTTCGGAATCGTATTGAGCTTCGACTCCAGCAAGAAATGCACGCTCCTGCTCAGGGACGCCCAGGCGGTCAAAGGTTTCGAGAACTTCGGGTGGAACGTCGTCCCATGAGCGCTTTGGAGTCGCTCCATCTGAGAGGTAATAGCGGATGGCGTCGAAATCGATGTTGTTGAGATCCTCGGTCGCCCAGTTGGTCGGCATGGGCTTGGACTCGAAGACTTCGAGTGCACGGTGGCGGAATTCGTTGACCCAGTCAGGCTCGTCTTTGACCTTCGAGATGTAATCGATGGTGTCTTTGGTGAGGCCGTAGCCGGCATCGAACTTATGCTTCTCGGGGAAGGAAAAATTTCCGATGTCGTCTTTCTCAAGAGCGACTTGCTGAACGGTGGCGGTTTCGGAGCTCATGGATTTGGAGGGTTTGAAAAATTAGGCAGGCTGCTTGAGGAAGTCGTATCCGTTCGCCTCGAGTTCAAGGGCGAGCTCAGGGCCACCGGTCTTGACGATCTGGCCGTCAGACATGACGTGGACGACGTCCGGTTTGATGTAGTCGAGAAGACGCTGGTAGTGGGTGATGACGAGGAAACCACGCTGCGGTGAACGCATCGAGTTGACGCCTTTGGCGACGACCTTGAGGGCATCGATATCGAGCCCGGAGTCGGTCTCATCGAGCAGGGCGTAACGAGGATCAAGCATCATCATCTGGAGGATTTCGTTGCGCTTTTTCTCACCACCGGAGAAGCCTTCGTTGACGGCACGCTTGGTGAACTTGCGATCCATTTCGAGCTCGTCCATCTTGGCATACATATCCTTGTAGAAGGCGACGGCATCAATCTCTTCGCCATCAGGCATGCGAGCTTGGAGAGCCGCGCGGAGGAAGTTGGCATTGGAAACTCCTGGGACTTCAGCGGGATACTGGAAGGCGAGGAAAATGCCGGCACGGGAGCGCTCATCGACCTCGAGCTCAGCAATGTCGACTCCATCAAGGAGGACTTTTCCGCCGGTGACCTCGTAGTCATCATGACCGGCGATCACTTTGGAGAGAGTTGATTTCCCTGAACCGTTCGGCCCCATGATTGCGTGGACTTCGCCTGCGGGGATTTCGAGATTCAGACCTTTAAGGATCGGCGTTCCGTCGACGGACGCTTGGAGGTTTTCAATGGTGAGGCTCATGAAGAAGTGGTTGAGTTACTGAGTGATTGAGTAAGAAAGTTATTTGCCGAAAGCACCCTTAAGGCTGATTTCGAGGTGGCTGATTTCGGTGCCTTGAGGGAGTTCGAGGAAATCTTCAAGCTTAACCCCATCTTTAAAGACGACATCGTGGATCATACCGGTGTTTTCATCCTGAAAATGGCAATGATCGGCCAAATTCGGGCAGTAGCGGGAGGACTCGCGCTCGAAGTTCACTTGGCGAACGATCTTGTGAGAGACGAGTGCCTCAAGGCAGTTATACACTGTTGCCAGTGAGATTGTCGGCATTCGGTCCTTGGCGCGGAGGAAGACATCGTTCGCGGTCGGGTGATCTCGCTCGCCAAGGATGACCGAAAGCACCTCACGGCGTTGTTTGGTCATGCGGAGGCCTTCAAGCTCAGAGGGGAATTCCTCCGGGTCTGGGCTGCTCTGGTGATCGAGTGAAATCATTGACGTGCGGGAAGCTAGTGCCGCTCAGAGGGCGTTCAAGTGTAAAATTGGAATTATTCTAATTAAGAAATGAAGCTGGAGTTAGGGACCTTTGGTCTTTGAGCTCTTCGGCTTCTTGATGCTCACGAGTGAGCTTTGCCAGAAGATACGAAATGCTGAAAGCGCCCGAGAGGATTACTCCTACGCTCCATGGCACAAAAAAACGCCCGGGGAAAACCTCGAGCGTTTGGAAATTGAGAAGGGAACGGTTGTTCTACTCGGCAGCTTTAGCAGCAGCGGCTTCAGCGCGCTTTGCTTCGGTCGCCTCGGAAGTATATTTCCAACGGACCTTGTTGCGCTTTGGTGCGGTACGGGCCTTGCGGATTGCACGCTTAGTAGTGGATTCATGCGCGCGGCGGCGGCGCATTTCCTCGAGGATGCCTTCAGCATCAAGCTTGGTCTTAAGACGCTTGAGAGCACGATCTACGGTTTCTCCGTTTTTGACATCAACGCCACGATTAGGTTTCGACATAAAATTATTCCGTTCAGTTAAGTTGCGGGGGCGGGAAGCTAGTCAGATCACCGATGACCGTCAAGCATCCATTTGAGGACTTTTTTGTGAAAAACTTTAAGGTTTCTAAAGCTCTTCCTCTTCGGTTTCCCCATCGTATTCGGGGACGGGAGGGAGGAGGTCTTCGCGTTCTAGGAGGAGAGGGATGGAAAGATCATCGAGGAGGTCATCGGCAGTGCGGTTGAGAACACCGGTGAAGGGGACGATGCGGTCGAGTTCTGCGATGGCGCAGTGGACCATGGAGGAGATGATGTCGGCATCGAAAAGTTCTCGGTCGAAGAGGTTTGTGACACGGAAGACGAGCTGATCGCGGTCCATATCGAACTCAAACCCGCCAATGTTGAGCTGTTTATTGGCCCGCATCACAAGTTCGAGTCCGAGGGGCATCCGCTGGTCATCAAAAGAGACGGGAGATTCCGCGACGATAGAGAGCGCATTGAGATTGGTAAAAACCTGCGCGATCAGATGGATCCGTGTGTGGTGTGCTTCGAACGAGCATTGGAGCACTTCGCGACCTTCAATGGGCTGGGCATGCCAACCTTGTTTACCGAAGGCATCAAGAACGGACTGGAACTGGCGGGACGGAGGCATGGCGGGACACTGGTCAGGAGCGGTGCTTTTGACAACTCTCCAAATTCAATTTTCAGCGGCCAGGGTTTTAGGAAAAAGGCGTTTTGAGGTCTTTTTTGTGCTGTTTTCTCAAGTGGCCGATGCGGAGATCGCCCGTCCTTGGTGATCCTAGGAAGCGGGGCTTTCTTCTTTGGGCTCCTTGAGCTTCTCCCACTCGTCGATGAGGGAGGAGTCGACTTCGCGGACGGTCTTTCCGAGGAAGGTTTCGGCTTCTAAAAGGGCTTCGTTTTTTTGCGCGGGCGGGACGGTTTGGGCGAGGACTTTATAGACCTCGGAGAGGTGGCGGAGGAGGATGGCCTCGCTGCGCTCTAGGGCATAGGTTTTGACGTAATTTTCGAAGCTTTGCCAGCTCTCGACCATTTCTCGGGCGATGGATTTTGGGCGGACTCCGGCTTCTTTGGCCCAGGGGTTTTTGGCGACGAATTCGTTGTAGGTCGTGTAGATGAATTCTTTGCCGGGCTTGGGATGCTCGACTTCTTCGAGCGCATCCATGCGGTCATCGTAGTCAACACCATCGGCTTTGAGCTCGGCGATGAGCTCACTCTTAATCTTGTCGGTTTGTTTCCGGAGGACGGCGGTGGGGTCTTCGAGGATGGCCTCGATGAGGCTGATGACGTTTTTGGGAAAGTCGCTCTCTTCGGGATCAAGCTGCGGGATGGTCTCGATGAGGTAGAGCCCGAGCGCTTGGTTCATGGTGAAGTCGTCCTGGAGGTCGACGTTGAGTTTCACCTTGGCGGGGCCGGTTCGTTCTTTGCGCGGAATGATGGTGAGGACGTTTCCTTCAACGAGGCCCCGGAAGAGGGCGAAGGCGCGTTGGCGGAGTTTCTTTTTGGCGGCATCGGTCTCGTGCGAGCGGTTGATGAGATCGCGAAGAGCGGCGCAGCCGTCTTCGTGCTCGCGGCTGAGCACATTGAGGAGGGTTCCGTGATGGATTTTGAGGCTTGAAATAAGTTTCTCGGGCGGGGCTTCTTGGAGCTTGAGGAAGGTTTTTTCATCCCAATTGACGAAGCCTTTTTCGGGAGGCTTCTTTTTGACAAAGCGGGATTTCTTTCCTTTGGCGGCCGCTTTTTCTTCGCCCCGGATATTTTCGATGACGTGCTCGGGGGCTTGGGCGACGACGTTTCCGAGATCATCAAAGCCGCGTCGGCCCGCGCGACCAACGATCTGGTGGAAGTCACGAACGGCGAGGATTTTCGTGCTCTGTCCGCCGTATTTGAAGAGTTGGGTGAGGAGGACGGTGCGGATGGGGACGTTGACGCCGACGCCGAGAGTGTCGGTTCCGCAGATGACTTTGAGGAGGCCGCGTTGGGCGAGTTTTTCGACAAGGACACGGTATTTCGGAAGGAGGCCAGCGTGGTGGATACCGAGGCCGTGACGGAGGTATTTTTTGATGTCCTTTCCGTAAGGGCTTTTGAAGTCGGCCTCTTCGAGGAGTTCTGCAATTTCAGCTTTTTCGGCCTTGGTGCAGAAGTTGCGGCTCATGAGATTTTGGACAGTACGGGCGCAGGCGAGCTGGGTGAAGTGGACGAGATAAATGGGGGCTTGATTGGCGGTGACGAGTTCTTCGACACGTTCTTCTAGTGGGGTTGTGGAGTAAGTGAATTCGAGGGGAACGGGCCGGTCGCTCGATTGGACGAGTGCGGTGGGCGCGCCGGTGAGGGAGGTGAGCTCTTTTTCAAAAAATGAGGTGTCGCCGAGAGTAGCGGACATGAGGAGGAATCGCGCTTGCGGGAGAGTGAGGAGCGGGATTTGCCAAGCGCCGCCGCGTTCGTGATCCGAGTAGTAGTGAAACTCATCCATGATGACGTCATCGACTCGAGCGCGGGTTCCTTCACGGAGGGCGAGGTTTGCGAGGATTTCTGCGGTGCAGCAGATGACCGGAGCGTCCGCATTGACGGTGGCATCACCAGTGATCATGCCGACGTTTTCGGCACCGAAGGTGGCGCAGAGGGAGAGGAATTTTTCGTTTGCGAGTGCCTTGATGGGGACGGTGTAGTAGGAGACGCGCTTGTGGCAGATGGCGCGAAATTGCACGGCGAGTGCGACGAGAGATTTCCCCGATCCGGTGGGGGTGTTGAGGATGACGTTTTTCCCATCGAAGAGTTCAAGGATTGCTTCTTCCTGGTGATGGTAGGGCTCGATGCTGTTCTCATTCAGGTGCTCAAGGAAGGCGTCGAGAACGGCCGAAGTGGAGGAGGGGTCAGAGACCTGAGATGGGTCGAGAGTGGGCACGCGGGAAGGAGGTAATACAGGCGGCTTGCCTATGTGTGGTGTTTATTCAGACGAATGCTGGAACTACGAGTCAGATTGCTTCCGTGTTAGCGGAGAATGGCGGCGGCTTTGGCTTGCGCGAGATCAAGTGGGAGACCGGGCTTTATGCCTGGGCGCTGGTGGCCGATATGGCTGAGCCATGCGGGTGCGAGGAGACTTTGTCGCTGAGCGTAGAATTGCACGAGGTCTTCTGAGAGTTCGGGCATGGGCTGGTTGAAGAGAGATTTGTAGATGATGGAGGCGAGGAGGCGGTGGCCGGCACGGTCGATATGGACGCCGTCTTTTGAGAGTGCATAGGAAGGGTTCTTTTTCCGCATTGCGGTGTAGTGAGCGGTAATGGGGGTGTGGGTATCGATGAGGCGAGCGACTTGATTTTTCTGCGCGAGAATCCAGCGGGCGTATGGGGCGATGACATCGCGGTCATAATGTTGGTAGGTGGCGCCCCAGTGAAATTCTTTGGCGTTGCGAGGTCGCGCACTTTTATGTGCTTGGACGTCGAAGGGTGGAGGGGTGACGAGGATGAGCTTTGCGCCTGATGCATTGACTTGATCGATCAGTTGTTGGAGTCCGTGTTGGTAAGCTTGGAAGCGGTCGAGAGCGAAGGGGTGGTAGATACCATCGTTCATGCCGTAGCAGGCAATGACGAGGTCGGGCTTCGCTTTTTCTAGGGCACGGGTGAGGCGCTCATGGATGTTAGGACGTGGGAATGGATGTTTGGGCTCGGTGAGGCCGGTGACTCCTTCGGAAGGGAGGCCGGAAGCGATAATCTCGGGGGTATGGCCATGGAGGTGGAGGGCAGTTTGGAGGTCGATGATGTAGTCGCGTGAGGCGGTGATGGAGTCACCAAGAAAAAGGATACGATCAGCAGCTAGAACGGGGTGTTTGGATTTTTTGACGCCCCAGAGATTTTCAAGAATGGGAATCACTTGAGGGTCCCATTCGCGGAGGGAAGCGCGGTCGAATGGGGTGAAGTCATTTTCGCCAAAGTAGGCCTCGGTGGTTTCCGCGAAGTATTCCATCTGGTTGGTCATGGCGTAGGTTTCGCCGCGTGAGGAGACGACGGGATTTTTGAGTTCACCGGTGCGCCGTGGGAGCTTGTTGAACTTGCCGGATTTTTTGGCGGCATGGTAAGCCTTGAGGATGACGGGATGCTGATCGCCTAGGAGGTGATTGTGGTAGGCGTGAGCGAGCTCATGGAGAGTAAAATTGGGCATCCGGCGGGTTTCTTTTTCAAAAACTGGGATGTTCGTAAATTCAACAGACTTCGCCATTTCGATTGGGTAGCCGTTGTTTTTTAACCACTGCGAGCTGGGATGATGGCAGGCGGAGTGGCGACCGTTCTTCGCGGGTGAAAAGTAGAGAGGAACGTTCTTGAGGTAAGCGACGGCTGGGGCGGGGACACGGTCGATGATGTCCTGCAGTTGATCTTCGAGAAGCTGAAGGGCGCGCGCAGTTTCGTTCGGATGTTTTGTGAGGAGTTGTTGGTGAATGAAAACAGTCCAGCTGAGGTGGTTCTGGCGCTGATACCCTGCGGGAGCGGGGAAGCGGGGATGATCTTGAGCGCGGAGGTTTGAGGCAAGGGTATCGCGAAGAGGAATGAGGGCGCGCTTTTGCTTGGGATTTAGGATGGCGAGAAAATCACGACGTGTGATGAGGTTATGGGCTTCGACGGCGGAGGCGCTTTCGAGGTTGAGCTTGGTCGCGGGGTGGCCTGGGTTTTGACGCTTGAAGAGGTGATACGGGCTCAGCTCTTTTCCGCTGAGGAAGCTTAGAAAGGAAAAGGTCGCGACAAGGGTGAGTAAGATGCGCATGAGGGAAACTACCTCAAATGAGAGGGGAACTTACGAGCTTTCTTTGCGCTTCCAGATCATGAGTGTTTCGCGATTTTCGCGGCCTTCGTATGTGGGAGGGTTCGGGTGGTCTTCGAGGAGTTCGAAGCCGAAGTTGAACATGGCCTGGAGCTCGTCACGGCTGATATGGAAAGGCGGGCCTTCATGGGGATCGTGATCCGGATTGAGAAACATAATTCCACAAAAGATGCCTCCAGGCTTGAGGACTTGGTGGATGATGCGGGCGTAGTCTTTTCTGGTGCAGGGAGGGATGGCGGAGATACAAGTATGCTCCCAAACGAGGTCATAGCATTCGGTTTCGGGCCAAGTGAAGAGGTCAGCGAGTTCCCAGCGGATGTTCGTGGCGGCGTGAAGCTGTTTCGCCATTGCGAGAGGCTCTTGCGCGATATCGAGAGCGGTGACAGATTCAGCGGCTTCCGCGAGAACGGCCGCGTCTCTTCCGAAACCACAGCCGGGATGGAAGATATGTGGTTTTTTTTCGAAGAGGTGCTGATGCGAGACCAAAAAAGAAGAGAGGGCCGGATGAGGCTCTCCCTTTTCCCAAGGGGTCTCGCCGTTTCGGTAACAAGCGGACCAGTCCATATTAAACTTTTACCAACGACCGAAGCTGGAGCCTTTTTTGTATTCTTCGATGCCGTCGACAATGCCGTTAGCGATCGCTTCGCGATACCAGCCTTCTTTGGTGCGGCTGCGTTCTCGTGAATTTGAAACGAAGCCACCTTCTACGAGGATTGCTGGATTCTTGGAGTGACGAATGACGTAGTAGCGGGCGTATTTCACCCCACGATTTACGGATTTCACTCGCTTAAGCATGCCTTTCTGCACTGCCGCAGCGAGTGGCTTAGAGGCAGGTGAGCAGTAGAAGGTCTCAAGCCCGCTCACATTGCGCCGCCACGTGAAGTTGTAGTGAATGGAGACGAAGATGGAATTAGAATATTTATTACCGAGGCGTGCACGTGAGGGAAGTGAGATGAACTGATCGCTACGGCGTGTCATGACGGTGCGGAATCCTTTGCTCTTGAGCTTCTTTTCAACGCGCATGGCGGTGTCGAGCGCGAGCCACTTTTCGTAAACTTTCCCGTAACTGCCGCCGTTATCATGACCTCCGTGTCCGGCGTCAATGACGACGGTTTTGAAGGTTCCGCCAAATGCAGGGATTGCGATGGCGAGGGTTAGAAGAAGGGTTTGAAAGAGAATTTTCATGAGAAAATGGTAAAGACTCGTGAAGTTTTAAAAAATTTTAAGTATTAAGACAAGCTTTTTATTAAAAATTATTAACGATTCACACGTTCGGAGATTGTTTTGGCTTTGGCACGCTTTTTCATTTCCGCAGAAGGATCATAAGGAATACCGCCTCTTGCTTTGATGGAGCCGTCAGCAAAAGCCATTAATGATGGAATTCCTGAAGCACCACGCTTGAAAAATTTAGAAGCAGTCATCGCGCCATCTTTATTGACGGTTGCATGGACGAAGATTTCTGGCGTGGATTGGTAAAGAACGTGAAGGTTATTTTTTCCATCCAGAGCCGCTTGCGGTCTTTTAAAGAGAAGAGCGTGGCTGAGGCGACTGGTGGAAAGAGCTGATTGGGTCTTTTGATCATGGACCGCAGTGTAAATGGAGGTATGCCGACCATCGTTGAAAGTGAGGACACGGTATTCGCGCTCAGGATACTTTGTTCCGGGTGCTCCGAAGGGTTGGGTGAAGACTTCCGAGCCAGAGCTGACTGTGAAATGAGCCGCGGTGGACTTGTAAGTCCGACCATCGATCGTGATTTTTGCGTTCGTAGAGAAGTTTCCGGGGCGGTTGACTCGATAGAGTGAACTGAGAGTGACGCGTCGAGTAATGGTCTGGCCAGGAGGGAGTTTGGCTGCGCGGAATACGGCTTTATTAAGACGAGTGAAATTACTGCCACCACTCTCTCGCATATCGAAGTCGAGCCAGCTTTTGGTGGTGCGTCCGGCGACTTCGCTATGGAAGAAAAGCTCTCTTCCACTGCGGTTTGTAATGGAGACCACGGCTGTCACGGGCTCATTGACCAAGTAAGTGTGCCGGTCTGCCTTTATCGTTACTGATATTTGGGCATGCGCGATCGATGCAAAGAACGCGAGGGAGAGCATCGTTAATTTGGCAATCATAGAATCAGTAGGTTTGAAGAGGAAACCGACTGAAACACCAGAGGAAAAGGAAAAAGTCCACACTGGAGGTCTTTTAGGCAGGGCTGACAAGAAGAGACTGTGCTGCGGGAAGGGATAGCTGGATTGCGGGTTCTGCTTCTGAGACCGCAAGAGTCATCGTCCCAGCATGCGGATTTAGCTCGGATAGGTGAAATTTTACGCCGGGCTTAAGACCCATCCGAGCAAGCCATTGTAAAAAATCAGGCCGGTCCTCACGGACGCGATTGAGGGTGTACGTGCCGGGTTCGCAATCAGAAAGAGTTTGGTGAGCATCGACATTGAGCTCTCCGGCGGCGTTGGGAATTGGCGCTCCGTGTGGGTCATGAGTAGGATGGCCGAGCATCTCGTCCATCCGCTCGAGAAGCCGATCGGAAATGACATGCTCTAGAACTTCAGCTTCTTCATGAACCTCGGCCCAATCGAGTTGCATAATTCCGACGAGAAAACTTTCAACTAAGCGATGCCGTCTGAGCACGCGCATGGCCATTTCTCGACCTTTATGATTTAAAAGGACACCTCGTCTAGGGGTGTAATCGACGAGGCACTGCTTCACCAGCTGATTCATCATGGTGGTGACGGTGCCGGGAGTCACCGAAAGCTTTTGCGCAATTTGTCCAATGGGGACAAGGCCACCATTGCCGCTCCGCTGTTGGAGAGACCAGATCGCTTTTAAGTAATTCTCAACGGTACTAGATGGCATAAGAGGCAGTCTTCTTGGACTATTAACGGAAACGGGCGGAAATCGAGCGCGAAAAAAAACCCGGCGAGCCCAAATGAAGGAGCAAGCCGGGTTTGTGAATGTGTTAAGGTTTCCGCTGTTTAATTCCGGAGAATTAGAGGGACTTCTTAAGAGTGGAAGAAGGCTTGAAGCCGACAGACTTGGAAGCTTTGATCTTCATCGCCTCGCCAGTCTTTGGGTTACGACCCATACGGGCGGCACGCTTCTTCACTTCGAAAGTTCCGAATCCGATGATCTGGACTTTCTGATCTTTCTTAACGCCAGTTGCAATGGAGCCGAGCACTGCTGAGACAGCATCTTCTGCTGAACGCTTGGTTGCTTCGTTTCCGAGGGCTTTCTGGACTGCTTCAATAAGTTCTCCTTTATTCATGGCGAAAGAGATTTTCTGCTGGATTGGTATTATGTAAAGCTAAAATAATGTAGAATTTCCCGTAGTTAAAGGGGTTGACGGGAGTGGGTGTTTTATGATGAACCCAAAGAGGCATCTTTCGAGAAGCTGGAGTTGAAGAATTCTTGCGTGATTGACGTGAAGCCGCATTTCAACCGAATCTCACGAAGTGAAAATTTCCGATGCATGGCGAGTGCTGCAAGCTGCTGAACCGGCTTTGCCAAGAGAGAATGATCTCTCACAAGAAATTGCGGATGCCATCGCAGCGCAAGAGCGTGGTTATTATCTTCCTGATGAAGATGAGCGTCTCCGTGAGGTGTACGCTCGCTACCTTGCCGTTCGTGGGACTCTCTGGGAAATGGTGCTTGCGCTGAAGCCTCATGTTTACGGTGGGCCAGATGAAAAAGAGCAGCGGCAGGTTTTTGGGCTCAGTTTCTGTGCTGCCGCAATGTTGGTACGCTGCGGGAGTTTTATCGTAAATCTTGCCCACGCGAGACCCGTGCTTTGGAAAAAACTCGATGAGGCCGAGCCCCGCTACGGCCTAGAGCGGAAGAATTTTACCCGTTTGTATCGTAGCACCAGTTCATTACGGTGGATGTGGGTCTACACGGAAGCGATTCGTTATTACGAATCAAATAGAGAGGAAATTCAGGAAGCATTAATCTCAGGGGGCATGGCTAGCGCTGCTGAATGGCTGAGCGCGGAAGAGCCGTTCTTTGAAAAAAATCGCAGTAGCCTTATTCGTAGGCGCTTAAGTTATCGTCTGCATTCGATTGTGCGTCGTCATACTTCTGGGTATAAAAAGGTGATGTTTCAGATCTTCCGGATGGGTGGTTCGGTTATTGCGGAACTCAAGCAGCCTTTTAAAAAGCAAGTTTTAAGGAAGCGTGTCACATCTGAAGTATTGGCAGAAGTAAAACGCCACCTCCGTGCGGGTGATGTCATCGTGACAAGACACGAAGATGCCTTAAGTAATTTGTTTCTTCCCGGCTACTGGCCACATGCCGCTTATTATATTGGGGATGCTATTGAGCGTGACCATTTAGGGATCGAGCCCACTGATGCTAACAATGGTAGAATTTCCGTTCTTGAAGCCAAAAAAGACGGGGTCCTCTATCGCACTCTCGAAGAAACTCTGGCAGTGGATGCTTTTGTCGTCATTCGCCCACGCATCAAGGATGCTCATCTTAGAGAAGCACTTTCACGAGCCATGACTCATGAAGGGAAGCTCTACGATTTCGTCTTCGACTTTCGGAATGCTGACCGCCTCGTCTGCACGGAGGTCATTTACCGTGCTTATCATGGGGTCGGAAATTTTTCTTTTGCACTCTCCCATCGCAGCGGTCGTCATTGTCTTTCAGCTGAAGATATTCTCAATCAAGGGATTGGGGCCGCGCTCTTTGAGGTCGTGCTTTGCTTTGGCGTCGAGGACGAAGAGCTGCGTTGGGGTGACTCCGCGCAATCACGTGTTCTCGCGAGTCTTCGTAAATTTGGAGCTTAAAATCGCGAGCAAGAAAAAAACCGGCGCAGGAGCCAATGGAATGTCTTCGAGAATCGGAGTGGGGTGGAGTCGTGAGGCTCGCGGAGATTAGCTTCAGTATTTACGGCCCTGGCATTGCACCCCTAGACATCCCTGCTAGTCTTGCGTCCATGTCCAGCGTGTTAGGCCAGCTTTTCCGCATCTCAACCTTTGGTGAATCTCATGGTGGAGGCGTCGGCGTCGTCATTGATGGCTGCCCGCCACGTATTCCTCTGACTGAAGCAGACCTCCAGCTGGAGCTTGATCGCCGTCGTCCTGGGCAGTCTGAAGTTACCACTCCGCGGAACGAGGCTGATCAATGCGAAATCCTCTCAGGGACTTTCGATGGCGTCACCCTCGGTTCACCGATTGCCGTTCTTGTTCGGAATAAAGATCATCGCCCAGAGGCTTACTCGGAAATGGCTGAAAAATACCGCCCGTCTCATGCTGATTACACTTATGATGCCAAATACGGAATTCGGAACTGGCAAGGCGGAGGCCGCTCTTCGGCGCGTGAGACGATTGGCCGAGTGGCAGCCGCAGCGGTGGCTAAAAAAGTGCTCGCTCATTTTTACCCTGAGCTGGAGACCCTTGCTTGGGTGAGCACCATCCAAGATATTCAAGCAGACGTTGATCCGCTCACCGTCACCTCCGAGGCCATTGAGTCAAACATTGTCCGCACTGGTGATCCTGCTGCGGCAGATCAAATGATCGAGCGTATTAAGGAAATCCGCTCCCAAGGGAATTCTATTGGCGGCATCATTCAGTGTGTTGTTCGTGGCTGTCCTCCAGGACTTGGTGAGCCGGTCTTCGATCGCCTCGAGGCTGACCTTGCGAAAGCGATGCTCTCTCTTCCTGCGACAAAAGGCTTTGAAGTCGGCTCCGGATTTAGCGGCACCCTTCTCACAGGAGCCGAGCATAACGACCACTTTTACATGGATGGAAATCACGTCCGTACTAAGACGAATCGCTCCGGCGGAGTTCAGGGTGGCATCTCAAATGGCGAGCCCATCCTCTTCCGTGTCGCCTTTAAGCCGACGGCAACCATTATGTCCTCCCAGCCGACTGTTTCTAAGGAAAAAGAAGACACCGAGCTCAAAGGTCGTGGCCGTCACGATGCCTGCGTTCTTCCGCGTGCCGTCCCCATGGTCGAAGCAATGGCGAACCTCATTCTCTGTGATCACCTCCTGCGCCACCGCGCCTTTTGTGACACGAAGTAGGTATATCTTTGAGGTTTCTTAAATGCTTCATCCGCAGTAGGCTGCGGGCATGGAAATTATTTCCCAGTTCGGCACCGATGGTCTTATCATCGGTCTTCTGCTTCTTTTTATGGTGTTTGGCTTTATCAAGCATCTCGTCAAGTTGTTCTTCTTAGTCATCGCTTTGGCCGTGGGAACAGTGGTTGGAATTTGGGGTTACAATAATAGCTTTTCTGTTTCTAAAGTCCTCGTCGAAAACCCCGAGCCATGGATGAGCACCGCGGTCGCCATGATCTCATTTCTCGGTGCCTTCTTTTTCGCTCGTGCCATCCTCAGCTTCCTCCAAGGCGGGAGTAAAGAGACTGGAACATTTCGTAAATTCGGCTTCGGCATCCCTGGTGCTATTCTCAGTCTCGCCGTTGGCGGAGCGATTGCATACGGGGCTCTGACCGGAATTCGTTATGCTGGCACCATGGCTGAGATGGAACGTCTCAAAGATTACGCCAGTGATACTCTCGACGTCTCAAAGGCCGAGCCCCTCCTCGTGAAACTCAAAAACTGGGTCGATTCCTCAAAGGTCGGTCAGCTCCATCAGCAATTCGATTTTATCAACGATCCAGCGCAAGCGAATCTCGCCAAGCTCACCATCGTCCAAGAAAAAACCGGAGCGCTCGATCAGTCGGATACCGAAGGAATTCTTAACGCCATCCCTGATTCAAAAGAAGAAGCTCTCAGGAGCTCAATACGAGAGGGCGATTTCTCTGCCTTACTTAAGGACGACCAACTCCGAGATGCCTCACAAGAAGCCGCGAACCGTGACCGCCTTCTCCGTCTTAATATTGAAAAGGCTCTGGGGCTGGAAAAGTGATTCAGCGTCCCCCAGCGTCTAAGCCCTCTTTGTCTTTCGCTGGGCTTCGCCTCCCCGAAAAGGTTTCCTGCATTTATGCCGATACACCGGGGTGCGATTTTAAATGCTGGCCACTCGGCCAAGCAAATGGCGTCGGATATCCAGCCACTTGGGAAATGCTCTTGCAGCAATATGGCTTGCCCCAAGAAGAAGCTCTTCAGCTTGACGGTAATCCGATCGATGTTTTGGAGCCCATCGTGAAGGGCAAAATTCCACTCATACACATCGTCAGCCCAAATGACGAAGTGGTGCCACCGGAGGAGACGACCTCCATCCTCGTAGAGGTGAGAGAGAGGAGTTCAGTGGATATTCGGCACACGCCCATGAGTCTAATGACGTCACCTTTTCGATCGTAAATCGGAAGCTTCGTCGTCACATACTCATCGAGAATGCGGCGCTCATTGTAGAAGAGGTCGATCCGGCTAAAAATAGGCTTATTAGACTCGATTCTCTTTGCGTCAGTTTCTTCATCGAACTGGCCACTCCTGTGCCGTGAATCTTGGTGACTCATCTTGGCGCATCGATTGATCCAGAATGCCAGACCCAAGATCGCTGCCGTGATGGCGGACCCAAGTAAGTCACGCATCCACAACGTGTCTGATTCATCCGCGTAGAACCAATACTGACCAGGATTGATGATCGGAAAGAAGGTGAGCATCAGAGAGAATGCACCGATCACCATCACCATCCAGCCGCCGCTTCAAGCACCTGCGTCTTAACCGTACGTGCTGACTTCATTCTCCGGAGAACGTCCAAAGCCACCCATCCACTACCGGAGGGCGAACTTCGACTCTGGTTAGGGTTCGAGCTATCAGCAAAATTTCTACTCATAGCGGGTCGCAGATTGTCGTGCGACGTCTCATAAGATGGATTTACGTCTCCAGAGAGGCTATAACAATCGTTCCATAATGAAACCCAAAACGACTGCGCGATGCAATCTGAAGCTACGTCTGGAACTCTGTAACAGCAGAAGAT
>JBDNAW010000118.1:0-23828 GCA_039768255.1 Akkermansiaceae bacterium | reverse complement strand
GGGCTGCTTGCGAAGCCGTATGAATTTTATCTCAACAAGGTGCTGCCAAAAATGGCCGGGGCCTTGACTGGGCAGCGTGAGGCTTATGAATATCTCGCGGGATCGATCGGGGAGTTCCCAAAGGGTGCGGCGATGTTGGACCTTTTCCGCGACGCGGGGCTGAGCGAGCTGGAGGCAATTCCGCTGACAGGCGGGATTGCTTCGATATATGTGGGGAAGGTCGAGTGATACTTTCATTCTGTATGAATTAATCTGGTCGGCGGAATTTTAGGATAGGTGACCTCGGCGAGGCGCCGACGCCACGCTGGAGGCTTGCAGAGTGGGGAAGGGGCGTTACTTTCAACGCATGCCGATTGAGAATTCTGCCAACCAGTGGGTTTGTGATTTGGTTCCTTACGAGCCGGGCAAGCCGATTGAGGAAACTGCACGCGAGTTGGGACTAAAGCCTGAAGAGATTATCAAGCTCGCCAGTAATGAAAATCCATTAGGGCCATCGCCGAAAGCGCAGGAGGCGATGCGCGCGGAAATCGAGCGAGCGCATCTTTACCCCGATGGTGGCGGCTACAAGTTACGGTCGGCGCTGGCGGAGAAGCATGGGGTGGCATTTGAAAATGTGGTAATGGGGAATGGCTCGAATGAAATCATCGAGCTCCTTTGCCATTCATTTTTGCAACCGGGTAAGTCGCTGATCGCAGCTGAACATGCCTTTGTTGTTTATAAACTAATGGTGACGCTTTTTGGTGCGGATTACATCGAGGTTCCTGATCCTGGATTCGTGCATGATCTCGATGCGATGTCTGCAGCGATCACGCCGGAGACGCGCTTGGTCTTCATCGCAAATCCGAATAACCCAACTGGGACTTTGGTCGGACAGGATGAGATTGATCGTTTTGTTGAGAGTCTTCCGGATCACGTGGTAGCGGTCTTTGATGAAGCGTATCACGAATTTCTTCCCGAGCCGCCGGATGCCATTAAGCACGTGAAGGCCGGTAAGAATGTGGTGGTGATGCGCACTTTTTCAAAGGCTCAGGGTCTCTCGGCACTTCGGATCGGTTACGGGCTCGCGCCTGCTCCGATTGCGAAACTGCTCAATAGTGCGCGCCAGCCTTTCAATGCGAACTCAATTGCGCAGGCGGCTGCTCTCGCTTCCATTCAAGATGAGGAGCATATTTCTGCTACCGTTGAGAATAATCGTAAGGGGCTGAAGTTTTTCGAATCAGCCTTTGCCGAGCGTGGCTGGGAATTTGTCCCGAGCGTCGCCAACTTTGTGCTCGTGAACGTGGGTGATGGCGATCGTGTTTTCGCTGAGCTTTTGAAAAAAGGTGTTATCGTACGTGCGATGCGTGGCTACAAGCTCCCGGAGTGGGTTCGTATCTCCATCGGAAAGCCGGAGGAGAATGCGCGTTGCCTCGCTGAGCTCGATGCTTTGCTCTCAAGTTGATATTTTTCAGTTCATTTAATCTTCTCCAAGTAATGATCATTGTGCCCGGACAACGGCAGTTTCAATCTGTATTTTGCCAAGGCCAGATTGCAATCTCCGCCAATCTTCCTCCGATGGCTGCACGCGGCCCGATCAGTGGTCAGTCGACGACGTCTCCCGGTCGAGTATCGCAGATTCAGCAAACTCAGCCGTTTCCAAATCTAGAAACCAAGGTTGAGCCAGTTCTGCTCATGGATGAGTTCTTCTCTTGGGAATTCCTCGGAGTGGGCCGTGAGCGTGGGAATCACAACAAATCATTTCATTAATTTTCATGTCTGAGGGAGCGGAAGCCATCGTTGCAATCGCCTCACCTGCGGGAACGGGAGCGGTTTCGCTGATCCGGATATCTGGTGAAGGAGCTTTTAAAATTGCCGAAACGGCCATTGGTTCGGCGTCTCTTCCAGAGCCACGACAAGTCGCATTAAGAAAAATTCGTGATGCAGATGGGCTGATCATTGACGAAGGGTTGCTAGTTACCTTCTCCGGACCTGCGAGTTATACCGGTGAGGATGTCGTCGAGTTCACCGGTCACGGTGGAGTCGTCGTAACTCGGAAAGTTTTGGAGCGTTTCGTGCAAGCGGGTGCCCGTCCAGCGGAGCCGGGGGAGTTTACTCAGCGTGCTTTTTTAAATGGTCAGATGGATCTCACGCAAGCGGAAGCGGTGATGGATCTCATTTCAGCACAGACCGCGCTTGCGCTTCGATCTGCCACGGAGCAGCTCGAGGGAAGACTGGGACGCACATGCGAAGGGGTGCGCGCTGAGCTCCTTGGCGCGACCGCGCATCTCGAGGCTTATATTGACTTTCCTGAAGAAGATATTGATCCCGCTGTCGGGGAAGGGCTTCGGAAGAGGCTGGAACATCAAATGACGATCATTGCGGGACTTTTAGCGACAGCCGATCAAGGTCGGGTTCTTCGTGAAGGTGTGCGCACGGTTATTTACGGGAAGCCGAATGTTGGGAAGTCGTCGCTCTTGAACCGTCTTCTCGGATATCAACGTGCGATTGTCAGTTCCATCGAGGGGACCACGCGCGATACGATCGAGGAAGTCGTTAATGTGCGTGGAATTCCACTCCGTCTGATCGATACTGCGGGGGTTCGTGAATCCTCTGATGAGATCGAACAAACGGGAATCGCGATGACTCACTTACAATTGGAAAAAGCGGACCTCGTCTTAGAGCTCACTGATCTTTCTCAGCTTCCTTCGGAAGAAATGCTAGGCGTGCCAGATGGGGTGAAGCATTTACGGATTTATAATAAATCGGATGAGGCTCTTCCAGCTTGGGCTGACATCGGAGGTCTGAAAATTTCCTGCGAGACTGGAGAAGGTTTCGACGATTTAGAAAACGAACTTGCTAAGATCCTCTTACTCGATGAATCCCAATGGGGTGTTCATTCCGTTGCCGTTAATGCTCGCCATCAATCTTGCTTGATGCGTGCGGAGGTGGCGCTGGAATCCGCTATTTCTTCGCTAAAAGCAGGTGAGGATCCAGAGCTTACTTCGCTCAGTCTTCGAGAGGCACTCACTGCGATTGGAGAAATCGCGGGGGTGGTGGACACGGAAGAGATTCTTGGAGAAATCTTCGGTAACTTTTGTATCGGAAAATGAAGGTTGTCAGAAAACGGTTTCGCTACGAATGGATTCTCCTTGCCAGTTCCGTGCTCTTTTTTCTGATGAGTCGATTTATTATTCCGCGATATGAGGAAATGGTCAACATGGTGGAAGGGACTGATGATCGCTTCTGGAGTAGCGGTTTTTTTGTGTTCTCGCTTATTCTTTTAATCGCATTTTTGGTTCGCGTCATCTGGCTGATTCGTCAGAAAAACGAATCATGAAGACGATTGTCATGCTCATTGAGGTGAATAATGGCCACCCTTGGTATGAACTCATCGAGCGGCAGACTTTCTCTAAGTCGGTGCACGATGCCGGTGCAGAAATCACCAAGATAAATCTCGAGCCAACAGCGGGGTCGCGTTGCTTTTCTCGTCCAGAGTATGGTCTAGCGGCTGGGGGGATACTGCGTCGCGTTGGTGAACTCCTCGGGAAGTAGCCTTGAACCTTTGAAAAAATCAGTAATCTTATGACAAATGAGAACGACTGTGTTTCTGCTTTTATTCTTCCTGATCTTCGGTTCCGCCTTGGCGCAGGAGGAAGCTCAGCACAAAGAACCCGTCGCTGCGAAGTTGGCTACTTTGGAAGAGCTTGGGAAGGCCTTGGGATCGGATGATTTCGAAGAGCGTAATACGGCGGGAAAAGCGATTTGGCAGTGGGGAGAAAGAGCGCTCGATTTTCTGCAAAAACTGGAATCCAGCCGTGACCCTGAGCTGGCAGCTCGTGCCGCTAATCTTCGATATCAGATACGCTGTGGCATCCTTCCTGACACTCCGCCTGAAATCGTTAAAATTTTGAATGGCTACCTCAATGCGGACGCTACTGCGCGGGAGCGGATTGCTAGAGAGCTCGAAGAAGGTGAGCATTTTGAATACATCCTCCGGCTTCATGCTTTAGAAGAAGATGGAGACACCAAAAAAATCCTCCGAGAAATCGTCAACGAATCGATTCCGACTCTCATTAAGAAGTATCTTGTTGAGAACAACATGTCAGAAGTCAGGAAGCTTTTGAGCTTTGCCGATGATTTTGATGGGAAGATTCAACACGCCAGTTTCCTCCAGCATCAAGGGGAACTCGATCAGGAAATTGCGCGGTTAAAAGAGTTTCAAGATCCGGATTCAGTTTCTCGCTATCTTGCCTGTCTGCGCGTGAAGGGGGATCTGCCCTTAATTCAATCTGAAGCGACACGATTGGGAGATTTCCAGTTAGCGGGTCTAGCGGCTGTTTTAATGGGAGATCCGGTTCCGTTATATCAGGAGCGGCTTAAAAGTCATGAATTGGAAGCCGCGCAAAAGGTGGTCTTAAAATTGCTCATTGCGCGTGCTGAAGGAGATCATGAACGAGAGCAAAAGCTTGCAGCTAGTCTTGAGAAGATCGCTCAGAGTAAAAGAGAACCTGTGGAGCGAGAGATCGCACGTAACAGCCTCTATATTGCTGGGCTTACAGAGGCTCTTCATCGTCTCAATGATGAGAATGAAATCGAGGAAGCCTATGAGTTTTATGCCACGTTCGATCTTGATGAAAAAATCCCCAAACTTTTAGGCTTACCGGGCAATCAACTGAGTCAGAAATGGCTCAAGGAAAAGTTAGCAGAGCTTATGGGGGCTCTATTACGTGATGATCTGGCGAGTGAGCCCGAGAATCGTCTCCAAAGTGCCTGTTTCTTTTTCGAAAACCGGGGAGACTACGAAGCTGTCTCAACGATCATCAAAGGAATTTTCGAGATATATCGCACTTCAGGAAAGGGCTCAATTCAAGAGCTGAGCAGTTATTATATCGATGTTTTTCCAAATGGCTCGCTGGGTGCCATCGCGCACGAGATAGATCATTTCAAGCTCAGCTTTGGTGAGGTGGTTCGTAATCATCATAGTCGTTATGGCTCCTCGTTTCTATGGCTTTGGAGTCAGGCTAAAGAAATCGATCCTGAAATCAGCACGCTGGAAAGCCTGCGTCTGCTTAATGCTTATACGGGCGCTAGCACGATGTCCCGTGAGGAGTTTGGCAAATGGAATGAAGTGCTTCTTCAGCGGGTCAAAGATGCGAAGCCCGAGGCTAAAGAGAGAGAGTGTGCACGCTTGAATGGGTTGTGGACGAGCTTCGGTCCCGCATCTGCTAAGTGGGAACTCTACAATATTCCTGAATATGGTGAAAATCGTTTTATCGAAGCGGCTTGGTTGGGGACTCGTCTGGGGCGATACGATGAAGCATTGGAGCTTTTAAAATCAGGTGATCCTGAAAGCGCGGTTTATCAAAATGGCCTGATTCTTTACCAGAAGGCACTCTTAGAGGCAAAAAATGGAAAAGCGGATGAATCTTTAAAGACGATGTTGAAAGCAGAACTTTTCGGTGGAGGGACCGCAAACTTCTGCCGGGCCTGTTCGATTTACCAGTCAGTCTATGGACATGAAAAAGAGGCTTATGAGGAGTTGATCAAAACCGTCCTTCGTTCTTCTGAAGATTTTCCCTATCTCTCCAACATAATGAGCTCACTCTTTCAGCGGGCTATTACTCTCGAGAAATGGGATCAAGCATCGGCACTTGCTGGCGTGTATCACCTGCAGCCGAGTCGTTTCAATTCCACTCGTTATTTGGTGAAGGCCTTTGAATATAAATTTGCCACCGCAATGAGCCTCTTGAAAAAAGGAAAGCGTGAAGAAGCTGTCTCCCTTTTAGAAGAAGCTCATTCAATGATCCCCGCAAATGGCTCGCTGGCTGATTATTTTCTTCCCGTCCTTCGCGCTCATGGATTGAAGGCATTACACGATCGTTTGTGTCAAAAAACATTGGGTTTAATTCGCCGAAAGATTGAAATCTACCCATCTGACCATGCCGCGAAAAACACCTTCGCTTGGATCGCTTCGCGAGCGAACCGGAACTTAGATGAAGCAGAAAAAATGATTACCGAAGCTCTTGAAGTTGATCAATTATCTCCCGCCTTGATGGATACTTACGCCGAGGTGAAATTCGCTCAAGGGAAGCGTGATGAAGCTATTCAATGGAGCGAACGGGCGGTCGATTTTGATATTTCAGAACCTCAAATCCATGAGCAGCTGCGCCGCTTCAAGACTGGAGCATTTCCCACCCCTTAATTCCTGAAATTCGGGCAAAGAAAAACCCGCTCCGTAAAAGAGCGGGCTTTTAAGGTTGTCCACCTCGCCGTCCCTGGCGCATGAGCCGCGTTCCCGAAGCCCAATAGGTTGGGGACTTCCATCAGCTCGCTGTCTTCCTGAAAAGGCGTGACATTGAACCTCCGGGGCTGCCCCCATTTGTTTTATTATCGGGTCGGCCAATCAACCAGTTCTGGCGAACGAAGCAGACTTAAGAACCTTATCTCTGCGAGCAGATTGGCGCAACTGAATAGATGGAAAATAATTTCAAGATTTTGTGTTCGAGGTGATTTCATGAATCGCCCAATCAGCGTGCTCTTTGACTAAGTCAGAAGTCTCGCGGGCTTCTTTCAGCGCAGGAAGGTCATCGGCCGTCCCAACATTTCCCAAGGCGACACAGACATTGCGGATAAATCGCTCGTGCTTGATACGTTTGATCGGGCTTTTCGCAAAAACAGCGCGGAAATCTTCCACGCTCATTTTGAGGAAATCACTCAGGGAGTGCTTGAAGATGTCTTTTCGGGCATGGAGCCGAGATTCACGTGAAATTTGAGCGAAGCGATTCCATGGACAGGCATCGAGACAATCGTCACAACCGTAAATGCGATCTCCCATCGCCTTTCGTAAATCCACGGGGATCGATCCCTTATGTTCAATGGTGAGATAGGAGACGCAACGAGTCGCCTCCATTTTTCGTGGCCCCGTGATGGCATTGGTCGGGCAGGCCTGAATACAGGCGGTGCAGGTTCCGCAGTGGTCTTTCGAGGGTTGATCGGGCTCGAGGTCGAGGGTGGTGAGAAGTTCACAGAGGAAGAACCACGTCCCGAGTTTCCGGTGAATCTGCACGGTGGATTTACCATTCCAGCCAAGGCCTGCGGCGGAGGCAAAGTCTCGTTCAAGGATGGGGCCGGTATCGACATAGTATCGCTGTTGCCCACCCATATCTTGCAGGGTGTCGTCGAAGTCCTTGAGTTTCTCTTCGATGAGATCGTGGTAATCGTCATTCCAGGAATACTTGGCGATCCGATAGCCAACGTCTGGATGCTCCTTGGCAGGGAGGTAATTTAATGCGAGCGAGATGACGGATTTACAACCGGGTAAAACTTCGCGCGGATCACAGCGACGTTCCACATTGCGTTCCAGCCAGCTCATATCTCCGGCTTGCCCTTCATCGAGCCATGCCAAATAACGATCAGCATGAGGGGCGCGAGTGGCCTCCGCGATGCGGCAGTCATCGAAGCCCAACTGCCGTGCGATAAACTGCACGTTGCGCTTGATGATTTCCCGATCCATCAGACTTGTTTTGAAAAGTAGTAGCTCGCGGACTCGGTAATCCCCATGCAGATTTCCTCAAAGCACAGCTGTTCAGTGCTGATCTTTAGGTGTGAAACCTCTTGATAAAGTGGGTTTCGTTCTTCCAGTAGTCGTTGGATCGTTCCTTCCGGATCATCATTGTTGAGAAGAGGGCGATTGGCATTTCGTGCGGTGCGCTCTAAGATTTCTTCAAAGCTTGCGTAGAGCCAAATTACATAACCGAGTTTCTGAATCAGCTCGCGGTTTTTTTGCGAGCCAATAATGCCGCCGCCGGTGGAAATGATGTGCCCTTGGCAATTCAGCAAGTCTTGAAGCACCTGTGTCTCGCTCTCGCGAAAGGCGGGCTCGCCATCTTCTTCGAAAATTTTCGGGATTGGCTTCCCTGCGCGGTCTACGATCATTTGATCGGTATCGACGAGCTGGTAGTTGAGGCATTTGGACAACTTCCGACCGATGGTGGACTTGCCTGTCCCCATGAATCCAACCAGTAAGATATTATTTGCCACGCATGAAGGCTAGACTGTCAGGAGGAAAAACCAAACCACAAAAGACTCCATCTGTATCGAGAGCGTTTGACGGTTTTCAAACCGCTGCTCTCTGGTATGGTCTCCCTCGTGGAAACAAAACTTGTTGTTGCTGACTTCGAAGACTGGCGTGAAGCCGTTACAGAAGCCGTGGATCTTTTAGATCAAGGTGAAGTCGTCGCCCTTCCAACTGAGACGGTGTATGGTCTCGCTGCTTCAGCTTTAAATGCGGAAGCTGTAGCGAAGGTCTTCGAGGTGAAAGAGCGCCCCTCTTTTGATCCTCTCATTGTCCACATCGGGCGAAAAGACGATCTCGCTCAAGTCGCGGAAGTTCCCGAAGAGGTCAAAGACCTTGTCGATGAGCTTACGAATGCGCACTGGCCGGGAGCCCTGACTTTAGTGCTTCCTAAACAGCGCGAGATTCCTGATCTCGTCACCTCTGGGCTGCCTACGGTTGCCGTTCGTCTCAGCGCCCATGAAGTGATGCGAGAGGTTGCAAAAAAACATGGACCCATCGCGGCCCCGAGCGCGAATCGTTTTGGGCGAATTAGCCCGACTTCCGCACAGGCCGTCCTCGATGAGCTCGGTAATCGTATCCCAATGATCATCGATGGTGGAGCTTGTCGCGATGGTCTCGAAAGTACCATCGTGGCCCCCACAATGACCGAAAAAGGTCCTGTTCTCCGTCTTCTTCGCCCCGGGCCAGTGAGTAAGGAAGACTTACGAAAAATTGCCAAGGTTGAGGTCATCAAACACAAACCGGGGAAAGGCATTGAAGCTCCCGGTCAGCTTGCGAGCCACTACGCGCCTGCCACTCCACTAATGATTGTTGAAAAACCGGGTCAATTCGTGCCTGAAGAAGGCAAAAAATACGGCCTCCTCAGCTACCGTGGAGAAGGTGGAACCTCGCTCGTAAATCTCACTGATTGGGAGGCCATCGAGACCCTCTCTCCCGGAAAAGGAAAGCTTTCGGAAGCTTCCGTACGCCTCTTTTACTGTTTACGGAAACTCGATGCCGCAGGAGTCGACCTTATCGTAGCCGAAGCCGTTGCCCGTACCGGGGTGGGCTTCGCAATCATGGATCGCCTCAAGCGCGCTTCTGTCAGAGAATGACCTAAACTTTTTCAGAGTTCATTGTTTCCCCCCCTATGAAACTCCTCGCCCTCTTTTTTCTCTTCCTGCCGTACGTGATGTCCGCGCAGCTCAGGATTAAATTGGCAGACGGCTTCGATTTTCCCGTCGGAAAACCCGACGCGAAAAACTACTACAAAGCGCGAGGTCTCCGCCTGACACGGCCCATTCATTTTGGCGAAGATTGGAATGGCACCGCAGGGGGAGACTCGGATCTTAACGATCCCATCTATGCCATCGCCGATGGCATTGTGACCTTTGCTGCAGATGTCCGTGTGGGTTGGGGGCGCGTTATACTCATTCGTCACGCTTATCGTGATCCTGGAACAGGGCAGGTGAAATTTTGCGATTCGCAATACGGTCATCTTCGGAAGCTCCTCGTTAAAAAGGGAGAGGTCGTGAAGCGCGGGCAGAAAATTGGGACGATGGGGAACAATCGTGGAATGTATGCGGCGCATCTGCATTTCGAAATTCGGCACAACCTCAAGATCGGAATGTGGCGTGAGAGCGTCCCGAAGACCTATGCAAACTGGGCTGACCCCACAAAATTCATTCAGCAATATCGTCGCCTTAAAAGAGAATGGCGCCCCGTCATCGTTCCGACCGGAACCTACCGCGAGTATCGTGGTCATACCGGGCTCTAATCTGTCCCACCATGAAGTAGAAAGCTAAACTCGCCTTCACCGTCGTTCTCATGATCGTCGCTCTTTACCTCAAATTTAAAGAGGGGGAGGATCATCATAATACTGCTCAAGCATTGTCGACTCATCACGGGGCGAAACAATGATGGCGCTAGCTTTCATATCCAGCACGCAGAGGGCGAGAATGAATTCCGCCTCTATTTCGTCAATGCTCCTGAGAGCGCATACAAAGAATATCACAATGGCGATACCAACGGAAAACACCTCCAGCAGCAGGGCGATTACTTTGGCGGCCTCGATCGTGATCAGGCGACGAAGCTCGGTCAGGAAGGGAAGAATTTCACCAAATCATTGCTTCTCAAAGGTGGCTTTAAAGTCCTGTCTCAGTGGGAAGATGTGGTTCGCCCAGTTCGGAGCTATGGTCTTGTGATTGTCGAGCGGGAGAGACCAACGTAAGTATCTCGAAAGCTGGGAACAAGAAGTGAAAGCCAAAGGAATCGGCGGCTGGGGAATGTAATCAGCGTTTCATCACTTCTGCGCCTCGCGGTGCTTCTTAAAGATCGCGAGAGTGCGGTTTCGCTCGTCTGAATGATCGACGATAGGAAGGACGTAATCCGGAGCGATGGGTTCGGAGGTTTCCGGTGGAGCGAGGAGAGCTTTTGCGGGAACATCGGTGAGCTCAGGGACCCACTTACGGATGTAGTCACCTTTGGGATCGAATCGTTTGGTCTGCGACCACGGGTTCTGAATTCTGAAATAGGGTGCCGCATCTGCACCGGTGCCGGCGGACCATTGCCAGCCACCATTGTTCGAGGCGATTTCGCCATCGACGAGATGCTGGAGGAAGAATTGCTCCCCTAAGCGCCAGTCGATGTGGAGGTCTTTGGTGAGGAACATCGCGACGATCATGCGAACGCGGTTGTGCATGAAACCAGTGGCGAGGAGTTCGCGGATTCCGGCATCGATGATGGGGAATCCGGTGCGGCCTTCTTTCCAGGCTTCGAATTTTTCATCCGGCTCAGCCCACGGGAGTCCACGCCAGTCAGCATTAAACTCAGATGTGAGGGTCTCGGGGAAATGGTGGAGAATCTGAAAGTAGAATTCACGCCAGCAGAGTTCCTTTAAATATTGTGGCGATCCGGCAGCGACTGCTTTTTGGTAGAGCTCGCGAATTGAGATCGTGCCAAAGCGGAGGTCTTGGCTGAGACGGCTTGTCCCGGGGACGGATGGAATATCACGAAGATCATCGTAGTGTGCCACCCGCTTGGTCATCGCTTCCTGCATTCGAGCACGAGCTGCGCGTTCACCTCCGGGGAGGATTTCGACTCCATCGAATTCGAGTCCCCAAGTTTTAAGGGTGGGGAGCGGGAGTGATTTGATGCCCGAGGGAGAATTGAGTGACGTCGGCTTCCCTGCAGGCTTTCGCTTTTCGATTGGAAGCCAGCGGCGCGAAAAAGGAGTGTAAACTCGGTAAGGAGTTCCATCGCCTTTGAGCACTTCCTCTGGCTCATGGAGGACGGCATCTTGGTAGCTGTGACAGGCAACCCCGAGGTCTGCACAGAGCGCAGCAATTTTTTTCTCAACTTCAGCGCCGAAGAGATCGACATCACGGTTGAAAAAGACGGCGTCGATCTCAGCTTCTGCAATCAGCTTTTTCAGCTCCACAACTGCATCTCCCTGCCGCACCACAAAATGTCCACCGAGGTGCTCGACGTTTTTCGCGAGCGAATCGAGACATTCACAGAGAAATTGCTGCCGTTTTGGACCCGTCCAGAGGTGGTCATTTTTCCAGCTGCTGCAGAGATAAAGAGGGATGATTTCTCTCGCTTGTGCACAAGCCGCGTTCAGAGCGGTATTATCAGTGAGGCGGAGGTCGCGGCGGAACCAGTGAATCGCACGCTGATATGGATGAGGCATTGCTTAGAATGTTTTCAGAAGCTTTTCTCCCTTCGTCACCGTAGAGTGCGTGAGCTTTCCATCGACTCGTCGAGCACTTGATAGATGTTCTTGCAGCGACTGAAGGGCTTTCTCGGCCGCTTCGAGAGACTTTTCTCCTGATCCGTAGACTTTATCCGAGAAATACTTCGTAAAAGTGCTGCCCGCCCGACTCACGCAGAGTCGCCATCCTTCAAATGCTGCTGTCTCGTAAGTGAACCGTGTCAGGTTTTTCTTTGATTTCATTACCATGGACATCTTAGCCATTAGGAAAGAGCAATTTTGGGATTTGGCATGGGGTTTTCTCAAAAAACGGTCTTTTTTTCTGAATACTCCGTGAAAAAAGCATTGCACCCGCGCTTTAAAGCTGGTTCCTTCCCGCCTCGCGAGAAACACCAACCGCCGTTGGTCCTCTGAGGAAAAATCGTATTTTTCCAAACTCGCCAGAGGGTAACCCGGCACAACTACTTACAGAAATGTCAGAAGAAAACGCTGAAAATCAGCAAGAAGAAACAGTCGACGCTGTGAAGCTTAACCGCTTCGAGCTCCCGAACCGCCTCACCAAGGACGAAGATACCGCAACCGAAACCTACGCTCGCTTCACCGCAGAGCCATTTGAACAGGGATTCGGCCACACGATCGGAAACTCCCTCCGCCGTGTCCTCCTCTCCTCACTTGAGGGTGCCGCGATCACTTCCGTCCGCATCGCAGGTGTGCAGCACGAGTTCGCCACCCTTCCTGGTGTGGTTGAAGATGTGACTGACATCGTCCTAAACCTCAAGAAGGTTAAATTTAAGGCTCACGCTAAAGAGCCACGCGTTCTTACTCTCAAAGTTGAAAAAGAGGGCGTCATCACCGCTGGTGACATCCAAGAAGACAACATCTATGAAGTTGTCAATAAGGACCAGATCATCTGCACCCTTGATAAGAAGATCAAATTCGATGCTGAATTCGAAGTCCAGATCGGGCGTGGATTCAATACTGGCGATGAGAACAAGCGCGACGGCGCACCAATTGGTGTCATCGCGATTGATTCTATTTTCTCCCCAGTTTCCCGTGTTAAGTATCACGTTGAAGCGACTCGTCTCGGTCAAATGACGGACTTCGATAAGCTCGTTCTTGACGTGTGGACCGACGGTCGCCTTGAGCCGCATGATGCTCTTCTTCAGGCTTCTGCAATTCTTCGTCACCACCTCGACGTCTTCGTGAATTACGATGATAACGCCGTGGAATTCGAAGAAGCTCCAGCCGAGCAGTCCGAGGAAAATGCCGCTCTTAAGAAGCTCCTCAATATGTCTGTGAACGAGATCGAACTCTCTGTTCGTGCCGCAAACTGCCTCAACAACGCAAACATCACCTCTGTTGGTCAGCTTGCGCTTAAGTCCGAGGCTGAGATGCTCAAATATCGTAACTTTGGTAAGAAGTCTCTTAACGAGATTAAGGATAAGCTTCATGAGCTTGGACTTGGCCTTGGTATGAACCTTGATCCATCCCTCCTCACTGGAGTGAACCTCGGTGCACCTATGGCGCCACGACTCGGTGTCGAAGAGGAAGCCCCAGTTGGTCTGGCCGATCTCATCGCTCAGAACCTCGACCAGTAATTACACCTAACCTTCTACAAAGAACTTAATCCGATGAGACATCGTAAAAAAACCGTCAGACTTCAGCGCCGCGACGGACACCGGAACTCGCTCCTGGCTAATCAGGCGTGCGCTCTGATCGAGCACGGCCGTATCCGCACCACGCTTGCTAAGGCAAAGGCCATCCGACCAATCGTAGAGAAGATGATCACCCTTGGTAAAAAGGACAACGTCCACGCTCGTCGTGTGGCATTCCGCTTCCTTCGTCAGAAAGATGCGGTGTCACGCCTCTTCGGCGTGGTTGCTCCAGCCGTTGGTGATCGCCCTGGTGGTTACACCCGTATCACTAAGCTTGGTGCCCGCATGACTGACTCAGCTCAGATGGCCGTTATCGAGTGGGTTGATCTTGAGAACCTCGCTACCGATGACGAAGTAGAGGCTGTCGAGGAAGCCGCTGCGGAGTAAAGCGCACCTCGCTTTTACAAACATTTCAAAAGACCGCATCCTGAGAAGGGTGCGGTTTTTTTGAATCCGCAGGCCTTGTCACACAGATTGCATTTGCCTTTTCCTCCATAGCTCGCTAAGGCAACGCCCCTCGCAGAGATGCGAGCTATCGCCATGGAAAAGAAAAGTGATTTCGGCCTGATTGGCCTCGCAGTCATGGGCCAGAACTTGGTCCTCAACGTCGAAAGCCGCGGCTTTCAAGTTTCTGTCTATAACCGGACTACTTCTAAGATGACTGAGTTCATCGAGGAGAACCCAGGTCGGAACCTCGTCGGTGAAGAGACCCTAGAAGGTTTCGTTCAGTCCCTCGCGGTTCCTCGAAAGATCCAAATCATGGTTCAGGCAGGTGCTCCTGTGGACTACGTCATCAAGGACCTCATGCCGCTTCTCGATCCAGGTGACATTATCATCGATGGTGGTAACTCCCTCTACACTGATACCGAGCGCCGTGACAAATATGTCGGTGAGGCTGGCTTCCGCTTCATCGGAGCTGGTGTTTCCGGTGGTGAAGAAGGCGCCCTTAAAGGCCCTTCCATCATGCCCGGCGGACCTGAGTCCACTTGGGAAATCATGCAGCCAATTTTTGAGTCCATTTCCGCTCAGGTTGATGGCGAGCCATGTGTCGTTCACATCGGAGAAGGTGGTGCAGGTCACTTCGTCAAGATGGTCCACAACGGCATTGAGTATGGCGACATGCAGCTCATCTGCGAGGCTTACAATATTTTCAAAGCTGCTGGTTTCTCAAACACGGAGCTTGCAGACATCTTTGCTGATTGGAATGCAGGAGACCTTGAGTCCTTCCTCATTGAGATCACCGCAAACATCTTCAAACAGAAGGACCCTGAAACTGGTCAGGACATTGTCGATCTCATCGTCGATAAGGCTGGTCAGAAAGGCACTGGACGTTGGACTGTCATGGGCTCTGTTGAGCAGGCTGTTCCGTTCTCGACCATCGCAGGTTCTGTTGAAGCTCGCATCCTCTCTTCCATGCGCGATCAGCGTAAAGTTGCTTCTGGTGTCCTTCAGGGACCAAGTAACTGGGACTTTAACCTCGAGATGAGCAAGGAAGACCTCGTGAAGAAAGTGCGCAATGCGCTCTACGCTTCTAAGATCGTTTCCTATGCACAGGGCCTCGACCTCATCACCAAGGTGGGCGCAGACAAAGGCTGGAACCTCAATCTCGGTGAGATCGCTAAAATTTGGCGTGGTGGTTGCATTATTCGTGCGCGTTTCCTGAACCGCATCACCGAGGCTTACACGGCGGATACTCCTCCGACCAACCTCATGCTTGCTCCATTCTTTACTGAGATCCTCAATCAGGGGCAGCAAGACTGGCGTGAAGTGGTAGCTCTCGCTGCAACCAACGGAATTCCGGTCCCATCATTCGGCGGCTCACTCGCTTACTACGATGCCTACCGTGCCGAGCGTCTCCCTGCGAACCTTCTTCAGGCTCAGCGTGATTTCTTCGGAGCGCACACCTACGAACGCACAGATAAGCCTGAGGGCGAGTTCTTCCACACCGAAGATTGGCCTGATCTGATCAGCTAAATCTGAAGATACGGAATCTTTTCAAAAGGCGACCCGCAAAAGCTGGTCGCCTTTTTTATTCATCAAAGCCGATAAAAATGCCCTCTTGATGAACTCAAACTTGACCACCGAAAAAATTATCGGCAACACACCGTCGAAATGAACTTCGGAAGAGCGAATGTGGAGTGGAGTGATAAGGTGCTGATTCTTGTCGATGAACTGAGTGAAGAATCGAGTGAGCGTGAGTTGAGCCGTGAAGAGCGGGCTCTTGTTGATGTCATTGAGACCGTTCAGCTTCTTGAAGAAGGAGAAGGGCTTCATGAATTTTGGAAAAGTGGGCTGAATCACAGCCGTATTATCAATTCCTTCGATCTCGTCGGAGCGAGTGCGATGGTTGATGTTATGAACGCAAGCCAGTGGTGCCAGACTAGGAACGAAGATCGTGGAGAGTATTCTTCCACGGAATCTTCCCACCTATCTGGAATCGAAGATGAGATGGATGATGCACTTGCTGAGCTGAACGAGTTGGTGAGTGATTTCATCTCAGAAGAGCTTTCCTAAGAACTGGCCTCAGGAAGCTTTCTTCAGAAATTGTGTAAGCTCTCGCATCCTTCTCGTCAGGAAAGAGGAGATTTGTCCATCGTGTTAGCGTGAACTTCCGGAATCGAGTCCGGCCCTGTATGTGTTTTTATACCAAGAGTGAAAAGAAACTGGTAGAATGCACGAGTGATTTCGCGTTGTGGTGAGGCCTCCGAAAGGGAGTGGGGCGGGCCCCATGACCGTCGGAAAACGAAGCCACAATGGAAAAGCACCGTGAAAGGCTCGATTTCAAATTCAACTCTTCAAGCGAACTTCTCACATTTTCTCTACACCCGGTTCTACCAGTTTCTTTTTAGGAATGGTATTAGAAGGAACGCGAGATTCGAAGCCATCCGAGGTAGCCGGATTTCAGGTGATAGGCGTTTTTGAAGCCGAGTTTTTTCCACACGGGCAATGACTGCGTGCTGCGTCCTCCGCTTTGGCAGTGGAAAATATAAGTCTGATTCCGGTCGAGCTTGCTGAGATTTGCTTCGAAGTCTTTTCGGAAATCGATGAGTTTGGCGCCCTTGATGTGGCCTTTTTTGAATTCAGCGAGTGTTCGGATATCGATGATGACGGGAGGCTTTTTAGCTTCCATCATCTTAGCTGTTTGTGCGGCAGTGATGTCTTTAAAAACGGGCTCGTCTGCAATGGCGAAGCCGATGAGGAAAATGAGGAGGGTGAGAATGCGGGTCATGAGCTAAGAAACAATCGGGTTTTTGATTTGTCCATCTCAAGTTGCTGCGCATCATCGTGGTGGTGACTGATTTCATCTGGTTCGTTTATATCATCGAGTGCGCTGATGGTTCACTCTATGCTGGCGTTGCCACTGATGTTGCTCGGCGGTTTGAGGAGCACCAAGTAGGCGCGCCTAGGGGGGCAAAATACACTCGTGGCAAAGGCCCACTCAAGTTGGTCTATCAACGGGAAGTTGGGACGCGTTCTGAAGCTTGTAAGGAGGAACTCCGCATCAAATCTTTGACGCGGAAACAGAAGCTGGCATTGATTGCGGGGTGAACTTAAAGGCCAAGGAGAAGGGGGAGCTTTGCCCCGATTGATTCTTTTCTGAGCGTGCCTAAGAACCGATGGTGTGAATGAAATCTTGGGGCTATTCCAATTTTAATTATTTTAGAATAGATGCTTTTAGCTGGGCTTGGCTGCCCGCCCTCCTTGGACCTTTCGCTAAAGGTTGAGCGATTAGGAAAATTGGGGTAGTCTCTGACCGCACTACATGCCATCCCACCACAAACCTGCGGGCCAAATTCCGGTTCCGCTTTTCGTCTTTGGAGCCGTTGCCTTACTTTTAGGGGTAATGACGGAAATTTTGGGCGTGTTTGATGGCGCTACTACTTCACTTCGGGGCGTGTGGGAATCCGGGAATATTGCCCTCACGCAGACTGCAGGTGTTCCTGATCTCTCAGGGATTCTGGTGACCGCCGCTGCAAGCTTTGGCTTAGCGGGGGCCGTTTTAATGACTCCCGGATATGGCCGCCGTGTTATTCTCGGGGTTTCGGCACTCGCATTGACGATTGCCTTATTTCCCGCCTTCGCGGTGTGGGGGATTTTCTGGAAACCTTTCGGGATGAGCTTAGCGATTTTCTGGTCTTGGTTTTCCTCTTTTTTATATGCCTGCGCGCATCAGATGCCTTGTGATGGTATCCACGGAGATGCGGCGCAAAATGTCATTCCTCTGAGCGGCGAGCATCCGCAAGAAGATCGTTCTCTCCGCGCTGATGGCTAGTGTCGAATATCCTCATGAGGTGCGCTCGCTGGTGACCGAATTAAAACGTCTTCCCGGCGTTGGTCCCCGCAGTGCTGAACGGATCGCGGTGCATCTTTTACAGAGCAAAAAAGCAACTCCACTTGAACTTGCAAAAGCTCTTACGGATTGCGAGAGCGAGGTGGTCGCATGTGAGACCTGTGGGTTTTTTGTGGGGCAATCTGAGTGCCCTGTCTGCGATGAAAAAGGCCGCGAGACCAATATCCTCTGTGTTGTCGAGCAGCCGACTGATGTTCTCCCGATTGAACGCTCGGGTGTTTTTCGTGGGCTCTACCACTGCCTCGGTGGCCGACTTTCTCCGCTTGATGATGTGCGTCCAGAAGACCTTCGTATTGGCGGGCTGATCCGCCGTGTGCGTGAGGCCGAAGGCATGGAGGTGATCATCGCCACGAGTTCTGATGTCGAAGGTGAGGCTACCGCAAATTACCTCGCAGATGCGCTTGCAAATCTCGATTGCTCAGTGACGCGCCTTGCCCAAGGGCTTCCAGCTGGCGGGGGGCTGGAGTTTGCCGATGAGCTGACTCTGTCCAGAGCTTTTGAGGGAAGAAGAGGTTTGGGGTAGGCCATTATTGATTTTTTTACGATGTCGGAACTCACGCTTGAGAAACTGAAAGCCCATGTGCCTGAAGGCGGGCTCTTTGCAGGCCTAGAATGGCTGTGGTCGTCGCGCCCCTTTGAGTTGAGTAAGCGCGAACGTAAAACGCTTCAACGGCTTGGCCATCCCTTACACCGATTTCAGCAAGCGAGTGATGAGATTTATCGTCAGAGCATGAAAGGCAAGCTGCCATCGTGGCTTTCTGATGTTCTCAACGCGGGGAAACCCGAATGGCTTCTCGATCACCAAATGGCTGATGATCAGCGAGAGGTGACACCACGGGTGATTCGACCTGATTTGCTGCTCACGGAAGCTGGATTTACGGCCTCTGAGCTCGATGGTGTCCCAGGTGGGATTGGGACCTTGGCATGGCTGAGTCAAACATACTCCGATGCGGGATTTAATCTCTTGGGTGGGCGTGATGGCATGCTAGATGGCTTTCGTTCACTGATGCCAGATGGTGGAGAGATTCTAGTTTCTGAAGAGTCGGCGGATTATCGACCTGAGATGGAGTGGCTCGCTTCTCAGCTTGGTGAGACATTTAAGGCGATCTCAGCTGAAGACTGGAGCGGGGGAGACGCTGATGTTTATCGCTTTTTTGAACTCTTCGATCTTCCGAATATCCCCGCCGCGCATGAGCTTGCGCAGCACGGAAAGGTCAGTCCTCCTTTTAAGCCTCATTTTGAAGAGAAGTTATGGCTCGCACTATTCTGGACCCCGGCTTTGAAAACGATTTGGGAAAAGCAACTGCGCGGGAGCCATTTAGAACAACTGAAAAAGCTCATCCCTTTCGGTTGGGTCGTTGACCCTGCAGCGCTTCCACCGCATGCGGCCTTGCCTCGTCTTGGAGTGAATTCTTGGGATGAAGTTGCGGCCTTGAGTCAGAAGTTGCGTCGCCTCGTTCTAAAAGTCAGCGGTTTTAGTGAACTCGCTTGGGGATCTCGAGGGGTCTTTATGGGCCATGATATGCCTTCGCATGAATGGAGTGAAGTTGTGAAAAAAGCACAGGCTGATTTTGATTCGCAACCGTGGGTGATGCAGGAATTTGCCGAAGCTCGAGTGGTAGAACATCCTTATTTTGATCCTGAAACTGGAGTCGAGCGCATCATGACCGGGCGTGTCCGTCTCTGCCCATATTATTTCATCAATGGTGAAGGCCGTGCCAATCTCGGTGGCTGCCTTGCGACCATCGTCCCTGCCGATAAGAAAAAAATCCACGGCATGCGCGACGGTATTATGGTGCCTTGTGTGTAGCTCAACAGTGATTGAGAAATGAATCATTTTTGACTCATTTATCGATCATCAGAAAAGTTTGAGTTTTGCGCTGCTAAAGAGTATAGAATTTGTCCAATGCTGAAAATTACTCTTACCCTGACAGCTGGCTACCTCCTCAGTTCTACTGCCTTTTCCCAAGAGGCACAGGTAGAGGCGCAGCCTGCTAAGTCCGCAAAACCTGTTGCGGAAGCTGCTGCTCCTGAAAAGCTAAAGGCTGCGGAAACCGAGAAGACCGAGAAGCCCAAGTCTGATGAAGCGGCTGAGCTGGAAAATCTCACCTTGGAGAACAATCTCATCGCAGAGCAACACAAGCACGAAACCGCTGACCTCCGGATGGAAATTGCTAAGCTGAAGCTCGAAAAGGAGCTCTTTTCTGAGCGCCTTTCTTCGAAGTCTCTCAAGGTAAGTGCAGAAAATGCGGAAGCCCTCGTGAAGCACGAGGCTGAAGTCGCGAAGCTCAAGCGCCAAGCCGAACTCTCTAAAATTCAGCTCGAGAATCTCACTAGCCAACTCAAGTCGATCCAAGCTCAGGCGGCACTGAAAACCACCAGCCTAGATGCTGAGATCAATGCCATTGAGACTCGTAAAAAGCGAGACCTCTACGCGGATGCTCAACCGCAGTATCTCGAAAACCCGCTCAAAGAAGACGGAACACTCGTGATCTCTGATCGTCGCATTCCATTCAATGGACCTGTCACTTCATCCCTTGCGACCAAGGTCACGACCCAGATCAACTATTTCAATAACAAGGACCCCAAGAAACCGATTTTCATCGTCATCGATGACTCGCCCGGCGGTTCGGTGATGGCTGGTTACCGTATTCTAAAAGCGATGGAAGGTTCCGAAGCTCCTGTTTACGTCGTGGTGAAATCATTCGCCGCTTCCATGGCCGCCTGTATCACCACCTTAGCGGAAAAATCCTACGCATATCCGAATGCAATCATTCTTCATCACCAAATCTCAGCGACTTATTTCTTCACCTCAATGAATCTGACTGACCAGAAGGAAGCTTATGACGATATGAAGCGCTGGTGGCATCGCCTCGCGGATCCAATTTCTCAAAAGATGGGCATTACTTCTGACGAATTCATCGAACAGATGTATGAAAAGACCAAGTCCGGTGACTGGACCGAGTTTGCCGACGATGCCAAGAAGCTCAAGTGGGTCGACAATATCGTTGAGCGCATCCACGAGACCGCTCTTCTTAAGGACCCCACCGCGAAGAAGCCCGAAAGCGTGAAGCGCTCTGGTTACGGAGATGACCTCACTCAGGGAATCGACGAAAAAGGAAAGCCCGTGATGTTCCTCCCTCGTCGTAACCCGAAGGACGTTTACTTCATGTATAATCCGGACGGCTACTACCGCTTCAAGTAAACGAAGGTCTTACAATTCCCCCTAAACCCGGCTCTTCGATCCTATGAAGGCCGGGTTTTCTCTTGTCTAAACTCCTTCCAAACCTCGCCTTGCTATCCCGCTCCTAGCTTTTATTCTCCCGCCAGAAAATTCTATTTAGTAACGAAGAATGAGCCTGTATTCCGACTACCTCGCCCAGATTGAAGAACGTAAAATCGAGAACCTCCACCCACAGCCCATCGATTCCGGGGCTCTCGTTGCAGAGATCATCGAACAGATCAAAGATTCATCGAACGAGCACCGTGAGGATTCCCTCAAGTTCTTCATCTACAACACCCTTCCGGGCACTACTTCCGCTGCTGTTGAAAAAGCGAACTTCCTTCAGCAAATCATCCTTGGCCAAGAAAGCGTTCCCGAAATCACTCCCGAGTTTGCCTTCGAACTCCTCTCTCACATGAAGGGTGGCCAGTCGATGGAAGTTCTCCTCAACCTCGCCCTCGGTGACGACGCTGACATCGCCGCTGCTGCCGCCAAGGTCCTCAAAACTCAAGTCTTCCTCTACGACGCCGACATGGCCCAACTCGCCGATGCATACAAAGCCGGTAACGCCGTCGCCAAAGACCTCCTTGAAAGCTACGCCCAAGCGGAGTTCTTCACCAAACTTCCTGACATCCAAGAAGAAATCGAAGTCGTCACTTTCATCGCTGGGGAAGGGGACATCTCGACCGATCTCCTCTCCCCCGGAAACCAAGCGCACTCCCGAGCCGACCGTGAGCTCCACGGCCAGTGCTTTATCTCGCCCGAAGCTCAGCAAGGCATCAAGGCCCTCCAGAAAATCCACCCCGACAAGAACGTGATGCTCATCGCCGAAAAAGGCACCATGGGCGTGGGCTCCTCCCGGATGTCCGGCGTCAATAACGTCGCCCTCTGGACCGGAAAGCCCGCCAGCGAATACGTTCCCTTTGTCAACTTCGCTCCCATCGTTGCAGGCACCAATGGCATTTCTCCCATCTTCCTCACCACCGTCGACGTCACCGGCGGGATCGGTCTCGACCTTCAGAACTGGGTGAAGAAAAAGGACGCCGAAGGAAACACCGTCACCGACGAAGAAGGCGAAGCCATCCTCGAGCAAACCTACTCCGTCGATACCGGTACGGTCCTCACCATTAACACCAAGGAAAAGAAACTTTACCAAGGTGATACCGAACTCAAAGACATCTCCAAAGCCTTCACCCCACAGAAGATGGAGTTCATGAAAGCCGGCGGCTCCTACGCCATCGTCTTCGGTAAGAAACTTCAAACCTTCGCCGCCAAAACCCTCGGCATCGAAGCCCCCGTGGTCTTCGCTCCTTCCAAGGAAATCTCACACGAAGGTCAGGGCCTCACCGCCGTCGAAAAAATCTTCAACAAGAACGCCGTCGGCACCACTCCCGGTAAGACCCTCCATGCCGGTTCCGACCTTCGCGTCGAGGTCAACATCGTCGGCTCTCAGGACACCACCGGCCTCATGACGATGCAGGAGCTCGAAGCGATGGCCGCCACTACCATTTCTCCCATCGTCGATGGGGCTTACCAGTCCGGCTGCCACACCGCCTCCGTCTGGGATAAAAAAGCGCAGGAAAACACCCCGAAGCTCATGCGCTTCATGAACGACTTCGGCCTCATCACCGGACGCGACCCCGAGGACCAGTATCACCCCATGACCGACGTCATCCACAAGGTCCTCAACGACCTCACCGTCGACGACTGGTCCATCATCATCGGCGGCGACTCCCACACCCGCATGTCAAAAGGCGTCGCCTTCGGAGCGGATTCCGGCACCGTGGCCCTCGCCCTCGCCACCGGTGAAGCCTCCATGCCCATCCCCGAGTCGGTCAAAGTGACCTTCAAAGGAACCCTCAAGGAGCACATGGACTTCCGCGACGTCGTCCACGCCACCCAAGCCCAGATGCTCGATAAATTCGGCGGCGACAATGTCTTCCAAGGTCGCATCATCGAGGTCCACCTCGGCTCCCTCCTCGCCGACCAAGCCTTCACCTTTACCGACTGGACCGCCGAAATGAAGGCCAAGGCCTCCATCTGTATTTCCCAGCCCGACACCCTCATCGAGTCCCTCGAGATCGCCAAATCGCGCATCCAGATCATGATCGACAAAGGCATGGACAACAAAAAAGGCGTCCTCCAAGGCCTCATCGACATCGCGAATAAGCGCATCAGTGAAATCCAATCGGGCGAAAACCCACCGCTCGCGCCAGATGCCAATGCCAACTACCACGCCGAGATGGTTGTCGACCTCGACATCATCGACGAGCCCATGATCGCCGACCCCGACGTCCACAACGACGACGTCTCCAAGCGTTACACCCACGACGTCATCCGCGAGCTCTCCTACTACGAGGGCACTAAAGAAATCGACCTCGGCTTCGTCGGCTCCTGCATGGTTCACAAAGGCGACCTCAAGATCGTTTCCCGCATGCTCAAAAACCTCGAAGAGGCCCAAGGCGAAGTGAAATTCCAAGCCCCCCTCGTCGTCACCGCCCCGACATACAACATCATCGATGAACTCAAGGAAGAAGGCGACTGGGACATGCTCCAGAAATACTCCGGCTTCGAGTTCGACGACAATGCCCCCAAAGGCGCCGCCCGCACCGAATACGAAAACATGATGTATCTCGAGCGCCCCGGCTGTAACCTCTGCATGGGCAACCAGGAAAAGGCTGAAAAAGGCGACACCGTCATGGCCACCTCCACCCGCCTCTTCCAAGGCCGCGTCGTCGAAGACTCCGACCGCAAAAAAGGAGAATCCCTCCTCTCCTCAACCCCCGTCGTCGTCCTCTCCGCCATCCTCGGCCGCACCCCCACCATGGAGGAATACAAAACCGCCGTAAACG